>NZ_JBLRVY010000003.1:0-510446 GCF_048159485.1 Streptomyces sp. 4F14
TGAGTGTTCCCACCTCCTTGAGAGGGTAAGGCTCCCAGTAGACGACTGGGTTGATAGGCCAGATCTGGAAGCCCTGTAAGGGGTGGAGGTGACTGGTACTAATAGGCCGAGGGCTTGTCCTCAGTTGCTCGCGTCCACTGTGTTGGTTCTGAAACCACGAACAACCCCGCATGATCAAATGCGGTGCGGTTGGACAGTTTCATAGTGTTTCGGTGGTTATAGCGTGAGGGAAACGCCCGGTTACATTCCGAACCCGGAAGCTAAGCCTTACAGCGCCGATGGTACTGCAGGGGGGACCCTGTGGGAGAGTAGGACGCCGCCGAACTCCTTTTAGAGGTAGGCCCTGAACTTCGGTTCAGGGCCTACCTCTTTTTTGTTTTCCGTCACTTCGAGTTCACGTTCCGCGTCGACCATCCCACCATGGGTACTGGAGCAATGCTCAGGGCTGCGGGCGTAGGACTCGGTGACGAGGTCGTCGTGCCGGCCTTCGGGAACACCGAGATCGCCGAAGAGGTGGCCCGGGTGGGTGCGATGCCGGTGTTCGCGGATGTGGACCCGGTGAGTTACTGCCTCGACGCGCTGGCCGTCGAGTCGGTCGTAACTCCCCGTACGGCGGCTGTTGTTGTCGTTCACCGCTTCGGGCGGCCGGCGGACATGGGGCGGTTGCGGGACGTCGGGGCGCGGCGGGGGCTGCTGGTGCTGGAGGAGGGGGACGGGGGAGGGGCCGTCGACGAGGTCGCTCAGCGGCGGGAGCGGGCGGCTTATCTGGATGCGCGGCTGCGGGGGGTGTGGACGCCGGACGGTGGGGACGGGCACACGTACCAGCAGTACGTGGTGAGGGTGCCGGGGAACGGGCGGCCGGACCGGGACGCCTTCGCGCGGGCCTTGCGGGGCAAGGGAGTTGCCTGCCGGGTGCCGGTGAAGACGCCGGTGCACCGGCTGCCGGAGTTCCGGCGGTGCGTGTCGTTGCCGGAGACCGAGCGGGCCGCCGATCAGACGCTGGCGCTGCCGGTCGACGCGGCGCTGACGAAGCGGGACATGCAGCGCATAGTGTCAGCGTGCAATGCGCTCGGCGGGTTGTTGCAGCCGGCGTACTGAACGGGTTTGGGAATACCTGCTCGTTCGGGGTACGATCTTCTTGTTGCCGCGAGGGAAATGACCCAAAAGGCGACAAGGCCCCTATAGCTCAGTCGGTAGAGCGTCTCCATGGTAAGGAGAAGGTCAACGGTTCGATTCCGTTTGGGGGCTCAGAAATAAACCCCCTGCCTTTC
The DNA here is from genome assembly GCF_048159485.1 of Streptomyces sp. 4F14. NCBI lineage: Bacteria > Bacillati > Actinomycetota > Actinomycetes > Kitasatosporales > Streptomycetaceae > Streptomyces > Streptomyces sp. 4F14. The sequence goes on from NZ_JBLRVY010000003.1 coordinate 1,272, forward strand.
TGGGCAGGGGGTTTTCTCATGCCCTCATGACCTCGCCGCCGTCACGCCACCCGCATCGCGAGAATGGCCATGTCGTCCGAGGGGGCGTCCGACGCGAAGCGTTCCACGGCGCGCATGATGCGGGCGGCGACCGCGCCCGCGGTGAGGCCGGTGCAGGTGGTGAGGACGTCGGCGAGGCCGTCGTCGCCCAGCATGCGGGTGCCCTCGCGGCGTTCGGTGACGCCGTCGGTGACGCACAGGAGGACGTCGCCCGGGTCGAGGGTGACCGTCTGCTCGTACAGGTCGAGGTCCTCGATGACGCCCAGGAGCGGCTGGGGTTCCGCGGCGGGCTCGACCGTGCCGTCCTGGCGCAGGCGCAGTGGGAGGGGGTGGCCGGCGCACACGACCTTCAGCTCGGCGCTGCCGTCCTCCTGGGGCCGCAGCTCGCCGTACAGGAGGGTCAGGAAGCGGCTGCGGGAACCCTCGTCGAGGATCGCGGAGTTGAGGCGCTCCAGTACCGCCGGGCCGCTGAGGCCCTCGCGGGCGAGCAGGCGCAGGGCGTGGCGGGCGAGGCCGGTGACGGCGGCGGCGTTGGGGCCGGTGCCGCAGACGTCGCCGATGGCGAAGCCGTACGCGCCGTCGCTGATGGGGAAGACGTCGTAGAAGTCGCCGCCGACCTCGTTGCCCTCGCCGGCCGCGCGGTAGATGACGTCGACCTCGACGCCGTCGATCTCGGGCAGGCCCGGGGGCAGGAGGCTGCGTTGGAGGGCCTGGCTGATGGCCGTGCGCTCCGAGTAGAGGCGGGCGTTGTCGAGGGCCAGGGCGGCTCGGCGGGAGAGGTCCTCGGCGAGTTCCAGGATCTCCTGGCGGAAGTGTTCGTCGGTCGGTTTGCCGAGGGTCAGCATGCCGATGACGCGGTTGCGGGCGACCAGGGGGAGGACGACGGTCTCGCCGCCGACCGCGGAGGCCGTGGCGAGGGTGGGGCCGATGCCCGAGGACACCGGGTGCGTGGGGCCGCCCGCGAGGCCGAGGCTGCGCATCGAGCTGCGCAGGGCCGCTTCGTGGGCGGCCTGCCCGGGGGCGGTCCACACGCGCGCGCCGGGGGTGGGGACCGGGTCGGGCGGCGCGGTCTTCGACAGCAGGGACTTGATGCCGTCGATGAGTTCCTCGTCCTCGTGCAGGACGTACGACAGGTACGGGTCCGACGCCTGGTCGGCGATCGTGTACACGGCGCACCAGGTCGCCAGCGTCGGCACCGTCATCTGGGCCATCAGGGCGAGGGTCTGGTCGCGGTCCAGGGTGCCGGCGAGGAGGTCGGACGCCTCGACGAGGAAGCTGAGCGAGCCTCGGCGCAGCCGCTCCAGCTCACCGAGACGCGCGGACTCGACGGCGAGGGCGATCCGGTCGGCGGCGAACTGGAGGCGCAGCGCCTCCTCGTTGGAGTAGCGGCCCGGCGACTCGGAGGCGACGCCCAGGGAGCCGGTGAGGCGCCCCTCGACCTTCAGCGGGACGGTGACGACCGCGCGCATCCCGGTGCCGTTGAGCAGCGGTACGGCGCCGGGGACGGCCGTCAGGTCCTCGTGGACGGCGGGCATGCGCGCGGAGCCGTAGCGGCCGGGGCCCGCCTCGACGGGGACGCGGGCGAAGCGCTGGCGGGTGGAGGGCAGGCCGGTCGAGGCGCGTACCTCCAGCTCCGTCTCGTCGTCCGTGGCGAGGAGCAGGAAGGCGGCGTCCGCGTCGAGCATGTCGCGGGCGCGCTCCACCGTGCGCTGGAGGAGGCCGTCGAGGTCGTCCGGCGCGGGGGAGCCGATGAACACCTCGAACGGGTCGGCGTTCGTGGAGTCCGAGGAGGCGGCGGCGTCGCCGGCCGGGACGCGGGCCGGGGTCTGGAGGACCGCGCGCTCGTGGTCGCGGACCAGGAGACAGACCGTGGAGGGTTCGCCGCCGGTGTCGCGGACGCGCAGGTGGGAGGCGTAGACGGGGGTGACACGGCCGTCGGAGCCGCGGATGCCGTAGCTGCCCTCCCAGCGGGAGAGCTGGAGCGCCTCGGCGATGCCGGTCGCGGTGCCCGGGGTGTGCGGCCAGGCGGCGAGGTCGGTGAGGGGTTTGCCGATGACCTGGTCGGAGGGGTAGCCGAAGAGCTCCTCGGCGTCCTCGTTCCAGGCGGAGATCGAGCCTGTGCGGTCGATCTGGACGACGGCGACGCGGACCCGGCCGTCGGTGAGCGGCAGGAGGCCCACCGGCAGGGACGGGCCGGCCGAGCGGGTGCCGACGGCCCGTTCGGGGAGGGCCAGTTGGAACCAGACGTTCTTGTGGGTGGGCGTGTACTCGACGCCCCAGCGCCCCGCGATGGCCGCGCACAGCTGGAGGCCGCGCCCGCCCTCGCGGTCGGGGTTGCTCATGGCGGGCAGGGCGCCCTGGAGGGGGATCTCGCGCTCCGGGTAGCGGTCGGCGACCTCGATGCGTACGCCGTCGTCGCTGCGCAGGCACAGGACGTCGGCGTGGGTGCCCGCGTGGATGACCGCGTTGGTGACGAGTTCGCTGGTGAGGACGACGGCGTCGTCCACGATGTCGGCGAAGCCCCACCCCTGGAGGGTGTCGCGGACGAACGCGCGGGCGGTCGCGACCGACCGTCCCGCAGGCTCGAAACTGGCAGCCGCGCGCGCGGTGATCACAGGACTCCTCGGCCGGTCGTCGGCGGACAGTGCTTCCCGGTCGTCCGGGTGGCGTGGCTGGGGCGGGCGCGTGCCGGTCGGCCGGGGGTCCGGGGGCTGTCCCCCGGGAATCAGTCCGGTGGTCATTACGTCGGCCGCCCCTCCGATGCCCGCTCGTGCTCGTGCCACCGCCCAGGCCGGGTCGGGCCGGCGCGGCTGGACAGCCGTGTGCAAGGTTACTGACCTTCCGGGGCCGCGCGGATGCCGGTCGCCCGTGTTTCCCGTACCCGGAGTGTGCGGACGATGTGCGCAGCCGCCGAAGTGTTATGGCCGTGTTCGGTGAGGGTGAAACACTGGGCAAGCTTCTTGTGAAGGTCCGGGCAGACTGGGTGTCTTCCGTGTACGTCGGGCAGCAGCCTTCACTGTGGCCTGATTACATCGGGCAGCGGTACCGGAAAGAGGTCGACCCGTGCGGGAGGGACAAGTGGAGTCTGGCGCAGCGACGCGGGGCACGAAGACGCGCGCGAAGGGCGGGACGTCCCTGAACAGGACGCGTGCCTCACGCGCGGGAGGGACGACCGTGGTGGACACGGCCGCCCTGAACCGTCTTCTGGCAGCCCTGGTGTCCATGCGGGACGGCAACTTCCGCAAGCGGCTCACGGTGTCCGGCGACGGTGTGATGTCGGAGATCGCGGCCGTCTACAACGAGGTCGCCGACCGGAACCTGCATCTGACGGGTGAACTGGCGCGGGTACGGCGCGTGGTGGGGCGCGAGGGCAAGCTCACCGAGCGGCTGGAGACGGGCGTCTGCGAGGGGTCGTGGGCGGCTGCCATCGACGCCTCGAACTCCCTGGTCGACGATCTGGCGCGGCCGGTGTCCGAGGTCAGCCGGGTGCTGTCGGCGGTCGCGGAGGGCGATCTGTCGCCGCGCATGGAGCTGCGCGCGCACATGCCGGAGGGGGCCGGGCATCCGCTGCGGGGCGAGTTCCTCAAGGTCGGACGGGTCGTCAACAACCTGGTCGACCAGCTGTCGACGTTCACCGACGAGGTCACGCGCGTGGCCAGCGAGGTGGGCACCGAGGGGAAGCTCGGCGGGCAGGCGCAGGTTCGGGGAATGTCCGGTTCGTGGAAGGATCTGACCGAATCGGTCAACACCATGGCGGACCGTTTGACCGCACAGGTGCGTGACATCGCGCTCGTGACGACGGCCGTGGCCAACGGTGATCTGTCGCGCAAGGTGACCGTCCATGTGGCCGGCGAGATGCTGGAGCTGAAGGAGACCGTCAACGCGATGGTCGACCGGCTGTCGGCGTTCTCCTCCGAGGTGACCCGGGTGGCCCGCGAGGTGGGCACCGAAGGCATCCTGGGCGGGCAGGCGCAGGTGCGCGGCGTGGACGGGGTGTGGAAAGAGCTCACCGACTCCGTGAACACGATGGCCGGGAACCTGACGGCGCAGGTGCGCGGGATCTCGGAGGTGACGACGGCGGTCGCCAACGGCGACCTGTCGCGCAAGGTGACCGTCCTCGCGCGCGGGGAGGTCGCGCAGCTCGCGGACACGATCAACCAGATGACGGAGACCCTGCGGACCTTCGCGGACGAGGTCACGCGCGTCGCCAACGAGACGGGCTCCGAGGGGCGCCTGGGCGGGCAGGCGAACGTACCCGGTGTGTCGGGGACCTGGAAGGATCTGACCGACTCGGTCAACACGGTGTTCCGCAACCTCACCACGCAGGTGCGGGACATCGCCTATGTGACGACGGCCGTGGCCAACGGTGATCTGTCGCAGAAGGTGACCGTCGACGTGGCCGGCGAGATGCTGGAGCTGAAGAACACCGTCAACGGGATGGTGGACCAGCTCTCGGCGTTCGGTGCCGAGGTGACCCGGGTGGCGCGGGAGATCGGCGTCGAGGGTGAGCTGGGCGGTCAGGCGCAGGTGTCGGACGCGGCGGGTACCTGGAAGGACCTCACGGACTCCGTCAACACGGCGTTCCGCAACCTGACCGGTCAGGTCCGGAACATCGCCCAGGTGACGACGGCCGTGGCCAACGGTGATCTGTCGCAGAAGGTGACCGTCGACGTCTCCGGCGAGATGCTCCAGCTGAAGAACACCGTGAACCGGATGGTCGACCAGCTGTCGCTCTTCGCGGACCAGGTCACCAAGGTGGCCCGGGACGTGGGCACGGAGGGGCGGCTCGGCGGTCAGGCGCGGGTGGACGGGGTGTCCGGGACGTGGAAGGAACTGACCGATTCCGTCAACTTCATGGCGGGAAATCTGACCTCTCAGGTGCGTCAGATCGCTCAGGTGACGACAGCGGTGGCGCGCGGTGACCTGTCGCAGAAGATCGACGTGGACGCGCGCGGGGAGATCCTGGAGCTGAAGGACACCATCAACACGATGGTCGACCAGCTGTCCTCGTTCGCCGAGCAGGTGACCCGGGTGGCCCGCGAGGTGGGCACCGACGGGCGGCTCGGCGGGCAGGCACAGGTCCCCGGGGTGGCCGGGGTGTGGCGGGACCTCACGGACTCCGTGAACGGCATGGCGTCCAACCTGACCGGCCAGGTCCGCAACATCGCGCAGGTCGCCACGGCGGTCGCGCGCGGTGACCTCTCCCAGAAGATCACCGTGGACGCGCGCGGGGAGATCCTGGAGCTGAAGAACACGCTGAACACGATGGTGGACCAGCTGTCGTCGTTCGCGGAACAGGTGACCCGCGTCGCGCGCGAGGTGGGCACCGAGGGCATCCTCGGCGGGCAGGCGGAGGTGCAGGGCGTCTCCGGGACCTGGAAGGACCTCACCCAGTCCGTCAACTTCATGGCGAACAACCTGACCACCCAGCTCCGCAACATCGCCGAGGTCACCACCGCCGTCGCCAAGGGCGACCTGTCGAAGAAGATCACCGTCGACGCCAAGGGCGAGATCCTCGAACTGGTGACGACCGTCAACACGATGGTCGACCAGCTCTCCTCGTTCGCCGAGCAGGTGACCCGCGTCGCGCGCGAGGTGGGCACCGAAGGCATCCTGGGCGGGCAGGCGCACGTACCCGGGGTCACCGGCATCTGGAAGGACCTCAGCGGCAACGTCAACCTGATGGCCAAGAACCTGACCATCCAGGTGCGCAACATCTCCCAGGTCGCCGCCGCCGTCGCCAACGGCGACCTGACCCGGCAGGTGACGATCGAGGCGCGCGGCGAGGTCGCGCAGCTCGCGGACACCTTCAACACCATGGTGCGGACGCTGAGTTCGTTCGCCGACCAGGTCACGCGCGTGGCCCGCGAGGTGGGTACGGACGGCATCCTGGGCGGGCAGGCGAACGTACCCGGCGTGTCGGGGACCTGGAAGGACCTCACCGAGTCGGTGAACCAGATGGCGTCCAACCTGACCGGACAGGTCCGCAACATCGCCATGGTGACGACGGCCATCGCCAACGGCGACCTCACCAAGAAGATCGACATCGACGCGCGCGGGGAGATCCTCGAACTGAAGACGACCATCAACACGATGGTCGACCAGCTGTCGTCGTTCGCCGAGGAGGTCACGCGCGTCGCGCGCGAGGTGGGCACCGAGGGGCAGCTCGGCGGACAGGCGCGCGTGCGGGACGTCGACGGGACGTGGCGCGACCTCACCGAGTCCGTCAACGAGATGGCCGGGAACCTCACCCGGCAGGTGCGCGCGATGTCCCGGGTGGCGACGGCGGTGACCAGGGGCGACCTCAGCCTCAAGATCGACGTGGACGCTTCGGGTGAGATCCAGGAACTCCAGGACTACATCAACAAGATGATCGCCAACCTGCGCGACACCACGATCGCCAACAAGGAGCAGGACTGGCTGAAGGGCAACCTCGCGCGTGTGTCGGCCCTGCTGCAGGGGCGCCGCGACCAGGTCGACGTCGCCTCGCTGATCATGAGCGAGCTGCCGCCGCTGGTCGCCGCCCAGCACGGCGCGTTCTTCCTCGGCATGCCGACCCCCGACGCCGGGCCCGACCAGTACGAGCTGCGCATGCTCGGGTCGTACGGCTACTCCATGGGGTCCATGCCGACGTCGTTCAGGCCCGGTGAGGCGCTCGTGGGGACGGCCGCGCTGGAGAAGCGCACGATCCTCGTGTCCAACGCGCCCAGCGGCTACCTGAAGATCTCCTCGGGCCTCGGGGAGGCGCCGCCCGCGCAGGTGATCGTCCTGCCGGTGCTGTTCGAGGGCAAGGTACTCGGGGTGATCGAGCTGGCGTCCTTCGGGGAGTTCACGCAGATCCAGAAGGACTTCCTGTACCAGATCGCCGAGATGATCGCGACGAGCGTCAACACGATCTCCGTCAACACCAAGACCGAGCGGCTGCTCAAGCAGTCGCAGGAGCTGACCGAACAGCTCCAGGAGCGCTCCGGCGAGCTGGAGCAGCGGCAGAAGGCGCTCCAGGCGTCCAACGCCGAACTGGGGGAGAAGGCCGAGCTGCTGGCCCGGCAGAACCGGGACATCGAGGTCAAGAACACCGAGATCGAGGAGGCCCGGCAGGTCCTGGAGGAGCGCGCCGAGCAACTCGCCGTGTCCATGCGGTACAAGAGCGAGTTCCTCGCCAACATGTCGCACGAGCTGCGCACCCCGCTCAACTCGCTGCTCATCCTCGCGAAGCTGCTCGCGGACAACGCCGAGGGCAACCTCTCCCCGAAGCAGGTCGAGTTCGCCGAGACCATCCACGGCGCCGGGTCCGACCTGCTCCAGCTCATCAACGACATCCTCGACCTGTCGAAGGTCGAGGCCGGCAAGATGGACGTCTCCCCGACGCGCATCGCCCTCGTCCAGCTCGTGGACTACGTGGAGGCCACCTTCCGGCCGCTGACCGCCGAGAAGGGCCTCGACCTGTCCGTACGGGTCTCCCCGGAGCTGCCCGCCACCCTCCACACCGACGAGCAGCGCCTGTTGCAGGTGCTGCGCAACCTGCTGTCCAACGCGGTGAAGTTCACCGACTCCGGCTCCGTGGAGCTGGTGATCCGGCCCGCCGGTGCGGACGTCCCCGTCGTGATCCGGCAGCAGTTGCTGGAGACCGGTTCGCTGACCGACGCGGACGCCCCGATGATCGCGTTCTCCGTCACCGACACCGGGATCGGGATCGCGGCGAGCAAGATGCGGGTGATCTTCGAGGCGTTCAAACAGGCCGACGGGACGACGAGCCGCAAGTACGGGGGGACAGGGCTCGGGCTGTCGATCTCGCGGGAGATCGCGCAGCTGCTCGGCGGCGAGATCTACGCCCAGAGCGAGCCGGGACGCGGCTCGACGTTCACCCTGTACCTGCCGCTGCGGCCGAGCGAGCTGCCTCCGCAGGGCTACCAGCAGGTCGTACCGGCGCTGGAGGCGGGTGACCTGGTCGCCTCCGAGAACGGCCTCAAGGAGCTGACGGGACCGGCCGAGCCGGAGATCGAGACGCCGGCCGAGGTCCGGTCGTACCACGAGACCCAGAACGGCGCCGCGGCCCTCTTCCGGCGCCGGCGGCGGTCGGCGGGTGGCGAGGAGAACGGGCGGGCGACGGCCCACGCGCGCGTGAACATCCGCTTCGGCGGCGACAAGGTGCTCATCGTCGACGACGACATCCGCAACGTGTTCGCGCTCACCAGCGTCCTCGAACAGCACGGGCTGTCGGTGCTGTACGCCGAGAACGGGCGCGAGGGCATCGAGGTGCTGGAGCAGCACGACGACGTGGCGGTCGTCCTGATGGACATCATGATGCCGGAGATGGACGGGTACGCCACGACGTCCGCGATCCGCAGGATGCCGCAGTTCTCCGGGCTGCCGATCATCGCGCTCACCGCGAAGGCGATGAAGGGCGACCGGGAGAAGGCCATCGAGTCCGGCGCGTCCGACTACGTGACCAAGCCCGTGGACCCCGACCATCTGCTGTCCGTGATGGAGCAGTGGATGCGGGAAGGGTGACGGAAAGGGTGTGGAGGTGCCGTGACGCGCTGACTCAGGGTGGTCGGCGCTGGGCAGCGGGACGGTGTTCGGGGAACCTTCTGGTCCCCCGCCACGTTCCTGCTACGTGCACTGTGACATCGCGGTGACAGGGTGTGGCGACGGTCGGGGTGCGGCTACCATGACCGGCACAAGGAAGGGCGGCGCAAAGGATGTCGTCCCCAGGGGCGGCGCCCGGTGCACTGCCGGGGCGAGGAGGGCGGGCCATGGTGCAGAAGGCCAAGATCCTCCTGGTCGATGACCGGCCGGAGAATCTGCTGGCGCTGGAGGCGATCCTCTCGGCGCTGGACCAGACACTGGTGCGGGCATCGTCCGGGGAAGAGGCGCTCAAAGCACTGCTGACGGACGACTTCGCGGTCATTCTGCTGGACGTCCAGATGCCGGGAATGGATGGATTCGAGACGGCCGCGCACATCAAGCGTCGGGAGCGGACCAGGGACATCCCGATCATCTTCCTCACCGCGATCAACCACGGACCGCACCACACGTTCCGGGGGTACGCGGCGGGGGCGGTGGACTACATCTCCAAGCCGTTCGATCCGTGGGTGCTGCGGGCGAAGGTCTCGGTCTTCGTCGAGCTCTACATGAAGAACTGTCAGCTCCGGGAGCAGGCGGCTCTGTTGCGGCTCCAGCTCGACGGGAACGGGCGGCCGAGCGCCGACGGGAGCAAGGAGGCGCCGGGGTTGCTCGCGGAGCTGTCCGCGCGGCTCGCGGCGGTCGAGGAGCAGGCCGAGGCGTTGTCGAAGCAGCTCGACGATGACTCCGCGGATGCGGCTGCGGTTGCCACCGCGGCGCATCTGGAGCGGAAGTTGACGGGGTTGCGGCGGGCGCTGGACGCGTTGGAGCCGGGGACCGGGGGCGGTGCGCCTACGGTGCCCTCGCAGGGCTGAGAGGGCGGGTGGGGAGCGGCTGGGGTGCCTCCCCCAAGCTCTTCGAGCAGGGGGACCCCCAGCCCACCCGTGCCGCCCCTGAGACAACTGGCTTGTGGGGTACCGGTTTCGTCGTGGCGTCAGTTTCGGGGTTCGTTGGGGGCGACACGAACGGGTGAAGCTGTAAGCACACGTGTCCTGTGTTGCTCGCGCCGGTACGCTCACCACCATGGCCTCACGTCCCTCCGCAGCCAAGAAGCAGCCCGCGAAGAAGGCCGCGGCTCCCGCGAAGGCTCCGGCGAAGAAGGCCGTAGCGAAGAAAGCCCCGGCGAAGAAGGCGCCCGCCAGGAAGGCCGCGGCGAAGAAGGCCGCGCCGCCCAAGCCGGCGCCCAGTCCCACCGGCGGTGTCTACCGCCTCGTACGCGCCCTGTGGCTGGGGCTCGCGCATGCCGTGGGGGCGGTGTTCCGGGGGATAGGGAACGGTGCGAAGAACCTCGACCCGGCGCATCGCAAGGATGGCGTCGCGCTGCTGCTGTTCGGGCTGGCGCTGATCGTCGCGGCGGGGACCTGGGCCGATCTGAAGGGGCCCGTCGGGGACCTCGTCGAGATCCTGGTGACCGGGGCCTTCGGGCGGCTCGACCTGCTGGTGCCGATCCTGCTCGCGGTGATCGCCGTACGGTTCGTGCGGCATCCGGAGAAGCCCGAGGCCAACGGCCGGATCGTCATCGGGCTGTCCGCGCTGCTGATCGGTGTGCTCGGGCAGGTGCACATCGCGTGCGGGTCGCCCGCGCGCAGTGACGGGATGCAGGCCATAAGGGACGCCGGCGGGCTCGTCGGGTGGGCGGCGGCGACGCCGCTGACCTTCGCGATGACGGAGGTCCTCGCCGTACCCCTCCTGGTGCTGCTGACGGTCTTCGGGCTGCTCGTCGTCACGGCCACCCCGGTCAACGCGATCCCGCAGCGGCTGCGGCTGCTCGGCGTCAAGCTGGGGGTGCTGCACGACCCGGAAGAAGACGACGAGTACGCCGACGACGACGAGCGGTACGACGAGCAGTGGCGCGAGGCGCTGCCCGGGCGCCCGCGCCGACGGACGGCCGGGGGCGAGGCGTACGACCCCGAGGACGCGGAGGAAGCGGCCCTCTCGCGGCGTCGCGGGCGCTCCAGGCGTCCCGGGGTGCCCCAGCCCTCCGGGGACCGGCAGATGGACGCCGTGGACATCGCGGCGGCCGCCGCCGCGGACCTCGACGGTGCCGTCCTGCACGGCATGCCGCCCTCGCCGCTGGTCGCCGACCTCACGCAGGGCGTCAGCGTCGGGGACCGCGAGCCGACCCGGCCGACCCCTGTGCCGGCGGCGCGGCCCAAGCAGGAGAAGCTCACGCCGGGGATAGTGCCCGACCTGACCAAGGCGCCGCCGGAGGAGATGCGCGACCTGCCCCCGCGCGCGGAGCAGCTCCAGCTCGCCGGGGACATCACGTACTCGCTGCCCTCCCTGGACCTCCTGGAGCGCGGTGGCCCCGGCAAGGCCCGCAGCGAGGCCAACGACGCCGTCGTCGCGTCCCTGACGAACGTCTTCACCGAGTTCAAGGTCGATGCCGCCGTCACCGGCTTCACGCGCGGGCCGACGGTCACGCGCTACGAGGTCGAGCTGGGGCCCGCCGTCAAGGTCGAGCGGATCACCGCGCTGACCAAGAACATCGCGTACGCCGTCGCCAGTCCCGACGTACGGATCATCAGCCCGATCCCCGGGAAGTCGGCCGTCGGGATCGAGATCCCGAACACCGACCGGGAGATGGTCAACGTCGGGGACGTGCTGCGGCTCGCGGACGCCGCCGAGGACGACCATCCGATGCTGGTGGCGCTCGGCAAGGACGTCGAGGGCGGGTACGTCATGGCGAACATGGCGAAGATGCCGCACATCCTCGTCGCCGGGGCCACCGGGTCCGGTAAGTCCTCGTGCATCAACTGTCTGATCACGTCGATCATGTGCCGGGCGACCCCCGAGGACGTCCGGATGGTGCTCGTCGACCCCAAACGGGTCGAGCTGACCGCGTACGAGGGCATCCCGCACCTGATCACGCCGATCATCACCAACCCCAAGCGCGCGGCCGAGGCGCTGCAGTGGGTCGTCCGGGAGATGGACCTGCGCTACGACGACCTCGCGGCGTTCGGGTACCGGCACATCGACGACTTCAACCAGGCCATCCGCGAGGGCAAGCTCAAGACGCCCGAGGGCAGTGAGCGGGAGCTGAAGCCGTACCCGTACCTGCTGGTCATCGTCGACGAGCTGGCCGACCTGATGATGGTCGCGCCCCGGGACGTCGAGGACTCGATCGTGCGTATCACGCAGCTCGCGCGCGCGGCGGGCATCCACCTGGTGCTCGCGACGCAGCGGCCGTCCGTCGACGTCGTCACCGGTCTGATCAAAGCCAATGTGCCCTCCCGGCTCGCGTTCGCGACGTCCTCCCTCGCCGACTCGCGGGTCATCCTCGACCAGCCCGGCGCGGAGAAGCTGATCGGCAAGGGCGACGGACTGTTCCTGCCGATGGGCGCGAACAAGCCGGTCCGTATGCAGGGGGCGTTCGTCACCGAGGCCGAGGTCGCGGCCGTCGTCCAGCACTGCAAGGACCAGATGGCGCCGGTCTTCCGGGACGACGTCACCACCGGGACGAAGCAGAAGAAGGAGATCGACGAGGAGATCGGCGACGATCTGGATCTGCTGTGCCAGGCGGCCGAGTTGGTCGTGTCCACGCAGTTCGGGTCGACGTCCATGCTGCAGCGCAAGCTGCGGGTGGGGTTCGCGAAGGCCGGGCGGCTGATGGACCTCATGGAGTCGCGGGGGGTCGTGGGGCCGAGCGAGGGGTCCAAGGCTCGGGATGTGCTGGTGAAGCCGGAGGAGCTGGACGGGGTGCTGGACGTGATCAGGGGAGGGGGCTGAGGGGGAGGGCTCGGGGAGGGCTTCGGGGGGCTTCGGGCGGGGTTTGTGCAGTGGCCGGGGCGGTTGGGGGGTAGGGCGGCTGTCGGCGGGCCGGGGCGGGGGCGTCAGGGGCTGCCGCGGGGCGGTCCGGGTGAGGGCCGGTGCGTCGGGGCGGCCGGGGCCTCGGGGCGGCTGGGCGGGGTGCGTGGACGGCTGGGGCGGGCGGGGTGCGTGGACGGCGATCTTCGTGACTCACCCGTTAGAGATCGTCGGGCAACCGTTTCCCTTTGTCGTACGTCCAGTTGAGCGAAGGACAGGTAAGGGCCTCATGCTGGGCCCTCACCGTCTCGCCGTCGGCGTGTCCGGTCATACCGATGCCATACCGATGGCGTACAAAGTCCGACCGCCCGGTTGCCCCACCCTTTTGTACCCCCCCTAAACTGAATCTCCAGCACAGGCGGCTACACGCTCGAAAGGCGCCCCCGTGTCCATCGGCAACTCCCCTGAAGACGAGCGTCCGTTCGAAGACGTTTCCTCCGAGGAAGCCCCCTCCATCGGCCATGTGCTCCGGCAGGCGCGGATCGCCGCCGGTATGACCGTCGACGACGTCAGTACCGCCACCCGGATCCGCATCGCCATCGTCCACGCGATCGAGGCGGACGACTTCACGCCCTGCGGCGGCGACGTCTACGCGCGCGGGCACATCCGTACGCTGGCCCGCGCCGTCCGGCTCGATCCCGCCCCGCTGATCGCCCGTTTCGACGCCTCGCACGGCGGGCGTCCCGCGCCGACGCCGGCCGCGCCGCTCTTCGAGGCGGAACGTATCCGCCCGGAGCGCAGGGGGCCGAACTGGACGGCCGCGATGGTCGCCGCGATCGTCGCTGTGATCGGTTTTGTCGGTTTCACCGCCTTCAAGGGGGGTGGCGAAAGCGACGGGAAGGATCAGATCGCCAGCGGGACGACGCCCGCGCCGTCCGCCTCGCCGACTCCGGTCAAGCCGAAGAACGACAAGCCCACCACCGACATCCAGCCCGCGCCCTCGGACGACGCGATCGCCGCAGCCCCGCAGGACAAGGTGACCGTCCGGGTCAGCGCCACCAACGGGCGCAGCTGGATCTCCGCCAAGGACCACAACGGCCGGCTGCTCTTCGATGATCTGCTCAAGAAGGGTCAGTCCAAGACGTTCCAGGACAGCAGCAAGATCAACCTCGTCCTCGGGGACGCGGGGGCGATCGACCTGTGGGTGAACGGCAAGAAACTCGACAACGACTTCAAGCCGGGGGCGGTTGAGCGGCTGACCTATACGAAGGGTGATCCGCAGGCCGGGTGAGGGGTGTCCGGCGGGTGGTGATCTTGGTCAACCCCGTCGGCGTCTGTTGTCGGTGGGACAAAGTAGCTCGTGGGTGGGTCTCGCCGGGTTGAGTGCTGGATGGCAGGTCAGAGGGCCCTTACCTTGGTTGGTAAGGGCCCTCTGGTGTTGCTGTGTGACTAAGTGCGTGACTAGGGCTCGGGAGTGGGTGTTCCGAAGATCTCGTCCATGGCGGTGGCACCCGTTTGGATCACTGGGCGGATCTGTTTGCGGTACACCGTTTCCGTCACGGTGGTGCTGGAGTGGCCTACCAGGCGGGAGATCTCTTCGAGGGGGATGCCCTTGTCCGAGAGGATCGAGACGAAGGATGTTCGAGTCTCTCGGGTTGTCCAGTTCTCCGGCACGAGGGGGTGGGCGCTGTGGTCGGAGGAGAAGGCGCCGGGTTCGGTCTCGTGCTCGAAGGTGTAGGGCTCGATCTTGGGCAGCAGCTCTGCCGCGCGGGCGATGACCTTGCGGAACTCTCGGCGGACGCTGATCGCGTACAGCTCCGTGCCGACAGTCGATGTGAAGACCAGGCCGGTTTCCTTCCACTTGTCGCCAGCCTTGATCCGTTGTTGTTTCTGGCGCTTGCGCTGGACCTTCAGGGCGTCGACGGCCCGGCTGGGGAGGGCCAGGGTGCGGCGGGACTTTCTGGTCTTGGTGTCGCCAGAGCTGCGGACCGAGCGCCATACCGCGATGTAGGGCGGGATCGGGGGGTCTGCGTTCGGGTCGCCTTCCAGATCGACGTGGTCCCAGCGGAGCGGGCGCATTTCCTCTGTGCGGCCACCGGTCAGGAGCGAGACGACGAAGTAGGCGTAGTGCGGGGAGTCCTCCGCCGCCTTCAGTACCGCTTCCGCCTGAGCCAGGGTGAGGGACTTCGACGGTCTTCCCGGGCGGCCAGTGGGGACCGAGCACAGTTCGACGACGTTGCGCTTCACCTTGTCGCGCGCCATGGCCCGCTTGACCGCGCGGTTCAGGCAGGAGTGGATCACTTCGAGGGAGCGGGTGCTCAGTACCTCTGCTTTGGTCGCCAGCCACTTGTCGACGTCGTCGGCGCTGAGGTCTCGGAGCTTGCGGGCGCCCAGGTCTGGGATGACGTGGTTCTCGCACATGCTCTTGTCTGTTCTGACTGTTCCGGCGGCCAGGCCGCTGTGGCCGTACGTGAGCCAGTCCGTCACCGCGTCCTTGACCGTGTAGCCGGTGGGCGCGATTGCGAGGCCGTCTTCGTAGTCTCGGAGCACCTTCTTGAGCTTGTTCTTGGCTTCTGTCTTGGTCTTGCCGCTGGCCCGCTTCACATTTCGCTTGCCGTTCGGGAGGAAGCCCAGGCTGGCCGTTGCGATCCAGCGTTGGCGCTTGTCGTCCCAGTGCAGGCCGCCGTCACCGCGACTCCGGCGGGTCGCCATCAGGCCGCGTCCTCAAGCCGTGTGCGGATGTAGTCCTGTACGGCGGTTTCGGGGATGCGGCGGGCGCGGCCCTCTGTGAAGGACGCCAGGCGCTTGGTGCGGATCAGGTCGTAGACCTTCGACTTGCCGAGCTGGAGCCGCAGCATGACGTCCGGGACGGTCAGCAGGGTAGGGGGCGGGGTGGTCATGTGGTGGCTCCTTCCAAGCGGGTGTGTCGTTCCTCGCGGGCGGTTTCGCGGTTGAGCTGGATGTCTCGGTGGATGGTGGCGGCGAGCCAGGATTCGCCGGGGGTGTGGCCGTGGCCGGCGTAGGTCCAGTGGGCGAGGGTGAGGGTCGTCGGCTCTTCGGGGTCGGGGAGGCCGAGGGCTTCGCGTTGCTGCCGTGCGCGGTAGTCGGCGCGGGTCTGGCGGAGGGCGCCGAGGGTGGTGGAGTAGCGGCGGGACTTGGTGGAGAAGTGGCCGCGGAAGCCGAGCATGTGGGCCCAGTCGCGGAGCTTGCGGCCGGGGTAGAGGGGGTGGAGGTCGAGGCAGGCGGCGATCAGGCGGGCGGGGTGGTCGGGGACGGCCAGGAGGATGAGGGCTTCCTTGTTGCCGATGCGGCGGTCAACGGTGCCGGTGGTCTCGGCCGCCTTGGTGGCGTACTTGGCGACGTAGGAGGCCACGGCCTGTTCGGTGATCTCTTCGCCGTTGCCGAAGGCGCCGATGGGCTGTACGTCGAGCTGGGTGCCCCAGTGCAAGGTGCGGGCGGGTTGGTCACCTGTCGGGGCGACGTCGACCGCGACGCGGGCAGCGGCGGCATGGATGGCGTCGGTTAGCAGGGCGAGGGTGGCCCAGTGCGGGGGAGTGGCGTGCGGTCCGTCGGGGCCGTCGAAGCGGATCACGGCATGGAAGTGGACTGCCCCGCGCTTCTGGTACTCGGCGACCTTGCCGAAGGCGACGCGGGCTTGTGCGTGGGCGGCTTTCTGCGTGAGGCCCGCGCGCTTGGCGATTTCGCGGCGGAGGTAGATCGTGAAGTAGCGCCACAGGTCGGAGGAGTGGTTGTTCCACAGGACCGCGCCCGCGTAGTCGTACGTGTCGGGGTCGAGGGGTGTGCCGAGTTCGGGGGCGTCTTCGGGGTGGCGGAGGCCGCAGCGGCAGGGCCTGTTGCCGGGCCGGTTGTGGACCGGGCCGAAGGACGGGGCGGTGAGGGTGGCGAAGACGCGGGGGTGGTCGCGGATCGTGTGCGGGGTGCCCTTGGCGGGGTCTCCGACGAGGCCCGCGCGGATGAGGTGGTAGGTGTCGCCGGCGTAGGTCCAGGCGCAGGAGGGGCAGCGGGAGGCGCGGCGGTTGCCGCAGGCGATCCGGAGGCGTCCGCCGGGTTCGGCGTCGGTCGAGTAGTGGTGCAGGACTTGGCCGGTTGCGCGGTCGCGGGTGACGGTGGTGCCTTGCAGGTGGATGGGGTCGGAGCAGCCGCCCGTTCGGCGGATCTGGTCTTTGACGCGGTCGAAGCCGGGGGAACCGGCCAGCCTCAGCACGTCGGCGAGGACGGCCGGTTCCAGGGCCGCCGGGGTGGCGGAGTGGGTCACGCCTTGTGCTCCTTGAGGATTGAGCGGACGACGACAGCGCAGACGGCGACGGACGCGGCGGTGATCGCGACGGCGAGGAGCATGGAGACCAGGACCGCGCCGACGACGAGGACCAGGGCGCCGCCGCCAGCGACGAGGGCGAGCGTGCTGCCGGGGGTGAGCTGGACCGCCGGGCGGTTGGAGACCGGGGCGGACGGGAGCGGGGTCGGGGTGACCGGAGTGGGGACGGCGGGGGTGGTGCCGGGCTTCGGGTACTTCGGGGTGAACACGAGGGCGGTCCCTTCTTCAGTCGAGGAGCGTGGCGACGGCGGGGGCGAGGACGCTGTGCGCGATGAGGTAGCCGCCCAGGAGGAGCAGGGCGACGAGCCACCACGGCGGGCGGGCGAGCTGGACGCCGAGCACCGTGACGGCGAGGACGGCGAACCAGAGGGGGACGTTCACGGCGGTGTTCTCCTGTCAGGGCTGGCAGCGGTGGGTGCGGGCGGCGAGTTCGGCGGCGGCGCGGCTGTCGTACTCGGCGGAGAAGTCGCAGCGGGGCGCGGTGCAGGCGGCGAGGTGGCGGTTGCGGCCACGGGTGAGGTACGAGGCGACCTGCACGGGGCCGATGCGGCGGACGTCGCGGAAGCGGCGGTGGGAGGTCACCGGTCCTCCCGCAGGGTGGGGGCGGGGAACTCGGCGAGGATGCGGGCCGCCTCGGTGGGGTCCGTGATGAGTTCGGCGGCGGCTTCGGCCAGGAGGCGGGCGAGGGTGGGGCGGTTGCTGTCGGCCATCTCGCGGGCCGCGTTGAGGTAGTCGGCGGGGGTGTTGAAGTTGAGGAACGTCATTGGTCAGGCTCCGGTCGGGGTGAGGTGGGCGGCGACGGCGGGCGTCATGGATGGCGGGAGGCCGAGGCGGGCGCGGACGGTGTCGGGGTCGGCGGGGTGGCCGGTGGCGGTGCGGAGTTCTTCGGCCAGGGAGCGGACGCGGTCGACGAGGGCGGGCGGGAGGGAGGCGACGGGGACGGGTGGCACCGGGAGTTCTTCGAGGCGGGGCGCGTCGATCTCGGCCGGGGCAGCGGGCTCTTCGTCGAGGTCCGGCGTGGTCGAGGCGGAGGCCGGCGGAACGTCCTGCCCGTGAGGCGTGTGCGCCAGCAGCGTCCCGCCGAAGAACGCGACGGCAGGCCATCCGGCCACGACGATCCGGAGCGAGGCAGGGACGTCGTCCAGGTCGAGGAGTCCGGCGGTGGCGACGTTGGCGCTGAGGGACGCGCCCAGGGCGACCAGGAACCACAACCGGGCTCCCCCGGAGGGGAGTTGGGCGCGCTGCTGATCACGCATCCTGCGCCAGGCGGCGACCAAGAGGAGGTCGACCGAGACCGGGTAGGCCCACGCCTTCCACCCGGTCTGTCCGGCGGCTTCGGCCAGGTCGTGCAGGTGGGCGAAGGACAGGGCCCCGGCGATGACGGCTTGGATCAGGACGGCGTCGAAGCGGATCGAGCGGGACACGGCCGTCACTCGTCCTCGTCGTCGGCGACGTCGTACCAGGGGCAGTCGCGTTCGTCGTGGTCCACGCCGGTCTCGGCGCCGTCGGTGTCGCCGCAGTGCTCGCAGAACACGGAGGTCTCCTGGGGGTTTTGGGCATGGAGGGGGTAGGGACTTGGCGCGAGAAGGTCACGCCGACCAGGGGAAAGGGGAGTTGGCTACTCGGTCACCGGGCGAGCGGCGACGGGAGCGACCGGCCCGGCGGACTTGACGCCGACGGCGACAGCCGGTCGGAAGGCATCGAGGCGGGGCAGCTCCGGCACAAGGGCCGTAGTCGCGCGGCAGACGGCCGCGACTTCATCGAGCGTGAGGTGAGGCGAGCGAGCGCGGGACCAGCCGCCGGAGGAGTCTCCGAGGATGGCGACGCCGGGGCGTTCGGCCGGGATGGAGGTGGCGGCGAGGGCCGCTTCCGGGGAGATGTCGGCCAGAGCCATGTTCGCCGACGACTCGTCGTTCACGCGGTGGCACACGCGGCCGGTGAGCTGGGCCCGGAGCATGGTGGCGCCCTTGCCGAGTTCGGAGCCGAAGCGCTGGCCGCACACCTCCAGGTAGATCCCGGCCGCCCGGCCGAGCTGGGCGATACGAATGATCTTTGTGACCATCGCGTCGCGCCGCTTCTCGTCGTCCCGGTTCGCGGCGAGGAAGAGTTCCGCCACCTCGTCGACGACGACCACGACCGGCACCGGCCGCACCTTCTCCGGGAGCCCCCACACGTCCGAGGTGAGCGGGACACCGTCCGCCCCCGACTTGATACCGATCAGCCGGAAACGCGCCTCCATCTCCTCCAGCAGCACGTCAAGGAGGTCGTTCGCCCGCTCAGGGGTGTCGGCGAGGGCGGACAGCCGAGGCGAGAACGGTGCCAGCTCTACACCCCATTTGCAGTCGATCCCGACGAGTACGACGGGTTGCCGGGCGAGGCCGTACAGCAAGTTGCGCAGATAGACCGACTTGCCGGACTGCGTGGCGCCGAGGATCAGTTCATGCGGCACGGCGCGGAAGTCCCGGACGTGCCAGCGGCCGTCGTCGCGCAGCGCCATCGGCAGAGAGAGCGGCCCGCCCCGCTGCTGCCGACGGGGACGCCGTACGTCCGCGAGCACATCCCAGCCGATCAGCCGCAGTTCGATCCACCCCGGCTTGACCGGGCGGATGTGGACGGCGTGCGCGGCCCAGGCGTGCCGCAACCGGTCGGACGACGCGATGAAGTCCTCGGGCGCCTGCCCGGTCGCGATGCGCAACCGCATCACCAGGCCGGACCCGGTCAGCAGCGGGAACGTACGACGCGGCGGGACCGGGGCCGCTTCCTTCCCGACCAGCCGAGCCGTGGCCCGGCGTATGGCGGAGGCGGGGACCGTCAGGCCGCACGCGTCCATGGTGGCCCGGTAGGTGGTTAGCACACGCAGGGCGACCAGTGGATACCCGATGAGCCACCAGAAGGCGACGGGGAAGCGGCGGTGCAGGACCAGCGTCGCGGAGAGCGCCAGCAGGCACAGGATCAGCGTCCAGGCGGAGTTGGTCATGGCGATCAGCCCTTTGCCGGAGCCGGAAGGTTGACCATGACCGCGTCGGCCCGGTACGCGATGCCGTGACGCATCCGTCCGGCGAACTCGCTCTCCCACGGGCGGGCGATGAGGCCGGACAGGGCGACCGGGGCGCCCATCACCAGGCCCTCACCGATACCCGGCTCAGGAACGGTGACCTTGATCATGTCCGAGCCGCCCGCCGCGATGAACACCAGCTCCAGCGTCATGAGGCGGTGGTTGGTGACCGGGTCCACGGCGACCTCACCGGTCTGGCGGTCCCGGACCTTCACCTCGGGCAGCTTGGTGACCAGCATCGTTGCGGCGGAGACGTCTACGGGGATGACACGCATTGTGTGAACCTCACTGTGGTTGGTGCCGGGTGGCCGGCGCCGTTTCGATCTGTCCACCCCCCTAGACAGCATGGGAGGCGAACCCCCTCAACTGTCTAGGGGGGTTGACGACTACCGTAAGCCGGCGACCCGGCAACTGTCTAGGGGGGTAAACAGTGAGGGGCGGATTCCTAGGTCAGGACCCAGTGGAGGGCGGTTGCGTCGTCCTGGGCTTTGCCCCGTGGCCAGCGTCGACCGTGCGGGTCGGTGGCCTCTGCGGACCGTACGCGGCGGATCAGCTCTTCGGGCCCGGAGGAGTCGAGGACGGCCAACGTGTCGTGCCAGGTGGCGAGTTGGAAACGGTCGGCGAGGCGGGAAGCGCCGTCGCTCAGCAGCGAGACGGATGCCAGCGACTCCAGCGGTACGGCCCCGGTGAGCGCGTGTTCCGCCGCTCGCGGGTCGACACCGGCGATCCAGAAGCCGTCGGACCGGTTGCGGAACTTCGTCAGCGCGTCGCGGTGCTCGGCGAGGGCGGTGGCGTGTTCGGGCGATCCGGTGGGCAATGAGTCGACCGGTCCCCGCAGGCGCTTGCCGACGTCGTCCAGGCGGCGGTCAGTGACGACCGTCGTGCGGCCCTGGGGGTCGGTGAGGAGCAGGGACGAGTCACCGAGAACGAGGTGTTCCAGAGCTCCCGCACGGGCCCGGACGGCGACGACCGTACTGGTCGGGCTTGCCCGGTGGGTCAGGTCGCAGCCGCTCCCATGCAGCGACCGGACCACGCGAATCGAGTCGGCGAGACATACGGCCAACGGCTCATCGGGGTGAGCTGTGATGGCGCCCAAGAGCATCCCGCCCAGCGTCGCGGAGAACCAGGCGACGCCATGCGTGCACCCGGTTTCCGCCCCGGCCACGCCGGCACCGTCGAGGAGAACGGCGGCTTCGGGGGCGACGGCCGCAAAGTCCTCGTTCTCCCGGCCCGGTTCGGCAGGTACTGAGGCGAGGGCGACGCTCACGCAGCCGTTTCCTCGTCGTGCTGGTAGAGGGGCGTGAGGAGTTCGGCGGACTGCGGTTCGCTGGTCTCCGGGTCGTACTCGACTCCCACAAGAGTGGAGAAGCGCTGTTCGCCGACCTGTCCCCACAGGGCGTTGAGGTCGGAGGAGAGCAGGTGGACGACGCCGAGGGACCCTTGCGTGTGGATACCGGCGATGGCGAGCACCGAGCCGTTGCCGTCGGGGCGGGGGAGTCTGCCGAGGTATCCGACGTCGTACGGACGGGCCGGATCACTGTCCTGACCGGACCGGTACACAGTGCCGGTGCGCCCGTCGACGACCGTCCAGGGGCCGTCGTCCGCCTTCTTCCAGCTCAGCACGGGATCTTTGGCGTACATGTCCCACATCTCCTGAGACATGCGGGGCCCGCAGACGACGACCAGGCCGTCACGGTTGAGATCGATGTGCCCGCTCACCGGCACGTGCTCGGAGGTGACACCGAGGTCGTACGACCGTGCCAGGTCTTCCAGGCTCTTGCCCGAACTGACGTCGTCCACGGCGACGACCGTGCGCCCGCGTTCGTCGTCCCGCCGCAGCGGGGTCGCGACCGTGACTGTGCCCCGGCCGAGGAAGGCGCCTTCCGGTGCCGGGCCGGTGTGGCGGATCTGGTGAATACGGCCACGGCTCAGACCAGCTTCCGCCGCGATCTGGGCGTACGACATGCCTTGTGCGTGGAGGTCTTGGACCACGCGTCGGCGGAGGCGGGCGAGTTCGGTCACCTCTTGCTGTGCCTCGGACAGGCGGACCGTGACTTCCCGTAGAAGCCGGTAGGGGTCGTCAATGGCCATGATGCGTTGCAATTCGTCCGGCACGGCTTCACCTCCTAGCAGTAACCAGGAGTCTAGGGCCCTAGACGGAATGGGCGGGAGCCGCCGCCCCGAATGAACGCCGACCACGTAGAACTTGGACAGCCGCCGAGGTACGCCGCGAGGGCTCACCCACCTCTCCCCGGGCGGCGAGTGGGGAGCACGGCGACGCGGCGATTCCTCACGCACCGCTCCGGGGCAGCTCAGCCCAGACACGGCGCCCGTTGGACCCACCCTTGACGCCCCAGTCCTTGGCGCAGGCCGCGACCATCATCAGCCCCCGGCCGGTCTCCTCTGCGGGGCCGGTGACCTTGCGCTGAAGCGGTTCCTCGTCGCCGCCCTGGTCCACCACCTCGATGCGGATCAGGTCGTCGTCGAAGTGAACGATCACGATGAACCAGCCTCGGTACCAGCCGCTCCGGGTGTGACGCACGGCGTTCGCCGCCAGTTCGCCGACGACGATCACGGCGTCGTTGACCAGAGCTTCGTTCTCGTCCCCGAGCAGGGCGCCTACGAAGTGACGGGCTTCCGCTACCTGCCAGGCCAGGCCGGGGAAGGCCCGGTGCCACATTTTGGGCATGGGAACACTCCTTCGTGTCTAGGGGGCTAGACGTCGCGAGGAGCAGAGTATTCCCGTGCGCGGTCAATAGGCCAGGCATCTTGAGGAATTATTCCTCTAACGAGTGGTGTGGGACTCCAGTTCCCGAAACTCCGCCATGATGCGGATCAGCAGCTCGCGCGCCTCGATGCCGAAGACGGCAGCGGCTTCGAAGCGGGTGAAGGTTTCCTCGTACGTGGTGACGTCGGCGGGGTCGTCGAGGAGCTGTTCGCCCCGGAAGGTTTCGACGACCACGGCCTTTTGGTCGCACAGGGTGAAGCCGTGGCGGGGCATCACGGGTACCGCCCGACGCCACGGGATGACGCCGATTCGAGCTGTGCTCAGGCTGTCGACGGTCAGGAGGCGGTCGAACTGGGCGAGCATCAGCGAGGGGTCACCGGGCCAGGTGCGCAGGACGCCTTCCGTCAGCACGAACACCGAATCGCGGCCCGGTTCGTACAGGAGGCTTTGCCGTTCCACGCGGTCGGCGACGGCGCGGCCGACGGTTTCGGGGGTGGCGTTCGGGGCGCTCTCAAAGACGTGGCGGGAGTAGCCGGCGCTTTGGAGGAGGGCGGGGAGGACGAGGCACTGGAACGAGCGGACCAGGCGGGCGGACCGTACGGCGTTGTCGAGGACGGTCCCGGTGAGGGCTTCGGAGGTGGGTACGTCGGGGGCGTCCGACGCGGCTTCCACGACGGCCAGGAGGTCACGCACCTCACGCGTGGTCGACTCGTCGAGGTCGAGGGCGAGAGACAGGCGGCTCAGAACGCCGAGGCTGGGGACCATCCGGCCGGTCTCGACCTTGGACACGGTCGGCTGACCTACCCCGGCCCGTTGCGCCAGCACGGCACCCGTCAGACCAGCCTCCATGCGAAGGCCCCGGAGGCGTGCCCCGAGTTCCTTCATCCGTTGTTGTCGCTCACTGCCCATACTCAGGGTTCTACACCACGGGTCAGTCGAAGCAGGGTCTGATCACCAACGACGGCCAACCACCCCAGACGCCCCCAGAGGATCACCTGTTACAGGTTTCTCTACCTCATCAAGCACCCGTCGTCGCTTCGCTCCTCCGGGCGGGCGCGGGCCGCCGTCTGCGCCCGCGCTCCTGTCTACGCCCCGCTCGGCACAGCCGACGGCCCCCGCCCGCCCAATTGGCAGGGACGTCGTGCATGAGGTCAGAGAAGGGGTACGTCGTGGCTGGGGCGGTCGGCTCTACGGCTTTAGGCAGCCACTTTGGGGCGAGCCTCTAAGATCATGGCCCCAACGTCGTGCTTTACGGGCAGGTCCACTGACTGCCCGACTCGCCGGAAGCTTACGGGGCCATGATCACTCGCCCCAAAGCAGCTCCAGCCCAAAGCCGCTCCACCGACCTCAGTCGTTTTCCTTTCCCTTGCTGAATGCACTCATGAAATCAAGGAGAGAGGCGCGACCGTCCGCTTCGAACAGGGGATACTGAGGGAAGTGTAGGTGGTTGGCCTCAACGCTCGGCGATCCATAAAGAGCTTGGACATTCATTCCATGCAACTCAAGGATCAGTGTATTAATCTCCAGATCCATACACTCCGAGAGTGACACATGGTCCGGATCGGGGAAGTTGTCCTTGAAAATCTTGTTATATTTTGGCTGGAAGTAGCGAATGAGCCCCGCTTCCGCAATGGCTACCCCCTCGTGACCATTGAAATGCTGATTATCAATGACTCGCCGGTGGACTCGGATCATGTGATCTTTATCTTCTTCGGCGCTGACAGTTCCGTTGTCGGTGGGGTGCATGGTTGACATCGTCGCAACGTCTGTGATCGCGCAGAGCGAGAGCCAGATTTCACGGTCGGGGCGCTGTTCAGAGTAAATCCGCTGCAGAGTTTCATGCTTTCGGAGTCTATCGAATGCCTGTCTCTCTCCAGCCTTGCCGAATGCCTGACCAACATAAAGAACCTCGTGAGTG
Source organism: Streptomyces sp. 4F14 (assembly GCF_048159485.1). Taxonomy (NCBI): domain Bacteria; kingdom Bacillati; phylum Actinomycetota; class Actinomycetes; order Kitasatosporales; family Streptomycetaceae; genus Streptomyces; species Streptomyces sp. 4F14. Next base: position 25,720 of record NZ_JBLRVY010000003.1, read on the forward strand.
CGCCACAGCGGCTCAGTACCCAAGTGGGCCAGAAGGACGTAGGCGCTCCCTGAGATGAGCCTCTCCCCGCTTTCCTTATCTACTAGAGAGAAATCCTCGTATGGGTACTCGCTAACCCAAGATATGGGGCCATATCCGTCTGGCCGCTCATACCCCATGCGGAAATCAATCGAGGTGAAGGTCCCCTCGTTCTGCTTTCTGGCCACTCCGGATATCGTGCCACCTTCGATGGTGACGCTATCCGGGGGAATCGAGATTCGGGGAAGCTGACTGACGACATAGATGTGACAGGGGGGATCTCTGGGGATATCTGCCTTCTCCAGATCCCGCTGTCTACCGAGAACCATTGGCGACACAACCAGCGTCAGCCCAATCTCAGTGCCGTATTTTCGCAAGTTCCCCCCGGTCTACTTTTCGGCTGCTGCTGGATCTTACTTGCAACCGATCGGCCCCGTACGAGGTTCGCCAGATGGGACGTCCTGCTCGCTGGGGACTGCGGCCCGCACCCGGGACCGCGCAAGGGTCTGTGCCACCACTGCCCCTCCTTGCGGAGCTGTTGTCCCCCCTCTCAACACGTGAGCGCTCTTCCGGGCCGTCCTCGGGCCCTGGAGGGGCGTCTAAGGATGACCAACATCGACAACTGCTGACAGCTGGGTAGCGGATCAGGGCATTGATCGTTTAGGTGGGCCGCAGATCGCAGCCGCCGATGATCAGTTGTGGTTGTACTGAGCTAAGCCCGCAGGTAAACATGTGTCGAGCGGGCTACGCCGCAGCACTCAATCTGCTCGATAAATCGTGAGACGGCGTGGCTAAGACTGGTGGGGGTGCGGCGAGGCACACGCGCGCCTGATCAGTCATCGCACCCGACATCGTGGCTGGCTGTCGTTGGCTGAGGCGCACACAGGCCGCAGTCGAGCGCTCAAGGGATGTCGGCTGTCTGGCCAGGCTCGAACAAGTTGCCCCTTCACGCCAGGTCAATGCCCCACCCAACCAGCCAAGAAGCCCCCACCCTTGCGTGACCAACTGCGTGACAACGCCCCCAGCCCCCAGCAGACCCCCACACCCGCCGGCGCACCACATCCCCAGGCCACAGCCACCCCCACCCCCATCCGAGCGGGCGCCAAGGTTGCCGGTGGGACAAAGTAGTCTTGAGCCCATGCCTGAACGCCGTACCGTCGCACTCGTCACCCTTGGCTGCGCCCGTAACGAGGTGGACTCGGAGGAGCTCGCAGGCCGTTTGGAGGCGGACGGCTGGCAGCTCGTGGAGTCTGCTGATGAAGCGGATGTTGCCGTTGTCAACACCTGTGGGTTCGTGGAGGCCGCCAAGAAGGACTCCGTGGATGCCCTGCTGGAGGCCAACGATCTCAAGGGGCATGGCAGAACGCAGGCCGTCGTGGCGGTGGGCTGCATGGCCGAGCGGTACGGCAAGGAGCTCGCCGAGGCGCTGCCCGAGGCCGACGGGGTGCTCGGGTTCGATGACTACGCGGATATTTCCGACCGCCTCCAGACCATCCTGAACGGCGGCATCCACGCCTCGCACACCCCGCGTGACCGGCGCAAGCTGCTGCCGATCAGCCCCGCGGAGCGCCAGGAGTCGGCCGCCGGAGTGGCCCTGCCGGGGCACGCGCCCGTGGACCTCCCCGAGGGCCTCGCGCCCGCCTCCGGCCCGCGCGCGCCTCTGCGGCGCCGGCTCGACGGGGCGCCGGTGGCCTCCGTCAAGCTCGCGTCCGGGTGCGACCGGCGGTGCTCCTTCTGTGCCATCCCGTCCTTCCGGGGCTCCTTCATCTCGCGCCGGCCCTCCGACGTCCTCAATGAGACGCGGTGGCTGGCCGAGCAGGGCGTCAAGGAGGTCATGCTGGTCTCCGAGAACAACACGTCGTACGGCAAGGACCTGGGCGACATCCGCCTGCTGGAGTCGCTGCTGCCGGAGCTGGCCGAGGTCGAGGGCCTGGAGCGGGTGCGGGTCAGCTACCTCCAGCCCGCCGAGATGCGGCCCGGCCTCATCGACGTACTGACCTCGACGCCCAAGGTCGTGCCGTACTTCGACCTCTCCTTCCAGCACTCCGCGCCGGACGTCCTGCGCGCGATGCGGCGCTTCGGGGACACCGACCGGTTCCTCGAACTGCTCGACACCATCCGGAGCAAGGCGCCCCAGGCGGGCGTGCGCTCCAACTTCATCGTCGGCTTCCCCGGCGAGTCCGAGCACGACCTCGCCGAGCTGGAGCGGTTCCTGACGGGCGCGCGGCTGGATGCGATCGGCGTCTTCGGGTACTCCGACGAGGACGGCACCGAGGCCGCGACGTACGAGAACAAGCTCCCCGAGGACCTCGTCGCCGAGCGCCTCGCGCGCGTGTCCCGGCTCGCCGAGGAACTCGTCTCCCAGCGCGCGGAGGAGCGCGTCGGGGAGAGCGTCCGGGTCCTTGTGGAGTCGGTCGACGAGGTGGAGGGTGTCTACGGCCGTGCGGCGCACCAGGCGCCAGAGACGGACGGTCAGGTGCTCCTCACGAGCGGCGAGGGCCTGGAGGTCGGTCGTATGGTCGAGGCGAAGGTGGTCGGCACGGAAGGCGTCGACCTCGTGGCCGAGCCGCTGGAGCGCTCGAACGGGTGGAGTGAGGAGACAGGCAGATGACGGGTGTTCCGGCGTCGGCCGCGGGCGGCTCCTCGCGGGGCGTGGTTCCGGGCGCGGCGGCGACGGGGGGTTCGTTGTCTTCGGCCGCCGGTGAGGGCGGGGTCTCCTCGGGGGCCGCGGTCTCCGGCGAGCTGCCGGTTTCCTCCGGGGTCGCCGGAGGGCCCGAGGTCTCCGGTGGGGTCGGGGCGGCCGGTGTGTCTCCGCGGGCCGGTGGGCCGGCTGTGGCTTCCGGGGCGGCGGGGAGCACCGGTGGGCGGGGGACCTTCGCGGTCGCCGCCTCGGGCGAGCCGTCCGGAGGGGCTGCTTCGCGGGCCGCGGGGGGCGAGGGCGGCTCCGGTGACGCGGCCGTGCGGGCGGGCCGGGAGGCCGGCGGGGCATCTGGCGCGGACGGTGCCGGGGGCGTCGTAGGTGTCGGCTCTCCAGTCGTGGGCGCCGGTTCTCACGAGGGCGCGCGTGCCCCGCGCGGGGCGAAGATCGTGGCCGCCGCTGTCAACCAGGCGAGTGTCTGGAACGTCGCCAATCTGCTGACGATGCTGCGGCTGATCCTCGTACCCGGATTCGTCGCGCTGATGCTCGCCGACGGTGGGTACGACCCGGCGTGGCGCTCGCTCGCGTGGGCCGCGTTCGCCGTCGCGATGATCACCGACCTGTTCGACGGGCACATCGCGCGCACGTACGACCTCGTGACCGACTTCGGGAAGATCGCCGATCCCATCGCCGACAAGGCGATCATGGGCGCGGCGCTGATCTGTCTGTCCGCCCTCGGCGATCTGCCGTGGTGGGTGACGATCGTGATCCTCGGCCGGGAACTCGGAGTGACGCTCCTTCGTTTCTGGGTCATCCGGTACGGAGTGATCCCCGCGAGCCGCGGGGGGAAGATGAAGACGCTCACCCAGGGCGTGGCCGTCGGTATGTACGTCCTGGCGCTGACGGGGTGGCTGGCCACTCTGAGGTTCTGGGTGATGGCTGGGGCGGTCGTCCTGACCGTCGTGACGGGGCTGGACTACGTAAGACAGGCCATTGTGCTGCGGCGCGAGGGAATCGCCGCCCGCAAGGCCGCGCTGGAGGAGACGGAAGCGTGAGTTCCACGGCCACTGACGTGGTGCGACTACTGACGGTGAGGGGTGAGGTGCTGGCCGTCGCCGAGTCGCTGACCGGTGGCCTGGTCGCGGCGGAGCTCACCTCGGTCCCGGGAGCGTCGAAGGCGTTCCGGGGGTCGGTGACGGCGTACGCGACCGAGGTGAAGCGCGCGGTGCTGGGGGTCGACGCGGAGCTGCTGGCCGCCCGGGGTGCGGTGGATCCGCAGGTCGCGGCCCAGATGGCGGCCGGCGTCCGCAAGGCGCTCGGCGCCGACTGGGGCATCGCGACGACCGGCGTCGCGGGCCCCGACCCGCAGGACGGACAGCCCGTGGGGACCGTCTTCGTCGCGGTGGACGGGCCGTTCGGCCCTGGTTCCGGTTCCGCCTCTGGCGGAAAAGTGAAGGCCCTGCGGTTGAACGGCAGCCGTGCGGAAATTCGTAGAGAGAGTGTACGGAGCGTACTCGCACTGCTCCTCCAGGAGCTTACGGGCGAACAGACCGGGAATGAGCGGGCACAGGATACGGAACAGAACGGGGGGTTTTGATGTTTGCAGCCCTGAGTGAACACGACATCGCTCCCCGCACGGCCGCAGCGCTAGGCGGTACGGTGGGGCGAGAAGGATGCGGCTACGCGGTCCGAGGAGGGAGCCACCGATGATTCTGCTCCGTCGCCTGCTGGGTGACGTGCTGCGTCGGCAGCGCCAGCGCCAGGGCCGTACTCTGCGCGAAGTCTCCTCGTCCGCCCGAGTATCGCTCGGCTATCTCTCCGAGGTGGAGCGGGGGCAGAAGGAGGCATCCTCCGAACTGCTGTCCGCCATCTGCGACGCGCTGGACGTACGGATGTCCGAACTCATGCGGGAAGTGAGCGACGAACTCGCTCTCGCCGAGCTGGCCCAGTCCGCTGCGGCCACCCCCAGTCAGCCCGTGCCGGCACCGGTGCGTCCGATGCTGGGTTCCGTTTCGGTGGCCGGTGTGCCTCCGGAGCGGGTGACCATCAAGGCGCCCGCCGAGGCGGTGGACGTGGTCGCCGCCTGAGGGTGGTGGCCGCCGCGCTGTCGCGGGAGAAGTGATCGTGTGAAGCCCCGGCCGGAGTGTTCCGGCCGGGGCTTTCGCGTGCCCGTGTGCGGTTCCGTTTGCCGGGTACCCGGGGTGCGGGCATCGTGAGAGAGCCCGTGCGAGAACCCTGAGAGAGCCCGCTCCCCGTACCGGAGGTTGACGGATGTACGTCGTGAAGAGCCCGCTGTCCGACGCCGATCTGCGGACCGTCGGAGGCGCCCTGCAAGGGGCCCTCGTCGATCTGATCGACCTCTCGCTGGTCGCCAAACAGGTCCACTGGAACGTCGTGGGGCCGCGCTTCCGGTCCGTCCACCTCCAGCTCGACGAGGTCGTCGACGTCGCGCGGCTGCACTCCGACACGGTCGCCGAGCGGGCCTCCGCGCTCGGCGTGTCGCCGGACGGGCGGGCGGCCACGGTCGCCGCCGGCAGCGGAATCGGGGGCGTGGCCGAGGGCTGGGTGAAGGACACCGACGCGGTGGGGGCGCTGGTCGATGCGCTGGGGGCGGTCATCACTCGTATGAGGGAACGTGTGGAGGTTACGGGTGACGCGGATCCCGTGAGCCAGGACATTTTCATCGGGATCACCGCGGATCTGGAGAAGCATCACTGGATGTTCCAGGCCGAGAACGTGTAGGGGGCCGTGTGGTGGGGTGGATAGCCCGGGTGGTGCTCGGGGCGGTGTGGTGGTGGGGCGCGGTGCGGCTCGCGGTCGCGCCGGGGGCGGGGGTGGTGGAGGGGGCTGTCGTGGCCGGGGGGTGGGGGCTGAGTCTGCTGCCGGTGCACTGTGTGCCGCGGGCGGGGGCGGTGGGGGCGGTTGCTGTGGGGCGGTGGCGGGAGGCTTGGCGGGGTGTGCGTGGTGGTGACGGGGGGTGAGGGCGAGGGCGTTGGGCAGGAGGGTGGGGTGTGATTATCGGATGTGGTGATTTACGCCGCAGGCCGGGCGGCCGGCGTCACCACGGCATCGCGACGCCCCCGTTGGGCCTGAGGATCTGCCCCGTCATGAACGCCGACGCGTCCGAGGCCAGGTACAGGACGGCGTGAGCGATGTCCTCCGCCTCACCCACCCGCTTGAGCGGCGCGAGACGGGCCATGGACGCCTCCGTACGGGCCTGGGCCGTGGCGTCCGGGCGATCGGTCATCGGCGTGCGGATCCAGCCCGGAGCGACCGCGTTGACGCGGATGCCGTGCGGGCCGGCCTCGGTCGCGAGCGTCTTCGTCAGCTGGACGACGGCGGCCTTGGTGACGCCGTAGCAGAGCAGCCCGGCGCCCCCGGTGTCGACGGCGCCGGACGCCATCGTGACGATGCTGCCGCCCGAGCCCTGTCCGATCATCCGGCCGGCGGCCTCCTGGCAGGCGTACAGCACGCCCTTGAAGTTGACGTCCCACACCCGGTCCAGGTCCTCGTCGCGGGTCTCCAGGACCGTACTGCTGTGCATGATCCCGGCGACGGCCGCCAGCACGTCCAGGCGCTCGCAGGAGGCGATGGCCGCGTGGAGCTGGGCGCGGTCGGTGACGTCGAGGTGGTGGGTGCGTACGTCCTTGGCGAGCGTCGCCGTCTCCTCCAGGCCGCGCGCGTCCCGGTCCGCCGCGTGCACGGTCGCTCCCGCCTGCGCGAGGAGGAGCGCGCAGGCGCGGCCGATGCCGCTCGCGGCTCCGGTGACGAACGCGGTGCGCCCGGTGAGGTCGTACGCCTTCACGGCCATTCGCCGACCGTACGAGGAAATCTGACGGTCCGTCAATTGTGCGGGCCCTTCTGGCAGCTCGGGCACCAGTACGTGGGGCGGTCGGCCTGGTCGGCGAGGCGGACGGGTGTGCCGCAGCGCAGGCAGGGGCGGCCCGCGCGGCCGTACACGAACAGGTCCTGGCCGGGGCGGCCCGTCGTCGTGCGGACCGGGCGGGCGCGGTTGGCCGTCAGGAGGCGGTGGGCGAGGGTCGGGAGTCTGGCGGCGCGGTCGGGCGGGAGCGCGCCGACGGGGAGCCAGGGGGTGGCGCCGGTCAGGAAGCAGAGCTCGCTCTTGTAGATGTTGCCGATCCCGGCGAGGTTGCGCTGGTCGAGCAGGGCCTCGCCGAGGGGGCGGGACGGGTCCGCGAGGAGGTTCGCCAGGGCGCGGACGGCGTCCCAGTCCGGGCCCAGGAGGTCGGGGCCGAGGTGGCCGACGAGGCTGTCCTCGTGCTCGGTGCGGATCAGGTTCAGCACGGTCAGGCGGTAGCCGACGGCCGTGCGGTCCGCCGTGCCCAGGACCGCCCTGATCTGGTGTCCGGGGCCGCCCGTCCAGCGCGCGCCCTCGGTGTACACCTTCCAGGCGCCCTCCATGCGCAGGTGCGAGTGGAGGGTGAGGCCGCCCTCGATCCTCGTGAGGAGGTGCTTGCCGCGCGGGGTGACGTCCAGGACGGTCCGGCCCGTGAGATCGACCGTCGCGTACTTGGGGACGCGGAGGTCGGAGCGGGTCAGAGGGGTGCCGGAGAGGGCCGTGTGGAGGCGTTGTGCGGTCTGCCAGACGGTGTCGCCTTCGGGCATGGGGGCGCTTTCGGGGGTTTCGCGGGTTTCGGGGGTGAGAGTGCTGGGGCGCGTCGGGTGGGTGGGCGTGCCGTCATGCGCGCAGGCGCAGGCCGCGTGGGGTCGCGATGAAACCCGCTCCTTCCAGGAGGGTGCCGAAAGGGGACGTCAGGGCCTGGGCGCCGTTGATCCGCTCCACGGTGACCGTCCCCAGCGAGCCCGCGCGGGCGGCCTCGGCGAGCGCCTGCGCCGCCTCGCGCAGCCGGGGGTCGTCCGTCGGCGTGTCGTCCGGTGCGCTCGGCCACGCCAGCAGCGTCTTCCCGCCGCGCTCCATGTACAGCGCCAGCTCCCCGCCGACCAGCACCACCAAGGACCCCGCCTTCCGCCCCGGCTTGTGCCCCGCGCCGGTGGGCGGCTCGGGCCACGACAGAGCGGCACCGTACGCGTTCGCCGGATCGGCCGCCGCCAGGACGACGGCTCGGGAGGGCGGTGTACGACGGTGAGGGCGCCCTTGCGCGTACGGCGGGGCCGAGCGCCGGGGGCCCTGGGGAGCGCCGGCGCCGGCGTCGGGGGAGGCGAAGTCGAGGGCGTCGGCGGGGGCGGGGGTGCTCCAGTCGAGGTCGGGGAAGCCGGGGGCGTACGGGGTGGTGTGGTCCGGCGTCGCGTGGTCCGGGTCCGCGGGGTGGCCGTACGGCGTCTCGTGGCCCGGCGTCGGGGCGTCGTCCGGGGTCGGCCTGATGCCGCGGGTGGCGCTCGCCGGGAAGCCGTAGTCGGCCGGGGTCGCCGGGGGAGGGAGGGACTCGTCGCGGTCGCGGGCGTTCGCCACCGCGCGCAGGCGGTCGACGGCGCCGTCCATGGCGAACTGGGCGGCGCCGAGGCCCTCCACGACGTACCCCCGGCGGGCCTGGCCGCTGTCCTCGAAGGCCGACAGCACGCGGTACGTCGCGGAGAAGCCGCCCTCGACGCCCTCGGCGGCGACCGCGCCGCGCGTCACCACGCCGTGCCGGTCGAGGAGGGTGCGGGCCAGCGCGTGCGCGCGGACCGTCGGATCGCCCTCGGCGGCCGGGAGGAGGGACCAGCGGCCGGCCACGGTCGGCGGGCCTCCGCGCGAGGCGGGACGGGCGGCGGCGGTCAGGGAGCCGTAGCGCCCGCGCGGGACCGCACGCCGCGCGCGATGGGCCGTCGAGCCCGCCGTACGGCCCGAGCCGAGCAGCGCGCGCATCGGGGTGAGCGTGTCGTTGGTGAGGCGGCCGGACCAGGCGAGGTCCCAGAGGGCGTCCGCGAGCTGCGGGTCGGTGACGTCCGGGTGGGTGGTCGCGCGGACCTGGTCGGCGATCTGGCGGAAGAACAGGCCGTAGCCGCCGGACAGGACCGTGAGGACCGATTCGTGCAGGGCCGTCGGCTCCAGGGGGTGCGGCGGGGGCAGCAGCAGCGGGGCCGCGTCCGCCAGGTAGAGGGAGATCCAGCCGTCCTTGCCGGGGAGCGAGCCCGCGCCCGCCCAGACGATCTCCCCGGCGGCGGTCAGTTCGTCGAGCATCGCCGGGGAGTAGTCCCGCACGCGCGAGGGCAGGACCAGCTTCTCCAGCGCCGAGGCGGGTACGGAGGCCCCCTGGAGCTGCTCGACCGCGCGCACCAGGCCGTCGGTGCCCCGCAGGGCGTGGCTCGCGCCCACGTGCTGCCACTGGGGCAGGAACTGGGCGAGCGCGGCCGGCGGGACCGGCTCCAGCTCCTGGCGCAGCGCCGCGAGGGAGCGGCGGCGCAGACGGCGCAGGACCGTCGCGTCGCACCACTCCTGGCCGATGCCCGCCGGATGGAACTCCCCCTGGACGACGCGTCCGCTCGCCGCCAGCCGCTGGAGCGCACCGTCCGTGACGGCCGTGCCGAGGCCGAAGCGGGCCGCTGCCGCGGCGGACGTGAACGGGCCGTGCGTGCGCGCGTGGCGGGCCAGGAGGTCGCCCAGGGGGTCCTTGACGGGCTCGGTGAACGCCTCCGGGACACCGACCGGCAGGGCCGTGCCCAGGGCGTCGCGCAGGCGACCCGCGTCCTCGATCGCCGCCCAGTGCCCGACGCCCGCGACGCGCACCCGGATCGCGCGGCGCGCTGCGGCCAGCTCCTGCGCCCAGCGCGGGTCGGCGCCACGCCGCGCGAGATCCGCGTCGGTGAGCGGGCCGAGGACACGCAGCGCGTCGGCGACCCCCTCGGCGTCCCTCAGGCGCCGCTCCTCGGTCAGCCACTGGAGCTCGCGCTCCAGCTCGGCCAGCACCTCGGCGTCCAGCAGCTCGCGCAGCTCCGCCTGGCCGAGCAGCTCCGCCAGCAGCCGCGAGTCCAGGGACAGCGCGGCCGCGCGACGCTCGGCGAGGGGCGAGTCCCCCTCGTACAGAAACTGGGCGACGTAACCGAACAGCAGACTGCGCGCGAAGGGGGACGGCTCCGGGGTGGTGACCTCGACCAGGCGCACCTTTCGGGACTCCAGGTCGCCCATCAGCTCGACGAGCCCGGGGACGTCGAACACGTCCTGGAGGCACTCGCGGACCGCTTCCAGGACGATCGGGAACGACCCGAACTCGCTCGCCACCTGGAGCAGTTGCGCCGCGCGCTGACGCTGCTGCCACAGCGGGGTGCGCCGGCCGGGGTTGCGGCGCGGCAGCAGCAGAGCGCGGGCCGCGCACTCCCGGAACCGGGACGCGAACAGCGCCGACCCGCCGACCTGGTCGGTGACGACCTGGTCGACCTCGCCCTTGTCGAAGACGACGTCCTGCGCGCCCACGGGCGCCTGGTCGGCGTCGTATTCGGTGCCCGCCTTCGACGGCTCCCGGTCGAGGAGGTCCAGGCCCATCAGATCGGCGTCCGGCAGGCGCAGGACGATGCCGTCGTCCGCGTGCATCACCTGCGCGTCCATGCCGTACCGCTCGGCGAGCCGGGCCCCCAGGGCGAGCGCCCACGGGGCGTGCACCTGGGCGCCGAACGGGGAGTGGACGACCACGCGCCAGTCGCCCAGCTCGTCCCGGAAGCGCTCCACGACGATCGTCCGGTCGTCCGGGACATGGCCGCATGCCTCGCGCTGTTCGGCGAGGTACGACAGGACGTTGTCGGCGGCCCACGCGTCCAGGCCCGCCGCGAGCAGGCGCAGCCGGGCGTCCTCCCGCGACAGCGCGCCGACCTCGCGCAGGAACGCGCCCACCGCGCGCCCCAGTTCGAGCGGGCGGCCCAGCTGGTCGCCCTTCCAGAACGGCAGCCGGCCCGGCACGCCGGGGGCGGGGGAGACCAGGACGCGGTCGCGGGTGATGTCCTCGATGCGCCAGGAGCTCGTACCGAGCGTGAAGACGTCGCCCACGCGCGACTCGTAGACCATCTCCTCGTCCAGCTCGCCGACCCGGCCGCCGCCCTTCTTCGGGTCGGAGCCCGCCAGGAAGACGCCGAACAGGCCGCGGTCGGGGATCGTGCCGCCCGAGGTGACGGCGAGGCGCTGGGCGCCCGGCCTGCCCGTGATCGTCCCCGCCACGCGGTCCCACACCACGCGCGGGCGCAGCTCCGCGAACGCGTCCGACGGGTAGCGGCCGGCCAGCATGTCCAGGGTCGCCGTGAACGCCGACTCCGGGAGCGACGCGAAAGGGGCCGCGCGGCGGACGGCCGCCAGCAGGTCGTCGAACTGCCAGGTGTCCATCGACACCATCGCGACCACCTGCTGCGCCAGGACGTCCAGCGGGTTGGCGGGCACCCGCAGGGACTCGATGGCGCCCTCGCGCATGCGCTCGGTGACCACCGCCGCCTGCACCAGGTCGCCCCGGTACTTCGGGAAGACCACGCCCGTCGACACCGCGCCCACCTGGTGCCCCGCGCGGCCCACGCGCTGGAGGCCGGAAGCCACCGACGGCGGGGACTCCACCTGGACCACCAGGTCCACCGCACCCATGTCGATGCCCAGTTCGAGGCTGGACGTCGCGACCACCGCGGGCAGCCGGCCCGCCTTCAGGTCCTCCTCGACCAGCGCGCGCTGCTCCTTGGAGACCGAGCCGTGGTGCGCCCGCGCGATGACCGGCGGGGCGCCCTGGGCCGCGCCCGAACCGCCCATCAGCTCGGCCGGCGCGTGATGCTCAGTCAGTGGCTCGCCCGTCGCCCGCTCGTAGGCGATCTCGTTCAGCCGGTTGCACAGGCGCTCCGCGAGGCGCCGCGAGTTCGCGAACACGATCGTCGAGCGGTGCGCCTGCACGAGGTCCGCGATCCGCTCCTCCACATGCGGCCAGATGGAGGGGCGCTCTGCCTTGGCGTCGTCCACCGGGGAGCTGCCCAGCTCGCCCAGGTCCTCCACCGGGACGACCACCGAGAGGTCGAACTCCTTCGCCGACCCCGGCTGGACGATCTCGGCCTTCCCGCGCGGGGCGAGATAACGGGCGATCTCGTCCACCGGGCGGACCGTCGCCGACAGGCCGATCCTGCGGGCCGGCCTCGGGAGCAGGGCGTCCAGCCGCTCCAGGGTCAGCGCCAGATGCGCGCCGCGCTTCGTGCCCGCCACCGCGTGGACCTCGTCCACGATCACCGTCTCCACGCCCGTCAGCGCGTCGCGCGCCGCCGACGTCAGCATCAGGAACAGGGACTCCGGGGTCGTGATCAGGATGTCCGGGGGGCGGGTCGCCAGGGCCCGGCGCTCCGCGGGCGGGGTGTCGCCCGAGCGGATGCCGACCTTGACCTCCGGCTCGGGCAGGCCGAGCCGTACGGATTCCTGGCGGATGCCGGTCAGAGGGCTGCGGAGGTTGCGCTCCACGTCCACGGCGAGCGCCTTCAGCGGGGAGACGTACAGCACCCGGCAGCGCTTCCTCGGGTCCGCCGGCGGGGGCGTGGACGCCAGGCCGTCCAGCGCCGCCAGGAACGCGGCCAGGGTCTTGCCCGAGCCCGTCGGGGCGACCACCAGCACGTCCGAACCCTCCCGGATGGCCCGCCACGCGCCCGCCTGGGCCGCGGTGGGCGCCGAGAACGCCCCCGTGAACCAGCCGCGGGTCGCGGGGGAGAAGCCGTCCAGGGCTCGGTGTGCGGAACTGACCATGCGTCCATCCTGCACCTCGCCACTGACAAACGCGCTGACCTGGGGATTCGAGGCTGCGAGGCGGGGTTCAGGCGAGGGGGCGGCCGTACGACCTCAGGGTGCGCAGGGCCTCGATCGTCGCCATCGAGCGGGCCTCCAGGGCCGCTGAGGGGGTCCAGGGCGGCCGGCGGGTCGGCCAGCCGCCGTCGGGCCGCTGGTCGGCCGCCAGGAGGTCCAGGGAACGGGCCATCTCGGCGTCGGTGAACCACGCGCGCGCGAGGGAGTGCGGGGAGGGGGCGAAGTCGTGGGGGAAGTGGTGCTCGGCGGGCGCGTGGCCGTCGGCCGCGGGGGAGTGCTCCGGGCGGTCCGGGGACAGGACGGCCAGGTGCTGGTCGCGCACCAGGCGGCCCAGCCGGTCGGCGGCGGCCTGCGCGCGGGCGCGGTCGGGGACGGAGTCCAGGAAGGTGACGGCGGCCCGCACCTCGTACGGATGCGGGGTCCGCAGGGACTCCAGCGCGTGCCAGCAGAAGTCGGTGGCCCGGAACAGCCAGGCGTGCCACACGTCGTTGCGGTGCAGGAGGCCCGTGACGGGGCCGGTGGTCAGCAGCTCGCCGGTCGGGGCGTCCGCGATCGGCGCGGACGGCGCGGCCGGGTAGCCGCGCTGGGCGGGCAGGACCGCCGGGAGGGCGCCGTCGGCGGTCGAGACCGACGTCAGGTGGCGGCACAGCTGCTCCACCCGCCGTCCGCCGCAGCGCCCCAGCGCGTCCAGGACGCGCAGCGCGTACACCGCGTGCGCGGGCTGGCCCACGGGCCCGCGCAGATCGGGCTCCAGGGCGTGGCCGTACCCGCCGTCCGCGGTGCGGTAGGCGTCGAGCGCGGTCTCCGCGAGGTCGGCGGAGGCGGCCAGGAAGTGGTGGGCGAAGAGACGCTGCTCCAGCACGCGCGCGTTGAGCCAGACGAAGCGCTCCGCGCGCGCGAGCGGGGAGCGCGCCGAGGGCGTCTGGGGCAGAGGGGAGGCTCCTGGTTCGGGCATGTCGCCGACCGTAGGGCGGAGAACGGCGTCCGGGGGGACGTACGGCCAGGGTGTACCCGAGGGGCGGGATACTGGGGGCATGCGGTTGACGGTCTTCTGGGAGCGGATGGCGGAGCACTTCGGTACGGGGTACTCCGAGACCTTCGCGCGCGATCACGTGATGACGGAGCTGGGCGGGCGGACGGTGCACGAGGCGCTGACCGACGGCTGGGAGGCGAAGGACGTCTGGCGGGTGGTGTGCGCGGTGATGAACGTTCCGCACGAGAAGCGGTGATCCGCGGCGGAGATCGCGGGCGGGTGCCGGAATGTCGGTGGCGTGGGCGAGACTTGGGGCGTGGCACCGACTGAGGAGACCGGGCAGCTCGCCCCGCAGACATCGTCGTCCGGCGCGGCGGCGCCGCCGTCCGGAGCACCGCCGGCCGACAGCGGCCCCGCGCGCGGGGAGCGCATGCCGCGGTGGCTGCCGCGCGCGATGGTGCTCGCGCTGGCGCTCGTCGGCGTGTTCCAGCTGGGCACGTGGGCGTTCCACGAACTGCTCGGGCTGCTGATCAACATCCTCATCGCGTTCTTCCTGGCGCTCGCCGTCGAACCCGCGGTGAGCTGGATGGCGTCCTACGGGATGCGGCGGGGCCTCGCGACGTTCCTGGTCTTCTTCGGGCTGCTGATCGCCGTCGCCGGGTTCATCACGCTCCTCGGGTCGATGCTCGCCGGGCAGATCGTCAAGATGGTCGACGGGTTCCCCGAGTACCTGGACTCCGTCATCCACTGGATCAACACCTCGTTCCACACCGAGCTGAAACGGGTCGACATCCAGGAAGGGCTGCTGCACTCCGAGTGGCTCAAGAAGTACGCGCAGAACAGTGCCGCCGGGGTGCTCGACGTGTCCGCGCAGGTCCTCGGCGGGCTCTTCCAGCTGCTGACCATCGCCCTGTTCTCGTTCTACTTCGCCGCCGACGGGCCGCGGCTGCGGCGGGGGCTGTGCTCCGTGCTGCCGCCCGCCAAGCAGGCCGAGGTGCTGCGCGCGTGGGAGATCGCCGTCGACAAGACCGGGGGGTACCTGTACTCGCGCGGGCTGATGGCGCTGATCTCCGGGATCGCGCACTACATCCTGCTCCAGGTCCTCGGCATCCCCTACGCGCCCGTGCTGGGGCTGTGGGTCGGTGTCGTCTCGCAGTTCATCCCGACGCTCGGGACGTATCTCGCGGGGGCGCTGCCCATGCTGATCGCGTTCACCGTCGATCCCTGGTACGCGCTGTGGGTGCTGGTGTTCGTCGTGGTCTACCAGCAGTTCGAGAACTATGTGCTGCAGCCGAAGCTGACGTCCCGGACCGTGGACATCCATCCCGCCGTCGCCTTCGGGTCCGTCATCGCCGGTACGGCGCTGCTGGGGGCTGTGGGTGCGCTGATCTCCATTCCCGCGGTCGCGACGCTTCAGGCGTTCCTGGGGGCGTACGTGAAGCGGTACGACGTGACCGACGATCCTCGGGTGCAGGGGCGGATTAGGCGGGAGGAGCCCCGGGAACGGGGGCGGGTGCAGGGCGTGTGGGCGCGTGTGCGGGGTGGACGGGGGTAGGGCTTCTCGGCTGCCCCGCCGTGGGGGATGCCTGGCGGGGGAGTGGGTCGGTGCCGAGCCGGGGGGTGTCCGTCTTCGGGCCGGCGGTGCTGTTTCTTGAGGGGTGAAGGGTGTTGGCGCCGGCCGCTGCGGGCGGACACCCCCCGGCCCGCCCTCTTTCCGCCGTCGGCGGCTTTCCCCCGGCAGGGGGTTCTGTTGTTTCCGGGGGCGTCGTGGCGGTTGTGTGTCTGCCGGTGCGGAGTGGGGCCATCGGTGTGGAGGGTCGGGGTCGTACGCTCGGAGAGCCGTGTGGTGCGCTTGACACGAAAATCGAACATCCATTCTGATGGGGGTTCCGGCGGAGCCTTCGGCGGGGATTTCTGGGGTTGTTTTGCCCGAGTTTGGGTGTGTAAGTGGCCTAGTTATCCACAGGCTGGACCGGCGTCGAGGCGCGTTGTCAGTGGCAGGCGTTAGCGTCTTTGACGTGAAGCGATCGACTCAAGCAAACCGGGTGGAACCCATGGCAGGCACGGACCGCGAGAAGGCGTTGGACGCCGCGCTCGCACAGATTGAACGGCAGTTCGGCAAGGGCGCGGTCATGCGCATGGGCGAGCGGCCGAACGAACCCATCGAGGTCATCTCCACGGGATCGACCGCGCTGGACGTCGCGCTCGGCGTCGGCGGTATCCCGCGTGGTCGTGTGGTGGAGGTGTACGGGCCGGAGTCCTCCGGCAAGACGACCCTGACCCTGCACGCCGTGGCCAACGCACAGCGGGCCGGCGGTCAGGTGGCCTTCGTGGACGCGGAGCACGCCCTCGACCCCGAGTACGCGCGCAAGCTCGGCGTCGACGTCGACAACCTGATCCTCTCCCAGCCCGACAACGGCGAACAGGCCCTGGAGATCGTGGACATGCTGGTCCGCTCCGGTGCCCTCGACCTGATCGTCATCGACTCCGTCGCCGCGCTCGTGCCGCGTGCGGAGATCGAGGGCGAGATGGGTGACAGCCACGTCGGCCTCCAGGCCCGGCTGATGAGCCAGGCGCTGCGGAAGATCACCAGCGCGCTCAACCAGTCCAAGACCACCGCCATCTTCATCAACCAGCTCCGCGAGAAGATCGGCGTGATGTTCGGCTCCCCGGAGACCACGACCGGTGGCCGCGCGCTGAAGTTCTACGCCTCGGTGCGGATGGACATCCGCCGGATCGAGACCCTGAAGGACGGCACCGAGGCGGTCGGCAACCGCACCCGCGTCAAGGTCGTCAAGAACAAGGTCGCGCCGCCCTTCAAGCAGGCCGAGTTCGACATCCTCTACGGTCAGGGCATCAGCCGCGAGGGCGGCCTGATCGACATGGGCGTGGAGCACGGCTTCGTCCGCAAGGCCGGCGCCTGGTACACGTACGAGGGCGACCAGCTCGGCCAGGGCAAGGAGAACGCCCGTAACTTCCTGAAGGACAACCCCGACCTCGCCGACGAGATCGAGAAGAAGATCAAGGACAAGCTGGGCGTCGGAGTCCGCCCGGAGGCGGGCGCGGCCGAGCCGGCGGCGGACGCCGCGGTGCCCGCCACCGCGACCGGCGGCGCGGACGACGCCGCCAAGACGGTCCCCGCTCCCGCCGCCAAGGCCGCCAAGACCAAGGCCGCGGCCGCCAAGAGCTGATCCTCCGTGACACGACGAACCGACTGGGCCGACCCCTTCGACCCCGACGCCTTCCGGGGCCCGGGAGCGCGGGAGGCCGAGCCCGGCCAGGGGCGGCGAGGCGGTGCCGGCCGGTCGGCGCGGGGTCCGTACGACGGCGACGGGCTCGGGGACGACTCCTCCCCGGGCCGCGGTCGGCGCAGCAGCGCTTCGTACGCCGACGCCGACCTGCTCGACGGCTCTCTTCGGGGTGACGGCGAGGACGGCGACGGGGGACACGGCGGGCGCGCGGGGCGCGGCAGGACCGGTGGGGGCGGTCCGCGTGGCCGTCGCCGCAAGGGCTTCGGGGAACCGTCCACCGGGCGGTCCGCCGAGGGGGAAGGCGTTTCCGACTCGTCGAGGGCCGAGAAGGAGCAGCCTTCAGGGGACCCGGTCGAGCGGGCGCGGGCGATCTGTCTGCGCCTGCTCACCGGGACCCCGCGCACCCGTAAACAGCTCGCGGACGCCCTGCGCAAGCGGGAGATCCCGGACGAGGCGGCCGAGGAGGTGCTCTCCCGGTTCGAGGAGGTCGGGCTGATCGACGACAGCGCCTTCGCGGGGGCCTGGGTGGAGTCCCGGCACCACGGCCGGGGCCTGGCCCGGCGTGCTCTGGCCCGGGAACTGCGCACCAAGGGCGTCGACTCCACACTGATCGACGAGGCGGTCTCCCAGCTCGACTCCGAGCAGGAGGAGACGACCGCCCGGGAACTCGTCGCCCGCAAGCTGCGCGCCACCAGAGGGCTCGACCGGGACAAACGGGTCCGGCGGCTCGCGGGGATGCTCGCCCGCAAGGGCTACTCCGAGGGCATGGCCCTCAGGGTCGTCCGGCAGGCGCTGGAGGAAGAGGGGGAGGAGACCGAGTTCCTGGACGGGGAGTTCTGAGGACGGGGGGCTTTGAGGACAGGGGAGCTTTGAGCGACGCGGCGCCCGGTGCACGCGTCGGTCTGGGACTGGGGCTTTTCGTTCCGCCGGTCCGGCGGTGAAGGCTTCGGGATGGCGCAGGTGCGACGGGAGGCAGGACGCTGTGGTCCCGAGGTCCTCGGCGGGAGTGCGTGCCCCCGGGCACCGGTGGAGCGTTGTCCTGCTGGGGCGGGAGCGCAGTCGTGGGGGCGGCGGTCGGTACGTGGCGCCGGGACGGTGGTCCCGGAGCCGGTGACCGTCGAGGTGGGGGCATCGGAGTGACCGGCTCCGGGCAGGGTGGACGCGCGGGGGCGCCGATCGTGTCCGGGCCGGGCCCGGTGTGTTGCCCGGAAACAGCCGGTACCCATGGAACGGCCGGTCTCCGGCCAGGGCTGGTGAAGGGGCGGAGCCCTTCCTGCCCCCGGGGTGGGGGTAACCCCCGCGCGAAGACGCTGGATCGCCGCAGTGCGCGGGCGGGTGTGCGGGGGCGAGTGTGGGCGGGTGCCGTCGACTCCCCGCACAACAGAAGAGAGAGCCCTCCCTCATGATGCTGCGTTACGCCCTGAAGACGGTCCGCGCCCGCAGGGCCGGCTTCCTCGGGGCCTTCCTCGCCCTGCTGTGCGCGTCCGCGCTCGTCACCGCCTGCGGCACACTCCTGGAGACGGGGCTGCGCGGCACGATCCGCACCGAGCGGTACACGGCGACCCCCCTCCTGGTCTCCGGTGACCAGAACGTCCACCGGACCACCGTCCAGCACAAGCACGGCAAGACCAAGGTCAAGCACAAGGCCAAACCCATCGCCGAGCGAGCCTGGCTCCCCGAGGGACTGGCGCAGCGGATCGAGGCCGTCCCCGGCGTGGCCCGCGTCGTCCCCGAACTCACCTTCCTCGCCGTCCCGTCGACTCCTGGCAACGACCCCGGCCGGCCCTCCTACGGCCACGCCTGGTCCTCCGCCGGGCTGACGCCGTACCGCCTCCTCGGCGGGGCCGCGCCCCGGGGTGCCGACGAGCTCGTCGTCGACAGCGACCTCGCGGCGCGGGCGCGGCTGGCGGTCGGCGACCGGCTCACCGTGCAGTCGACGCAGGCTCCGCGCGCCTACCGGATCAGCGGCATCGCGGCGGCGACCGGCGTACGCCATCAGACGTCCCTCTTCTTCTCCGCCGGCGAGGCCCGCAGGCTGGCCGCGCACCCCGGGCAGGTCACCGCGTTCGGCGTCGTCCCCGTCGAGGGGACCGACCCCGGCGAGCTGAAGCGGGCGGTCGTGCGGGCCCTGGACGGCACCACCGCGCAGGTCGCCGCCGGGGACGCGCGCGGTCCCGTCGAGTTCCTGGACGCCGCTGCCGCGCGAGTCAAGCTGATCAGCATGGGCGGGGCGATGGGCGGGACCTCGCTGCTGGTCGCCGTGCTCGTGGTCGTCGGGACCTTCGGGCTGTCGGTGCAGCAGCGGCACCGGGAACTCGCCCTGCTGCGGGCGATCGCCGCCACCTCGGGGCAGATCCGCCGGCTGCTCGGCCGGGAGGCGCTGCTCGTCGGGGCGGTCGCCGGGGCCGTGGGCGCGGTCGCCGGGCTGCCGCTGGGGGGATGGCTGTACGGACGGTTCGTCGCCCTGGGGGCCGTACCCGCCACGCTGGAGCACTCCGTCAGCGTCTTCCCGCCCCTCGTCGCCGCCGCCGTGACTCTGGTGGGCGCCTGGGCCGCCGCGCGGATCGCCTCCCGGCGGGTGGTGCGGATCCGGCCCGTCGAGGCGCTCACCGAGGCGAAGGCCGAACCCACCCGGCCCGCGTGGGGACGGCTCCTCGCCGGTCTGCTGCTGCTCGCGGGTGGCGGCACTCTCGTCGCCGTACTCGGCGTGCTGCGCACCGAGCCCGCCGCGACGCCCGTGACCTTCCTCGCCGTCATCGTCCTGTCCACCTCCGTCGCCCTCCTCGGCCCGCTCCTCGTCAGAGCGGCCACCCTGCTTCTCGCCGGGCCCCTGCGGCTCACCGGTCACGGCGGCCGGCTCGCCACCGCCAACCTGCGCGGCAACGCCGTCCGTACGGCCTCTGTCGTCACCCCTCTCACCCTGCTCGTCGGTATGACCTGCACCGTCCTGTTCGTCCAGCCCACCCTCGGTGACGCCGCCCGCGCCGAGGCCCGTGCGGGGGTGCGCGCCGACTGGGTCGTCGACTCGGCGGGACCCGGCGTCCCCGCCCCGGTGGCCGAGCGGCTGCGGGGGCCCGGTGACGCCGTGACCGAGGTCGTCCGCACCACCGTCCGGGTCGGCCTCGACAAGTACCCGGCGCAGGGCGTCACTCCGGCCGGTCTCGCCCGCACCTGGGATCCCGATGTCACCGCGGGCTCCCTCGACCGGCTGGCCCCGGACACCGTCGCCGTCAGTGAACTGGCCGCGGACCAGCTCGGTCTGGCACTCGGCTCCACCCTGAAGCTGACCCTCGGCGACGGAACGCCCGCCACGCTCACCGTCGCCGCCGTCTACTCCAGGGGCCTCGGCTTCGGAGACCTCACCCTCGCGCACGACCTCGTCGCCCGCCATGTCGACAATCCCCTGTCCGCCTCCCTCCTCGTCAGCACCAGCCGTACACACAGAGAACTCGCGACTACCCTCCGTGAGTTCCCGGGTCTCCGGATTCTTTCCCCGGCCGCGGCGGACTCGCTCCAGGCGGCCAGGCAGCAGGAGAACGCCGAGGTCAACCTGCTCGCGATGGGGCTCGTCCTGGCCTTCACCGCCATCGCCGTCGTCAACACGCTCGGCATGTCGGTCTCCGAGCGGATCCGGGAGTTCGCGCTGCTGCGGCTCGCCGGAGCGACGCGCCGTCAGGTGCTGCGGATGCTGCGCACCGAGGCCCTGGCGACCCTGCTCCTCGCGACCGCGCTCGGCAGCGGCATCGCCCTCGCCGTCCTGACCGCGTTCAGCATCGGGATGACGGGACGGGCCGCGCCGGCCGTCGCTCCGCTCGCGTACGTCACCGTCGTCGCCGTGGCCGGACTGCTCGCGCTCGTGGCGACCGCGGTGCCGGGGCGAGTGGCGCTGCGGGTGCGGGCGGTGACGGTGGTCACGGCCCGGGAGTAGGGAGGCTGAGGGCGGTAGCGGGACCGGGGCGGAGGGGGGCGGTCATATTGTCGCGTGAATCGCGCTGGCCTTTTCGGCCTCCCGCCTCCTCGACGTCCCGCCCTTTCGGCCTCCGACCCCTTCGGCTTTCGCCCCCTCCTACCCCGTCACCGGCAGCCCCGCCGCCCTCCACGCCTGGAACCCGCCGGTCAGGTCGGTCGCCCGGTGCAGCCCGAGTCGGTGCAGCGAGGCGGCGGCGAGGCTGGAGGCGTAGCCCTCGTTGCAGATCACGATGACGCGCAGGTCGTGTCCGGTCGCCTCGGGGGCGCGGTGGCTGCCCTGCGGGTCGAGGCGCCACTCCAGTTCGTTGCGCTCGACGACCAAGGCGCCGGGGATCAGCCCGTCCCGCTCCCGCAGGGCGGCGTACCGGATGTCGACGAGCAGCGCGTCTCCCGCGCGGGCGGCCTCGTACGCCTCCTGGGCCTCCACGCGCGCGTATGTGGCGCGTGTCTGTTCCAGCAGGGTGTCTATCCCCACGGGCTGCTCGCCGGGGGAGACGGCGCCGGTGCGGCTCGCGGCGGCCGTGTCGTCCGTCTCGTGCGCGCTCACTGCCAGTCCTCGGGACGTTCCACCTGCTCCAGCCGCAGCGTCTGTCCGGAGCGGCTGTAGCGGCGGATGCGGGGGAGTGGCGGGTAGTACGCGTGGACGGAGATCGCGTGCCGCTCGGAGGACTCGTTGAGGACCTCGTGGATGTGGTGGCGGCCGAACGCGCGGCCCTGTCCCGCGGTCAGGCGGCGTTCGCGGTCGACGTCCTCCGTCAGCTCCAGGGTCTTCCAGCCGTCGGTCGGGAGGCGGGCCGCGAGGGAGTTCTCCTTGAGCGTGCCCCGGGCGGCGAGGAAGGCGCCCACCGAGTCGGCGTGGTCGTGCCAGCCGGTGCCGGTGCCCGGCGGCCAGCCGATGAGCCACGCCTCGCTGCCGGCGGGCCCTTCGAGACGGATCCAGGTACGGCCCTCGGGGTCGAGCGGGAGGGACGCGATCAGCTCGGTGTCGGCGGCGGTGCGCCGTACGAAGTCCAGGAGGTCGGCCTGGGTGGGGATGCGGGCGGGCGTGGGGAGGGAGGGGGCGACAGACACGGACACCGTCCTGGTGAGGTTCGCGGGGAGCGCGCGCCGTACGCGCGTGAAGGGATGCGAATCAGCAGGAGGAGCGACACACGCAGCCCGCGTAGCGGACGAGGTCCATGTGGACCCTCCGCCACAGGTGCACACAGGTGTCGGTCACGATCCGGAGTAGACCATGGCCGTGCAGGGCGGTCAACTGGCTGTCACCATGCGGACAAAGAGGGGGTGAGCAGTGATTTCGTCTGATGATCGGACCGTGAATCGTGCTCCCGCGCGCGGGGACGGGGACCGGTCTTGAAGCGCGCCCGCGCGTGAGAAGCCCCCAAAAACTCCCTCACTGCACCCCCGCCTCCGCCTCCTCCCGCGCCGCCCCGCCCACCGCCGTCTCCGCCGCCGCGTACAGATCCGCCGGCCGTACGCCGTTCAGCGCGGCCACCAGATGCCCGTCCGGCCGGATCAGCAGCACCGTGTGGGGCGCGGCCCCCGGATAGCTCTCGGCGACCAGCAGCTCCGCCGGGTACGGCAGCGCGGTGACGGCCGCGGCCAGGCGGGGCATGATGCCGGCTCCCACCCAGTGCTTGCGCTCCCACACGCCCGTGCCCGGCGCGATCAGCACGGCGAGCAGGGCGCCCCGGCCGAGGCGGTCGCGCAGGCGCACGAAGGAGCCGTCCTCGGCGGTCACCCGGACGTCGGCGACCTGGGCGCCGGGCGCGGTGTCCACCGGCACCTCGGCGGCCAGGTGCCGGGGCGCGAGCGGGGAGTCCGCGTGGTCGCCCGGAGCGCCGAGCGGGCCACGGCCGAGGTGGCCGTCGGAGAGCAGCGCGTCGTGGCCCCGGGCGGCGCCGGGGACGTACGCGCGCAGGCCCCCGCCGCCGCGCAGCAGCGGCAGCGTCTGGTCGGCGGCGCGCAGGCGCGCGGAGACGGCCGCCCGGCGCTCCGCCTGGTAGCTGTCGAGGAGCGCCTCGCGCGGGCCGTGGTGCCAGGCCGCCGCCAGCTTCCAGGCGAGGTTGTCGGCGTCCCTGAGGCCCTCGTCGAGGCCGTGCGTGCCGAACGCGCCCAGCAGGTGCGCCGCGTCCCCGGCGAGGAACACACGCCCCACGCGCCAGCGCCGCGCGAGACGGTGGTGCACCGTGTGGACGCCGGTGTCGAGCAGCTCGTACGGAGGCGTCGCCCCGTCGTTCCAGCCGGTGAGTGTCTCGCGTACGCGTGCCACCAGCAGCTCGGGCGTCACCAGGTCCTTGCCGGGCGGAAGCAGCCAGTCCAGGCGCCAGACGCCGTCCGGGAGGGGGCGGGCGGTGACCTCCCCGGCCGACGGTCCGGACGTCCGCCACGGCGGCATCCGATGGAGCAACGCCTGACCCGCCCAGGGAAGTTCCGCCCGCAGCGCCGCCACGGCGTGTCGCTCGACCGCCGTACGGCCGGGGAAGCGGATGTCCTGGAGTTTGCGGACCGTGGAGCGGGGGCCGTCGCAGCCGATCAGATAACTGCCGCGCCACCAGGTGCCCTTCGGCCCGCGCGTGTGCGCGGTGACGCCGGAGGACTCCTGCTCGACCGTGTCCAGCCTGCTGTCCACGGCGAGCTTCACCAGCCGCTCGCGCGCGAGCGCCGTCCGCAGCGCGCGCGTGAGGACGTGCTGGGCGATGTGCAGGGGGGCCGGTTCCGTGTCGTCGAACGTGACCTCGCGCATCGTCTGTTTGCGCCGCAGCGACCGCCAGCCCGTCCAGCGCAGCCCGTCCGGCGGGGCGCCGGTCAGCCGCTCCACCAGAGCGGCCGTGTCCTCGCGCAGGACGACCGTGCGCGCGAGCCGCGGCTCGTCCTTCCCCGGGCCCTCGTCCAGGATGACCGACGGCACCTCCTGACGCGCCAGCGCCAGGGCGAGCGTGAGCCCCACAGGGCCCGCTCCGACGATGATCACCGGGTCCACTGAAGGCCGCCTCCTGCCCGCGACGGTGCCCTCAGGGACGTAAGTGAATTCGAGGTGGGAGCAGGGTGCACGATCACAGAACGTATGCAACCCATTGCCGCTGCTTGCGTCAAGTGACGGAGGCAGCGGCGCGCACGCCACTGCCTCCGTACAGGTCAAGGGATGTGAGGGAGCGTCAGGCGGCTCCGCCCGCGCCCGTGCCGTACGTACCGCCGACGGCGGCAGAACCCGCGACGTCGTTGGTGCCCAGTACCGCGCCCGTGCTGCGCTTGCTGCGCCGCAGGCGCTTCTCCAGCCAGCTCGCGAAGCTGGTGAGGATGAAGTTCAGGACGATGAACATGATCGCGACCACGATGAAGCTCGGGATCGGGTTGGCGTAGTTGGCCGCCAGCGTCCCGCGCGAGTTGAGCAGCTCGGTGAAGCCGATCATCACACCGCCCAGCGCGGTGTCCTTCACGATGACGACGAGCTGGCTGACGATCGCCGGCAGCATCGCCGTGACGGCCTGCGGGAGCAGGATGCTGCTCATCGTCTGGCCCTTGCGCAGACCGATGGCGTAGGCGGCCTCCGTCTGGCCCCTGGGAAGGGCCAGGATGCCTGCGCGGACGATCTCGGCGAGCACCGCCGCGTTGTAGAGCACCAGGCCCGTCACGACGGCGTACAGGGGCCGGTCCTCGCTCGTGATGTCCGTGGACTCGGAGAAGAACTGGAAGGCGAACAGCATCAGCAGCAGCACCGGGATGGCGCGGAAGAACTCGACGATCGTCCCGGACACCGCGCGCACAGTGGTGTGGTCGGAGAGGCGTGCGATGCCGAGGACCGCACCCAGCGGGAGGGCGATCAGCATGGCGAGCGCGGCGGCCTTCAGCGTGTCGCCGAGTCCGGGCAGGAGGTACGTCGTCCAGGCTTCCGACTCCGTGAACGGACTCCACTGGGCGGACGTCAGCAGGTCCTTCTCGTCCAGCTTCTGCCACACCCACCACACGAGCAGGACGAGCAGTGCGGCGAAGACCACCGACAGGACGGTATTGCGCACCCGCGCGCGGGGGCCGGGTGTGTCGTAGAGGACCGAGCTCATCGCTTCACCGCCAGTCGCTTGCCGAGCCAGCCGAGGAAGAGGCCGGTCGGCAGGGTCAGTACCACGAAGCCGAACGCGAAGACCACGCCGATGAGCAGCGTCTGCGCCTCGTTCTCGATCATCGTCTTCATCAGGTAGGCGGCCTCGGCGACGCCGATCGCCGCCGCCACCGTGGTGTTCTTGGTCAGCGCGATCAGGACGTTGGCCAGCGGGCCGATGACTGCGCGGAACGCCTGCGGCAGCACGACCAGCCACAGGGTCTGCGTGAAGTTCAGGCCGATGGCGCGGGCGGCCTCCGCCTGGCCCATCGGGACCGTGTTGATGCCGGAGCGCAGCGCCTCGCAGACGAACGCCGCGGTGTACGCGACCAGGCCGAGCACGGCCAGCCGGAAGCCCTGGATCTTGAAGTCGCCGGAGCCCATGGTGACCCCGAAGACGTCGGCTAGGCCGAGTGAGCAGAACAGGATGATGACCGTCAGGGGGATGTTCCGGACGATGTTGACGTACGCGGTGCCGAACCAGCGCATCAACGGGACCGGGCTGACTCGCATCGCGGCCAGCAGGGTGCCCCAGATCAGGGAGCCCACGGCGGAGAGCGCGGTGAGCTTCACCGTCATCCAGAACGCCCCTAGGACGTCGTAACCTTCAAGAAAGTCGAACACGATCTCCCGCGCTTCCGGGTGGATGGCCGATGAGGAGGGCGTGGCATGCCGCCGCCGTGATCGCGACGGACGACGGCACGCCTCGGGAACCTTTCGGGGACTGCCCCGCGGCTACTTGACGATGGTGCCGATCTTCGGGGCCGGCTCGTTCTTGTAGCCCGCCGGGCCGAAGTTGGCGTCGACGGCCTTCTGCCAGGAGCCGTCGCTGACCATCTTCTCCAGCGCCTTGTTGATCTTGTCGACGGTCGCGGTGTCGCCCTTCTTGACGCCGATGCCGTAGTTCTCGTTGCTGAGCTTCAGGCCCGCGAGCTTGAACTTGCCCTTGTACTGCTCCTGGGAGGCGTAACCGGCGAGGATCGAGTCGTCGGTGGTCAGCGCGTCCACGGAGCCGCTCTGGAGGCCGGAGAGGCATTCCGAGTAGCTGCTGAGCTGCTTCAGGTTGGCCTTCGGGGCGATCGTCTTCTGCACGTTCTGCGCCGAGGTCGAGCCGGTCACGGAACACAGGTTCTTGCCGTTGAGGTCGGTGCCCTTGGAGATGTCCGAGTCGGACTTGACCAGCAGGTCCTGGTGGGCCAGCAGGTACGGCCCGGCGAAGTCGACCTTCGCCTTGCGCTTGTCCGTGATCGAGTACGTCGCCGCGATGAACTTGACGTCCCCGCGCGCGAGCGCGTTCTCGCGGTCGGCGCTCTTGGTCTCCACGAACTGGATCTGGTTCGGCTGGTACCCCAGCTCCTTGGCCACGTAGGTGGCGACGTCCACGTCGAAGCCCGCGAAGGAGCCGTCGGGCTTCTTCAGGCCGAGGCCGGGCTGGTCGTACTTGATGCCGATCTTGATCTTGTCGCCGCCCCCGCCGGCGGAGGAGCTGGAGTCGTCGTCCTTCTTGTCGCTGCCGCAGGCGGTCGCGGCGAGGGAGAGGGCGAGGACGGCGGCCGAGGCGGCGGTGACCTTGCGGAGCTTCATGGGGCGTCCTTAGGAGTGAGCTGGAAGGAGTGCTGGTCCGGCGGTGCTGATGCGGCCGTCAGTGGTGCAGGATCTTGGACAGGAAGTCCTTCGCGCGGTCGCTGCGCGGGTTGCTGAAGAACTGGTCGGGGGTCGCCTGCTCGACGATGCGGCCGTCCGCCATGAACACCACGCGGTTGGCGGCCGAACGGGCGAAGCCCATCTCGTGGGTGACGACGATCATCGTCATGCCGTCCCGGGCGAGCTGCTGCATGACCTCCAGGACCTCGTTGATCATCTCGGGGTCCAGCGCGGAGGTCGGCTCGTCGAAGAGCATCACCTTCGGGTCCATCGCCAGCGCCCGCGCGATGGCCACACGCTGCTGCTGGCCGCCCGAGAGCTGCGCGGGGTACTTGTCCGCCTGGGTGCCCACTCCGACGCGGTCCAGGAGCGCCCTGGCCTTCTCCTCGGCCGCCTTCTTGTCGGCCTTGCGGACCTTGACCTGGCCCAGCGTCACGTTCTCGAGCACGGTCTTGTGCGCGAACAGGTTGAACGACTGGAAGACCATGCCGACGTCGGCACGCAGCCGGGCCAGCTCCTTGCCCTCCTGGGGCAGCGCCTTCCCGTCGATCGTGATCGTGCCCTCGTCGATCGTCTCCAGGCGGTTGATCGTGCGGCACAGGGTGGACTTCCCGGACCCTGAGGGCCCGATGACCACGACGACCTCGCCGCGCGCGATCGTCAGATCGATGTCCTGGAGCACGTGCAACGCACCGAAGTGCTTGTTCACGCTCTTCAGGACGACCAGCTCGTCGGTCGAGGCCGCGTCCTGCTTGGCCACCGATGGTTCGGTCATCGTTCTCTGGCTCCGTCCTCCTCGGGTTTCGAGGACAGTAGTAACCAGTGACGAGCAGCGTCATTACATCTGAGGTGAATCTGAGCATCACGATCCGATAGCAATCGGACACGTGTAGTGGCCCGGTGGCGGGCGCGCGTATCGGCCGGATAACGGAAGGGGTGCGCAACCGGAACCCGCTTGACGGCGTCATCGTCCATCAGCGTGACTTCGTGGGGGCACGCGCGCGTGGTGGCGCGTTTCGGCACCCGGGGCTCCGGTTCATTCCTAGGGGCTCGACGCTACGACCGAATGAACTGGGGGAGGCCGGAATGAGACTGCTGCTCGTCGAGGACGACAATCACGTCGCCGCGGCCCTGTCCGCGGTCCTCAGGAGGCACGGTTTCGACGTCACCCACGCGCGCAGCGGCGAGGAGGCCCTCCAGGCGCTCGTCCCCGAGGGCCCCGGGTTCGGCGTTGTCCTGCTTGACCTGGGACTGCCCGACCAGGACGGCTACGAGGTGTGCGGCAAGATCCGCAAGCGCACCGCCACGCCCGTCATCATGGTCACCGCCCGCTCCGACGTACGCTCCCGCATCCACGGCCTCAACCTGGGCGCGGACGACTACGTCGTGAAGCCCTACGACACCGGCGAACTGCTCGCCCGTATCCACGCCG
Source organism: Streptomyces sp. 4F14 (assembly GCF_048159485.1). Lineage (NCBI taxonomy): Bacteria > Bacillati > Actinomycetota > Actinomycetes > Kitasatosporales > Streptomycetaceae > Streptomyces > Streptomyces sp. 4F14. The sequence goes on from NZ_JBLRVY010000003.1 coordinate 53,447, forward strand.
TCAGCCGTCGCACCGTCCACGACGAGGGCGCCCCGGCCGCCGACAGCGCCCTGGTGCTCGGCCCCGTCCACATCGAGCTGCCGACCCGTCGCGTCACCGTCGACGGGTCGGTCGTACAGCTCACCCGAAAGGAGTTCGATCTGCTCGCCCTTCTGGCCCAGCGGCCCGGTGTGGTGTTCCGGCGCGAGCAGATCATCAGCGAGGTGTGGCGCACGAGCTGGGAGGGTACGGGGCGCACTCTGGAGGTCCACGTCGCCTCCCTGCGCGCCAAGCTGCGCATGCCGGCGCTGATCGAGACCGTACGCGGCGTGGGCTACCGGCTCGTCGCGCCGGCCGCCTAGCGGGCGCGCGTGCGTACACGGCTGCTGCCGCTGCTGATCATCCTGATGGCGGCCGTCCTGCTCGCCTTCGGCGTCCCGCTGGCCGTCAGCCTCGCGGGGGCGCAGCAGCAGAAGGTGGTCGTCGACCGGATCGACGACACGGCGCGGTTCGCCGCGCTCGCGCAGTTCGTGACGGTGACGGAGGACGTGTCGACCACCGCTGACGAACGGCGCAGGACGCTGCAGCGGGAGCTTGAGAACTACTACGGCGTCTACGACATCCGTGCCGGAGTGTTCCTCCGGACGGAGGACTCGATGGCCAGCGCGCCGGTCACCAGGAAACTCGGGAAGGCTGACTCCGAGGTACGCAAGGCGTTCGAGGAGGCGCTCCTCAGCCGGCGTAGTCACGACCCCGCTCAGGTGTGGCCCTGGGACCGGGGACGCCTGGTCGTGGCGTCGCCCGTCATCCGGGACGGTGACGTCGTCGCGGTCGTCGTCACCGACTCGCCCACCGGGGCGCTGCGCTCACGGATCCTGCACGGGTGGCTCATCATCGGCGCGGGCGAGGTCGCCGCGCTGCTGCTCGCGATCGGCGCCGCGCTGCGGCTGACGGGCTGGGTGCTCAAGCCGGTCGGGATCCTCGACACGACCACCCACGCGATCGCCAGCGGTCGGCTCAAGTCCCGCGTGGCGGCCTCTGGAGGCCCTCCGGAGCTCCGCAGACTGGCCCGGTCGTTCAACGAGATGGCGGACACCGTCGAGGACGTCCTGGAGCAGCAGAGGGCTTTCGTCGCCGACGCCTCGCACCAGCTGCGCAACCCGCTCGCCGCGCTCCTCCTGCGGATCGAGCTGCTGTCCTACGAACTCCCCGAGGGCAACGAGGAGATCGCCTCCGTCCAGAACGAGGGCAAGCGCCTCGCGCAGGTCCTCGACGATCTCCTCGACCTCGCGCTCGCCGAGCACTCCGAGGCCGACCTGCGGATCACGGACATCGGCACGCTCGCCGCCGAACGCGTCGCCGCGTGGGCGCCGACCGCCGAGGCCAAAGGGGTGACGCTGAGCGGGGACTGTCCGGCCACCACCGCGTGGGCCGACCCCGTCGCCCTGTCCAGCGCGCTGGACGCCGTCATCGACAACGCCGTCAAGTTCACTCCCCTGGGTGAGAAGGTCGAGGTGTCCGTCACCGCCGACGGCACCGCCGCGACCGTCGTCGTCACCGACGACGGGCCCGGTCTCACGGACGAGGAACTCGCGCGCGTAGGGGACCGTTTCTGGCGCAGCGGACGGCATCAGAACATCAAGGGCTCGGGGCTCGGGCTGTCGATCTCCCGCGCGCTGCTCGCGGCGGGCGGGGCGACGATCTCGTACGGGCCCCATGAGCCGCACGGGCTGACGGTGACGGTCCGCGTACCCAGGACGCCGGCGTCCTGAACTAGGGCTTCACCGAACGGTAGTAGCGGCGGGCGCCGTCGTGCAGGTCGAGCGGGTCGGTGAAGATGGCCGTCCTCAGGTCCACGAGCTGCGCGGAGTGGACGTCGTGGCCGATCTCGTCACGGCTCTTGATGACGGTCCTGGTGAACCACTCGACAAGGCGCTCCGGCGTGTCCGCGCGGGTGATCAGGAGGTTGGCGACGGCGACCGTCGGCACCGGTTCGTTGCGCTGGAGTTTCGGATAGGCGTCCCCGGGCATGTTGGTCGACCGGTAGTAGGCGGCGCGGCCGCCCTTCTTGTGCATCTCGGCGACGAGGGCCGCGGGTATCGCCACGAAGCGGAACCTGGACGGCTCGGCCGCCAGCCTCTGGAGCCCCTTGGTCGGCACGCCGCCGGACCAGAAGAACGCGTCGATCTTGCCGTCCTTGAGGTCCTGCGGTCCGGTGTCGATGCCTTCGTTCATGGACGTGATGTCCCCGGGGGCGACGCCCGCGGCAGCGAGGACCCGCTCGGCCATGAGCCGTACGCCGGAGTTGGGGAGCCCTGTGCCGACCCGCTTGCCCTTGAGGTCGGCGACGCTCTTCACGTCCGAGTCGGACGGCACGATCAGCTGGAGGTAGTCGTCGTACAGGCGGGCCACCGCGCGCAGCCTGTCCGACCCGTCCGCGTGGTCGTTGTCGTACTGCGCCACGGCGTCGGCGGCGGCGATCGCGAACTGTGCGCCGCCCTCGGCCACGAGCCGGACGTTCTCCTGCGAGCCGTTGCTCTGGAGCAGCTGGACCTTCAGGTTCGGCATGTCCCTGGACAGCTCGCCCTTCAGCAGGTCGGCGTACTGGTAGTACACGCCGACCTGGTTCCCGGTGGTGAACTTGACCGACCCGGACGGCGGGTCGTCCCCCAGGGGCAGCAGCCACCACAGCAGCAGTCCGAGTACGACGACGCCGGCCGCCGCGCCTTCGAGCGCGTGGCGTCGGCCGATCCGGGCGAGCAGCTTGGGCATGGCGCGATCCTGCCAGGCGGGACCGGCGCTGACCAGGCCGGTGAGCGTGGGGGAGGGGACTGTCAGTGGGCGCCGTTACAGTCGGTGCATGAGTTCGTCGCCCGCCGCACTGGTCCGAGAGTTCCACCGAGCCTTCGGGCTCGACGCCCGCAGTACGCCCGCCGAAGTGGCCCCCGCGCTCGCCGCGCACCGCGGGGAACTGCTCGCGGAGGAGGCCGCGGAAGTCGCCGAGGTGGCCGTCGAAGGACCGCTCGACCGGCTGGCGCACGAACTGGCGGACGTCGTCTACGTGGCGTACGGGACGGCGCTCGTGCACGGCATCGACCTGGACGCCGTGCTCGCCGAGATCCACCGGTCCAACATGACCAAGATCGGGCCCGACGGGAAGGTCGCCCGGCGGGCGGACGGGAAGGTGCTCAAGGGGGAGCACTACGAGGCGCCGGACGTGGCGGGCGTGCTGCGGAGCCAGGGGTGGGAGCCGCGGTAGGCGGGCCCCCACCCGCACGGGGCCCGCGTCGCGTCACGCCGGTGAGCCGGCGAGCTTCCACTCCCGGTGCAACGCCCCCAGCGGGATGTCGCGCTGGAACACCGGGGTGCCGAAGACGGACAGCTGGAGCCGCAGGGTCCCGGTCAGGTCGATGCCGCCGTACAGCGCCCAGGTGCCCCGCGCCTCGAAGTCGCCGTCCGCGCCGGTGACGGAACCCTCGCCCTCGCCGCGGACGTACGGCGCGAGGTCGGCGACGACGCCCACGGTCCCGTAGAGGCCGACGCTGGCCTCCGCGCCCAGGGCGGCCTTGACGGAGCCCGCGGTCGTCATGGACGTACGGACCGGAGTGCTCGTCACCGTCGAGGAGTTGACCGGCGTCCAGCCCTGGGCGAGGCCGAAGGTCCCGCCCGCCTTGAAGTCGCCCTCGACGCTCTGCTCGACGTCGACCGTGACCTTGCCGTCGCCGGTGATCTGGACGTAGCAGGTCAGGTCCAGGTTGACGACGACGGGGACCGGGCCGACCTGGAGCACCGGGTCGGCGTGCAGCTTGGCGAAGGGGATGCGCCGCGCGGTCGTGGAGGCGGCGGCGCGGCCCTTCAGGGACCAGGCCGAGGACCAGTCGCCGGAGACGCCGAGGTACGCGGAGAGCGGGGAGGCGGCGGCGCCCTCACCGCCGTACGTGAAGTCGACCTGCGGGGCGACCTGTACGAAGCCCGAGACGGACGCGGAGGCCGACGCGGAGTCGTCGCCGATCGTCGGGAGCGCGGCGCTGACGTCGAGGCGCAGGCTGCCGAGCGGGACGGTCGCGCCCTTCGGGCCGATGTGCACGTCCTCGGTCTTCGACCAGGAGAGGTCGACGTCCGGGAGCAGCTTGTCGACCCGGAACGCGGACGGGTCGACGGGCACGCTGCCCTTCGCCGTCTCGTCGGCCAGCAGGGCGTTCAGCTGCGCCGGTTCGGTCTCCACCTCCGTGCCCTCGGCGGTCTCGCCGAGCACCTTCGTGACCTTCGCGAGCAGGCCGTTCGGGGCGCCGGGGGCGGGGGCGCTGGCGATGACGTCGCCCACGGCGGTGGTCTGGGACGGGGCGGAGGGCTCCAGGGCTGTGGGCGTGGGCGCCGGTATGGAGGGGGACGCCGATCCGGCTGGTTCTTCCGTTGTTTCGGCGGTTTTTGACGGTCTTGGAGAATTTGTTGGTGATGGGGAACTTTCGGTCTCCTTGCCCGCGTTGGAGGAGATGACGGCCCGTCCGGTCCTGCTGTCGTACGACGCGACGCTCAGCTTGCTCGGTCTGGCCCGCCCCTCGGACCCGCCGCCGGGGCGTGCGGTGGCGGTCGGCGCGTCGTCGGGTGCGGCGGCGACGGCCAAGGGGGCGTCGTCCGGGGCCGCCGTCGAGATGTCCGCGACGATCTGCTCGTCGGTCGCGGCGGAGCGGTCGTTCTGCGGGGCGGAGGAGCAGCCCGCCGCGAGGAGCAGGGCGCTCGCGGCCAATGCGGGCATGAGGGCGCGGTAGGGCCTCGTGTGTCGGCGCAACGTCAGTCCTGGAGGTGAGGGGGGTGGGAGAGACGACCGGCGGGGCAGAGGTGGCTACTCGCCGGTAACGGGCCACGAGCATGCCACGACGACCACACGGAGGTTCCACGGTTTGATCACATCAGGATGTGACCTGCGTCATGCCGGAGGCGTTCTCGGGGGCTTCCTGGCGGTGTGGGGGAAGTTGTCGGACTGGGTCTCAACTTCCCTTGGGAGAAGGGGATTTGGGCGAATGGGTGGCGGGCGTGAGAACGGCCCCTGGCGTGGCGCCCACCGCGCGCCACGCCAGGGGCCGTACGGCCGGGGCGAGACCTCAGGTCTGCTCCTGCTTCTCCGCCTGCTCTGTCATGGGGACCTGCTCCGCCGCCTTGGCGGTCGCCCGGCGCAGGGCCCAGCGGGTGGCCAGGGGCTCGGTGTAACGGGCCGTCAGCGGGCCGAGGATGACCAGCAGAAGGACGTACGCGGTGGCCAGCGGGCCGAGGTCGGGCTCGATGCCGGCCGTCACCGCCAGGCCCGCGATGACGATGGAGAACTCGCCGCGCGCGACCAGCGTGCCGCCCGTGCGCCAGCGGCCCCGCACGGAGATGCCCGCACGCCGGGCGGCCCAGTAGCCGGTGGCGATCTTCGTGCAGGCCGTCACGACGGCCAGCGCGAGGGCGGGCAGCAGGACGGGCGGGATGCTCGCCGGGTCCGTGTGCAGCCCGAAGAACACGAAGAACACGGCGGCGAACAGGTCCCGCAGCGGGCTCAGCAGCGTGTGCGCGCCCTCGGCGACCTCACCGGAGAGCGCGATGCCCACCAGGAACGCGCCGACCGCAGCCGACACCTGGAGCTCCTGCGCCACACCCGCCACCAGGATCGTCAGCCCCAGCACCACCAGCAGCAGCTTCTCCGGGTCGTCGCTGGAGACGAACCGCGAGATGAGCCGCCCGTACCGCAGCGCGACGAACAGCACGGCCCCGGCGACACCGAGGGCGACCGCCAGCGTCAGCGACCCCGACAGCAGCCCGGCGCCCGCCACCAGCGCGGTGACGATCGGCAGGTAGACCGCCATCGCCAGGTCCTCCAGCACGAGAATGCTGAGGATCACCGGCGTCTCGCGGTTGCCGACCCGCCCCAGGTCGCCGAGCACCTTCGCGATCACCCCGGACGACGAGATCCAGGTGACGCCCGCGAGGACGACGGCCGCGACCGGGCCCCAGCCCAGCAGCAGCGCGGCGGCCGCGCCCGGGAGCGCGTTGAGGCAGAAGTCGACGAGCCCGGCCGGGTAGTGCGACTTGAGGTTGGAGACGAGATCGCTGGCCGTGTACTCCAGGCCGAGCATCAGCAGCAGGAGGATGACACCGATCTCGGCGCCCGTCGCCACGAACTCCTCGCTCGCGCCGAGCGGCAGCAGCCCGCCCTCACCGAAGGCGAGACCGGCCAGCAGGTACAGCGGGATCGGCGAGAACTGGAACCGGGCGGCGACCCGCCCGAGCAGTCCGAGGCCGAGAATGATCGAACCGAACTCGATGAGCAGGACCGCGGAGTGCACCCGTCACTCCTGACCGAGTATCGCGGCCGCCGCGTCGACGCCCTCCCGGGTGCCGATCACGATCACCGTGTCACCGCCGGCCAGCCGGAAGTCCGGCGCGGGCGACGGGATCGCCTCCGCACGCCGCAGCACGGCGACGATGGACGCGCCGGTCTCCGTACGCATGCGCGTGTCGCCCAGCAGCCGCCCGTTCCACCGCGAGGTGGCCCCGACCTCGACGCGTTCGGCGACGAGTCCCAGGTCGGTGGTGTAGAGCAGGCTCGGGCTGTGGTGCGACGGCATCAGCGCGTCGATCAGCGAACCGGCCTCGGCGGTGGTCAGCCGCAGGGACTGGGCGCAGGAGTCGGGGTCGTCGGACCGGTACACGTTCACCGTGCGCGTGCCGTCGCGGTGCGCCACGACCGAGAGGTGGCGGTGGTCGCGCGTCACGAGGTCGTACTGGACCCCGATGCCCGGCAACGGCGTCGACCGCAGGCGTGGAACAGACACGTTTCTCTTCCCCTTGATGCTGATGTCGTGCTGAGACGCCCCAGGTGCGCGGACGTCCTGCCGATGTGTTCCGGACATCTGCCCGGAACCGCCCATGCTGCCATCCGGCCGTACGGTGGCGATATGGGTGTCATGACGGATGGACGGGCCCGGCGGCGGACGGAGAGGCTGGTCGCGGGTGTGCCGTGGGCGCGGGGCGGGACCCCGCGAGGGTCGCGGAGAGGGAGAGGAGGGGTCGGGAGCGTGTCGCTGTTCTGGCGGATGTTCTGCCTCAACGCGGTCGGCCTCGTCGTGGCCGCAGCCCTGCTCCTGGGGCCGGTCACCGTCTCGACGCCCGTCCTGCCCGCCGAGGCGCTCGTCGTGGCCGCCGGGCTCGGGGTGCTGCTCGTCGCCAACGCCGTCGTCCTGCGGATCGGCCTCGCGCCGCTGGGGCGGCTCGGGCGGGCCATGGCCTCCGCCGACCTGCTCCAGCCGGGCGGGCGCGCGGTCGTCTCGGGGCCCGTGGAGACCGCCGAACTGATCATGACGTACAACGCGATGCTCGACCGGCTCGAAGCCGAACGGGCCGCCAGCGCCGGGCGGGCGCTGTCCGCGCAGGAGAGCGAGCGCCACCGCATCGCGCGCGAGCTGCACGACGAGGTCGGCCAGACCCTGACCGCCGTACTCCTCCAGCTCAAGCGGGTTGCCGACCGGGGGCCCGACGAACTGCGTGAGGAGATCGGGCAGGCGCAGGAGGCGACCCGGGCGGGGCTCGACGAGATCCGCCGGATCGCGCGCCGGCTGCGCCCCGGTGTGCTCGACGAACTCGGGCTGGTCAGCGCGTTGCGCTCGCTCGCCGCCGAGTTCACCACCCACGGTCTGACCGTCCGGCGCGACCTCGCCGCCGGGCTGCCCCCGCTCCCCGAGGAGTCCGAACTCGTGATCTACCGCGTCGCCCAGGAAGCCCTCACCAACACCGCGCGCCACGCCGCCGCCGACCGCGCGGACCTGAGCCTGCGGGCCGTCCCGGGCGGCGCCGAACTCGTCGTCCGCGACAACGGCAAGGGCTTTCGCGGTGCGCCTGAGGGCGCGGGCATACCGGGCATGCGCGAACGCGCCCTCCTGGTGGGCGCGCGCCTGACCCTCGGCGACGCTCCCGGCGGCGGCGCGGAGGTCCGGCTGCGCATTCCGGTCGTGCTGCCGGTGGAGCCTCGGCTGGAGCTGGGCGCGGGGTACGAGGGGGAGCGGCTCGCGGGGTTCCCCGCGGCGTACGGCGCTGGGCTCGCCTCCGGCGGTACGGCTGTCGGGGGTGGCCCGGAAGGCGGGACGGAAGCCGGTCGGCGGGGGAGCGGCTGGCCGGGGGAGGGGGAGACACCCGGGACGCCGGACGAGGATTCCGCGCCCGCTCATCAGAGGCACGGCGGTATGTCGGCTGCCGCCCGGGAAGGGACCGTGTGCTGCTCCGGGGACGGGCGGCGCGCGCCCGGAGCCGGCGCCGGGAGGCGTGTGTACGGCCCTGAAGCCGGCGGTTCCTTGAGCGGGCCCCGTTCGGGTGTCGAGCCTCGGCCTCCCGTCGATCCGCCCGTGTCCGGACCTGCCCGTACCGACCTCCCGCCCGCGCCCGGGGGACAGAAATGACCGTCTCGCCCGTCGGTGGCCCCCGGTCGCCGATCCGTGTGCTGCTGGCCGACGATCACACTCTGGTGCGCCGGGGTGTGCGGCTGATCCTCGACAGCGAGGCGGACCTGACCGTCGTCGCCGAGGCGGGCGACGGGGCCGAGGCGGTCGAGCGGGCGCGGAGCGGGGACGTCGATCTCGCCGTGCTGGATGTGGCGATGCCCCGGATGACGGGGCTGCAGGCGGCCCGGGAACTGTCGCGCCGCCTGCCCGACCTGCGGATCCTCATCCTGACGATGTACGACAACGAGCAGTACTTCTTCGAGGCGCTGAAGGCCGGCGCGGGCGGGTACGTGCTGAAGTCGGCCGCCGACCGGGACCTCGTCGAGGCGTGCCGCGCGGCGATGCGGGACGAGCCCTTCATCTACCCGGGGGCGGAGCGGGCGCTCGTGCGGTCGTACCTGGACCGGCTGCACCGGGGCGACGGGCTCCCGGAGCGGCCGATCACGGAGCGCGAGGAGGAGATCCTGAAGCTCGTCGCCGAGGGGCACACCTCGAAGGAGATCGGGAACCTGCTGTTCATCAGCGCCAAGACGGTCGAGCGCCATCGGGCCAACCTGCTGCAAAAACTGGGGATGCGGGATCGCCTGGAGCTCACGCGGTACGCGATCCGGGCTGGGCTGATCGATCCCTGAGGCCGGCTCGGGCCGAGACGCCCCGGCCTGAGGCGTCCCGACCCGAGGCGCCCCGGCCCGCCTGTGAGGCGCCTCGCTCGGAGACAGACGGCCTCGGCCCGAGGCGCCCCGCCCGGAGCCGGAGACGCCTGCGCTTGCGCCTTGAGGCTCACCCCTTGGAACCCTTGAGGCTCGCCCCGTCCATGCGCCTCACCCCGCCAAGTCGAACTCCGGGATCAGCTCGCCGACCAGCTCGATGCTGCGCATGACGCTCTCGTGCGACAGCCCCCCGACCTGCTGGAAGCACATCAGCCGGTCGATGCCGAGGTCGGCGTAGGCCCGGATCTTCTTGCGGACGGTCTCGGGGGAGCCGACGATCAGCGAGCCCTGTTCGCTGAGCGCCTCGAACAGCTCCTTCTCGGGGACGGTCTCGCCCTGGAGGATGCGGCCGATCGCGAGCTGCGCGGCGTTCGGCCCGCCCGCGGCGCCCGCCTCCGCGCGCAGGAACGCGCCCGCGCGCCCGCCGCCGTCGGGGGAGGCCATCAGCTCCTTCTCACGGGTCATGTTCTCCAGGAACGCGTCGGCCGCCTCGAAGAAGGTCAGCGCCCGGGCCGTGTACCAGGCGGCCGCCGCGGCCGCGCCGTCCCGCATCGCCTGCTCGTCCGTGTCCGCGCAGTGCACGAACGTGAAGAACGCGACCTGGTCGTTGACGAACGCCCCCGCGGGCGTACGGCACTCGGCCGCCGCCGCGCGGTACAGCTCGACCAGCCGGCCGACCCGCTCCAACGGCTCCCACAGCGTCGTACCGAGCACCCCGACACCCCGGCGCCCGGCCTCCTCGAACGACCCGGGCGTGGACGCCGCCTGCCACAGCGGCGGGTGCGGGTCCTGGAGGGGGGAGGGGACGACGGGGACGCCGCCGGTGACCGTGAGGTCGCCGCCCCAGATGCGCGGGACGGTCTCGAAGACCTCCGCGACCTGCTCCCGCACGGTCGCCGGGTCCACCCCGAACAGCCGCCACTCCGGGGCCGTCGACCGCGTCAGCCCCAGCTCGACGCGGCCGCCGCTGAGATGGTCCAGTACGGCCGCGCGCTCGGCGACCCGGATCGGGTGGTTGATCTGCGGCGGGGCCAGCACCGCCGCGTGCCCGAGCCGTATGCGCGCCGTGCGCTGCGAGAGCGCGGCGAGGAACAGCTCGGGAGCCGAGGACAGGCTGAACTCCTGCGCGCCGTGATGCTCGACCTGCCACCAGCAGCCGTATCCCAGTGTGTCGGCCAGCTCTGCCTGCTCCAGTGCCTGGGTCATCCGCAGGTGCTGGTGATCGGGGGTCCAGGGCTTCGGGTCCTGGATTTCGCTGAAGATGTCGAGCTTCATCGGGGTGGTCCCTTTCAAGGGTGCTCCGACCGGATTTGGTCCGATCGTCGCCATCGTACGAAAGCCCACTGACAATCGGACGCCCGGCCTCCGCCGGGCCGACCGGGCGTCAGATCCGCATGAGTGTGCGCGGCTTCGCCTCTGCCGTCAGGCATGATCGGTGCATGGCGACGGAGGAGAGCGGCGGGGGAAGCGTGAGCGCGATCTCGACGGCGCGGGAAGCCGCGAACGACGAACTGGTGCTGGCGTTCGGGCGGTTGCAGGGCGCCGCCAACCGGCTGGAGTACATCCTGGGGCGGGCACTGGAGGTCGAGTGCGGCATCACGCACCTGACCTTCGAGGTGCTGCTGATCCTCGGGCGCGCGGGTGAACCCGGGCTGTCCATGCGGGCGGTGGCCCAGGAGCAGGTGCTGACGACCGGGGGCGCGACGCGGCTGGTGGACCGCATGGAGGCCGCCGGGCTCGTCGAGCGGGTCGAGGACCCCGGCGACCGGCGCGGGCGCCTGGTGCGGCTCACGGCGCTCGGGGAGGAGACCGTGGTGGCGGCCTCGCGGGTGCACGTGGCGAACATCGAGCGGTACTTCCTGGCGCCGCTGCCCGAGGGGGACCGCGAGCGGTTCGCGGAGGACCTGCGGATCCTCAGCCACGCCGCGCGGGACATGCTGCCGCGCTTGCCGTGACCGGGCGCCGGGGGTGATCGCGGAGATGTGGGCGCGACGGAAATATCTGAGGTGGCAGATACTGTTCCCTCAGATGAATCGCTCGCGCCCGGCGAGCGCCCACCCTGTCGAGGTCATCGATGCAGCTCGTCTACGTGTACGACGCCTACTGCGGCTGGTCCCACGGCTTCTCCGCCACCCTCCGCGAGACGGCCGCGCACCACCCGGAACTGCCCGTCGAGGTGGTCTCCGGAGGGCTGTTCACCGGCCGCCGGCGCGTCCCCGTCCGAGAGTTCGGGTACATCCAGGGCGCCAACGCGCAGATCGCCGAACTGACCGGCGCCGTCTTCGGTGAGCCCTACGAGCGGCTCATCGCGGACGGCTCCTTCGTCATGGACTCCGAGGCCGCCGCGCGCGGTCTGGCAGCCCTCCGCGCGGGCGCGCAGGACCGCGCCGCCGACCTCGCGACAGCCCTCCAGGACGCGTTCTACGTCGACGGCCTCAGCCTCTCCGACCCCGCCACGTACCGGAAGCTCGCCGAGGCGCACGGGCTGGACGCGGACGCCGTCGTGACCGCGTTCGAGGCGCCCCACGCGCGCGCTGAGGCCGAGGCGGACTTCCGGCGGAGCGCGGAACTGGGGGTGAGCGGCTTCCCGACGCTGCTCGCCGTCGACGGGGAACGGATCGTGACCCTCGCGCGCGGGCGTGCCACGGCCGACGAGGTCGAGACGCGGCTCGCGGCGTGGAGCCGCCCTTCGTGAGGAGGACGGCCCCTGTCCTCCAGTGGAGGGAGCACTGCTGCGATCTTCGTACGGGGGATCCCTCCGCGCGGTTCCGGTCCCGCTCGCGCGAGCGGGGGCGAGGGCTGTCCGAGGCACCGCCTACCCTTGAGCCATGACCAGCAGCAGTGACCGGAGCCAGCCAGTGGACGCGAAGACCTACGAAGTGCGCACTTATGGGTGCCAGATGAACGTCCACGACTCCGAACGCCTGGCCGGTCTGCTGGAGGGCGCGGGCTACGTGCGCGCGCCCGAGGGGTCCGACGGCGACGCCGACGTCGTCGTCTTCAACACCTGCGCGGTCCGCGAGAACGCCGACAACCGGCTGTACGGCAACCTCGGCCGCCTCGCGCCGCGCAAGGCGAGCCGCCCCGGGATGCAGATCGCGGTCGGCGGCTGCCTCGCGCAGAAGGACCGCGACACGATCGTCAAGAAGGCGCCCTGGGTGGACGTCGTCTTCGGCACGCACAACATCGGCAAGCTCCCGGTCCTGCTGGAACGCGCGCGCGTGCAGGAGGAGGCGCAGGTCGAGATCGCCGAGTCCCTGGAGGCGTTCCCCTCGACGCTGCCCACCCGCCGCGAGAGCGCCTACGCGGCCTGGGTGTCGATCTCTGTCGGCTGCAACAACACCTGCACCTTCTGCATCGTCCCGGCCCTGCGCGGCAAGGAGAAGGACCGCCGCCCCGGCGACGTCCTCGCCGAGATCGAGGCCCTGGTCGGCGAGGGCGTCACGGAGATCACCCTGCTCGGCCAGAACGTCAACGCGTACGGCAGCGACATCGGCGACCGCGAGGCGTTCAGCAAGCTCCTGCGGGCCTGCGGGAAGATCGAGGGCCTGGAGCGTGTCCGCTTCACCTCGCCGCACCCCAGGGACTTCACGGACGACGTCATCGCCGCCATGGCCGAGACGCCCAACGTCATGCCCCAGCTCCACATGCCGATGCAGTCCGGCTCGGACACCGTCCTGAAGGCGATGCGCCGCTCCTACCGCCAGGAGCGCTACCTGGGGATCATCGAGAAGGTCCGCGCGGCCATCCCGCACGCGGCGATCTCCACCGACATCATCGTCGGCTTCCCCGGGGAGACCGAGGAGGACTTCGAGCAGACCCTCCACGCGGTCCGCGAGGCCCGCTTCGCGCAGGCGTTCACGTTCCAGTACTCCAAGCGCCCCGGGACGCCCGCGGCGACCATGGAGGGCCAGATCCCCAAGGAGGTCGTCCAGGCGCGCTACGAGCGCCTCGTCGCCCTCCAGGAGGAGATCTCCTGGGACGAGAACAAGAAGCAGGTCGGCCGCACCCTGGAGCTCATGGTCGCCGAGGGCGAGGGCCGCAAGGACGACGCCACCCGACGCCTGTCCGGACGCGCCCCCGACAACCGCCTCGTCCACTTCACCAAGCCCGACCAGGACGTCCGCCCCGGCGACATCGTCACCGTCGAGATCACCTACGCCGCCCCGCACCACCTCCTCGCCGAGGGCCCCGTCCTCGACGTGCGCCGTACGCGCGCGGGCGACGCCTGGGAGAAGCGCACCGCCGAGAAGGCCGCCACCCCGGCCGGCGTCATGCTCGGCCTGCCCAAGGTCGGCGTCCCCGCCCCGCTGCCGGTCGCCACGGGCGGCGGGTGCAGCGTCGAGTGACGGCATGGGCGGGGTCCTCGACGACACCGTCCGGCAGGCCCTGGGGCATGTGGAGAGCCAGGCGCGCGCGTGCAGTCCCACCCACCCGCGCATACCCCGGCGCACGCGGCTCTGCCAGCAGGACGATGCCCTCCTGCTGATCACCGACGGCCGGTTCTACACGTTCCTGACGCGGTTCTCACTGGCCGAGCTGGTGGAGGACAGCGCGGAAAAGTGAGAGGTCAGGGGGGCCGGAGGCGAGGTGGGATGACGTCGGGACGATACTGGTTCGTCGGGTTGTGCACGTTGCGACGAAACGGTATCGGCCCGACGCTTACGTTGCGACGGGCCGATACCGTCCGGACGTCACCCGCGCGCCCCCCTTCCGCGTCCGACCGACCCGTATGTGACGTGTGACCGCTTCCCGGGGATACGCTGCCGATCATGCTTGTCGCCGCCGCAGTCTGTCCCTGTCCGCCCCTCCTGGTGCCCGAGATCGCCGCGGGCGCCGCGCCCGAGCTGGACGCGGCCAGAGCCGCCTGCACGGACGCGCTGGGTGTGCTCGCCGCCTCCCGGCCGGACCGGCTGGTGGTGGTCGGTCCGGCGGCGGAGCACGGGTGCGGCCCGTACCCCGAGGGCACGCCGGGCTCCTTCCGGGGCTTCGGCGCCGACATCGTCGTACGGCTGGGGCGGGGTGAGGGGGACGGGAGCGGGCGGTTGCTGCCGCCGTCGCTCGCGGTGGGGGCCTGGCTGCTGGAGCGGGCCGGCTGGGGGGACGGTCCGATCGAGGGACTCGGGGTGGGGGAGCCGTTCGGGGCCGAGCGGTGCGTCCAGGCGGGCCAGGAGGCCGCCGGGCGGGCCGGGCGGGTCGCGATGCTGGTGATGGGCGACGCCAGCGCCTGCCGGACGCTCAAGGCGCCGGGCTACCTCGACGAGCGCGCGGCGCCCTTCGACGCGGAGATGGGACGGGCGCTGGGCAAGGCGGACGTCGCCGCGCTGGAGACGATGGACGTGGAGCTGGCCCGCCAGCTCATGGCGTCGGGGCGGGCGCCCTGGCAGGTGCTGGCAGGGGCGGGCAAGGGTGCCGGGTTGAGCGGGGAGCTGCTGTACGAGGACGCGCCGTACGGGGTCGGGTACGTGGTCGCGACCTGGTCGTAGCCCTCAGGGCCGGGAAGCGCCGACGGACGGCCTCCCGGCCGTCCGTCGATGGCTGTCCCGGATGCGGATCAGGACGCCGGGGGCGGCGAGCTCGGCGGGGTGCCGGTCGTGCCGTCGTCCTTGTGGGCGAGCTTGTCCACCGCGCCCTTCGCCTTGTCGGTGCCCGTGTGGATCTTCTCGCTGTACTTGCCCTTGGTCCGCTCGTCGACCGCCTTGGCGGCCTTGTCGATGCCGTCCTGGATCTTGCCGCCGTGCTGCTGGGCGAGGTCGGAGACCTTGTCCTTGGCCGGGGCGAGCTTGGCCTTCAAATTGTCCATGAGACCCATCGGGTCACCTTCCTCGCGCTACGTCACCTGCAACCGACAGAACTTCGCAAAACGCCCATATCCACTTCACACGGTACTCGCGCCCCTCGGATCGCGTCACCTCACCGGTTCGAGCACGGCCCGTGAGGTTTGCGAGACTGGTGCCGTGAGCAGCGCACCCCCCGCCCCCCGAGTCATCGCCGTCGTCGGACCGACCGCGGCAGGAAAATCCGATCTGGGGGTCTTCCTGGCCCGGAAGCTGGGCGGTGAGGTCATCAACTCCGACTCCATGCAGCTCTATCGGGGAATGGACATCGGTACTGCCAAGCTAACGATCGAGGAGCGCGGCGGAGTTCCCCACCACCTCATGGACATCTGGGACGTCACCGAGGCCGCCTCCGTCGCCGAGTACCAGCGCCTCGCCCGCGCGCGGATCGACGCGCTGCTCGCCGAGGGACGCTGGCCGATCCTGGTCGGCGGCTCCGGCCTGTACGTGCGCGGTGCGGTCGACAACCTGGAGTTCCCCGGCACCGACCCCGAGGTGCGTGCTCGCCTGGAGGAGGAGCTCGCCCTGCGCGGCTGCGGCGCCCTGCACGCGCGCCTGGCCGCCGCCGACCCCGACGCCGCGCGGGCGATCCTGCCGGGCAACGGGCGCCGGATCGTGCGCGCGCTGGAAGTGATCGAGATCACCGGCAAGCCCTTCACCGCCAACCTCCCGGGCCACGACTCGGTGTACGACACCGTCCAGATCGGCGTCGACGTCGCACGCCCCGAACTCCACGAGCGCATCGCCCTGAGGGTCGACCGCATGTGGGAGGCGGGACTCGTCGACGAAGTGCGCGCACTGGAGGCGCAGGGGTTGCGCGACGGGCTCACCGCCTCACGCGCGCTGGGCTACCAGCAGATCCTGGCGGCGCTCGCCGGGGAGTGCACCGAGGACGAGGCGCGAGCCGAGACCGTCCGCGCCACCAAGCGCTTCGCGCGCCGTCAGGATTCGTGGTTCAGGCGCGATCCCCGGGTGCACTGGTTGAGTGGGGCCGCGGCGGACCGCGAGGAACTTCCGCGCCTCGCATCGGCGTTGGTCGAACGACCGGTTACAGCCTGATCACGTCATGGCATCGGGACGCCCAGGCCGTCATCCGGGCCTGTCGCGTCGTGCCATCATCGAGCTTCGATCGACCAAGTGGAGTCCGAGTTGGGAGGGCGCGTGGCGATGGAGGCCGGCCCTCGCGACACCGCACAAGGCACCGGGAACCGCACTCCTGAGCGGGACGAACGGAAGCCGGACGACGCCTTTCCGCGCTCGGACGCCTTCCCCGCCGAGGCCGACGGCTCCCCGCGCCTGATCGACGGCATCCCCCGTCCCGGAGGGCGCGACAACGCCCCCTCCGGTCCCCGGGACGCCCAGCCGGACGACGACGGCCTCCTCGACCCCGCGGACGCCTTCGAGGAGCCCGCCGGCGGCGGCCTCACCCCCGACGGCCCGGACGAGGCGGACGAGACCCCCGACGGCGTCACGGACGACGGCCCCGAGCCCGAGGAGATGTTCGCGAGCGGCCCCGAGGTCGAGGTCGAACTGCGGCCCCAGCGGCGGCTGCGGATCTGGCAGCTCGCCCCGATCGTCGCCCTGGCCACCGTCGGCTCCCTGATGTTCGCCTTCCCGCTCGCCTTCGACTTCGGCGACAGCGGCGCCGTCGTCGCCATGCTCGGCCTGCTGATCTGCTCCTGCGCCGCCGGCTGGGGCATGATGGCCGCCCGCCGCGTCGGCCACACCTGGCCCGGCCTGCCCCTGAGGGGCTCCGGCCGCCGCCCCGACTGGCGCGTCGTCCTCGCGTACGCCGTGATGGTCGCCGCGGCCGTCGTCCTCGCCGTCTGGCGCGTCGCCCGGCTGCGCTGAGCCACCCGCGCGGGAGCACGGTCACCCGCTGTGAGCGGGACTGTCGTACCCACGCCGTACGATCGAGGAATGAGCACGCGGATCGCCTTCCTCAAGGGGCACGGGACCGAGAACGACTTCGTGATCGTCCCGGACCCGCAGAACGCCCTCGACCTCTCGCCCGCCGCCGTGGCCGCCCTGTGCGACCGCCGCGCGGGCATCGGCGGGGACGGACTGCTGCACGTCGTACGGTCCGCGGCGCACCCCGAGGCGCGTGCGATGGCGGCCGAGGCGGAGTGGTTCATGGACTACCGCAACGGCGACGGCTCGGTGGCCGAGATGTGCGGCAACGGCGTGCGCGTGTTCGCGCGCTACCTCCAGCACGCCGGACATGTCGAGGAGGGCGACCTCGCGATCGCCACCCGCGGGGGCGTCAAGAGCGTCCACCTCGACAAGCAGGGCGACGTCACGGTCGGCATGGGCCGCGCCCGCCTCCCCGAGGGCGATGTCCGGGTGAGCGTCGGCGAGCGCACCTGGCCCGCGCGGAACGTGAACATGGGCAACCCGCACGCGGTCGCCTTCGTCGACGACCTCGCGCACGCGGGCGACCTGTTCACCGCCCCGCCCGTCAGCCCAGCCTCCGCCTACCCGCAGGGCGTCAACGTCGAGTTCGTCGTCGACCGGGGCCCCAGGCACGTCGCCCTGCGTGTGCACGAGCGGGGCTCCGGCGAGACCCGCTCGTGCGGCACGGGCGCGTGCGCCGTCGCCGTCGCCACCGCGCGCAGGGACGGCGCCGACCCGGCCGTCACCGGTACACCCGTGACGTACACCGTGGACGTGCCCGGCGGACGCCTCGTCATCACCGAACACCCCGACGGCGCGGTCGAGATGACCGGTCCCGCTGTGATCGTCGCCGAAGGAACGATCGAATCCGGATGGCTGGAAGACGCCTCTCGACGGCCGGCGTAGCAGCTTCACATTGCAGGCAGGGGCGGCCCGTCACCGTACGGGTGCGCCCCTCACGCGTGCCAGGAGGCAGGAATGCGCGACCTGCTCCGGCCATGATGGCGCGAAACAGTCAACCACCGTGGTGTCGCTCGAATGGGTGATCCGTTTCACGCTCGGCGAGAGGCGGTCAGCCGCACATGGTGGGCTCGGTAGCATCAAGCACCGGCCCGGACGGGAGACCGAAACCAGTCCCCGAGCCGTGTCCGCCCTGGGGCACTCGTCCGCCGGTCCACGCAGCCGGAGGTGCCCATGAGTGCGGAGGCGACGAATCCCGCGACCCCAGGCCCGGTGGTGCCCGCCGTCCCGCGACGGCGCAGCCGCCCCCGTATCGACCTGCGCAGGCTGGGTCGCGCGGCCTTCCTGGGCCCGGCCACCAGAGGCCGGCTGCCCGACGCGATCGGCCATGTCGTCGAGGCCCACCGCGCCCACCACCCCGAGGCCGACCTCGAACCGCTGCGCCGCGCGTACGTGCTGGCCGAGTCCTCGCACCGCGGCCAGATGCGCAAGAGCGGCGAGCCCTACATCACCCACCCCCTCGCGGTGACGCTGATCCTCGCCGAACTCGGCGCGGAGACCACGACCCTGACGGCGTCTTTGCTCCACGACACCGTCGAGGACACCGATGTGACGCTCGACCAGGTACGGGAACAGTTCGGCGAGGAGGTCCGTTACCTCGTCGACGGCGTCACGAAACTGGAGAAGGTCGACTACGGGGCCGCCGCCGAGCCCGAGACGTTCCGCAAGATGCTGGTCGCCACCGGCAGCGACGTACGCGTGATGTCGATCAAACTCGCCGACCGGCTGCACAACATGCGCACCCTCGGAGTGATGCGCCCCGAGAAACAGGCGCGCATCGCGAAGGTCACCCGGGACGTCCTGATCCCCCTCGCCGAACGACTCGGCGTACAGGCCCTCAAGACCGAACTGGAGGACCTGGTCTTCGCGATCCTGCACCCCGAGGAGTACGACCGCACGCGCGAGCTGATCGTCGACAACGCCTCCCGCGCGGACGACCCGCTCGCCGAGACGGCCGAGGGGATGCGCGGCGTCCTGCGCGAGGCCGGCATCCAGGCCGAGATCCTCATAAGGCCCCGGCACTTCGTCTCCGTGCACCGGTTCTCCCGCAAGCGCGGCGGCATGCGCGGCTCGGACTTCGGACGCCTCCTGGTGCTCGTCAACGAGGACGCCGACTGCTACGCCGTCCTGGGTGAGCTGCACACCTGCATGACGCCCGTCGTCTCGGAGTTCAAGGACTTCATCGCCGTACCGAAGTTCAACCTCTACCAGTCGCTGCACACGGCCGTCGCGCGCGAGGACGGCCAGGTCGCCGAAGTGCTCATCCGCACGCACCAGATGCACAAGGTCGCCGAGGCCGGTGTCGTCGCCCTCGGCAACCCCTACGCGAGCCCCGCGGAGGAGCAGGCCGCCGGCGACGAGCGCGTCGACCCGACCCGGCCCGGATGGCTCTCGCGGCTCCTCGACTGGCAGGAGGCCGCGCCCGACCCGGACACCTTCTGGTCGACCCTGCGCGAGGACCTCGCCCAGGACCGCGAGATCACCGTCTTCCGCCCCGACGGCGGCACGCTCGGCCTGCCCGACGGGGCAACGTGCGTCGACGCCGCCTACGCCCAGTACGGCGAGGACGCGCACGCCTGCATCGGCGCCCGCGTGAACGGCCGCCTGGCGACCCTCAGCACCGCTCTGCGGGACGGGGACACCGTCCAGCTCCTGATGGGCCAGGACCCCGCCTCCGAGCCCTCCAGGGAGTGGCTGGAGCACGCCCACACCCCCGCGGCCCGCATCGCCATCCAGCGGTGGCTGACCACCCACCCCACGGAGCCCCGCGCCGGCGCCCGGCAGGACACGGCCGACGAGGACGCCGAGCCCGCCTTCCGGGGGCAGAGCGGGCGGCGCGGCGCGGACGGGCCCCTGCCGCATCCGGCGTCCGCCCCGCGCGCGGGGAGCACCATCTCCGTCGCCGGACGGCCCGGCGTGAGCGTGCGGCTCGCCGGATGCTGTACGCCCGTGCCCGCCGACGAGGTCACGGGGTTCGCCGTACGCGGGGGAGTGGTCACCGTCCACCGCGTCGAGTGCGCCGCCGTCGCGCGCATGCGCGCAGCCGGGCGGCCCGAGGCCGACGTCCACTGGGGCGACTCCACCGAGTGCCGCGTCACCCTCGTCGCCGAATCGTTCGGCCGCCCCCATCTGCTGGCCGACCTCACCGAGGCCATCGCCCTGGAGGGCGCCGAGATCGTCTCGGCCACCGTCGAACCCCCGTCCCAGCAGCGTGTGCGCCACACCTACACCCTCGAACTCCCCGACGCGGCCCAGCTGCCCACCCTCATGCGCGCCATGAGAAACGTTCCTGGGGTGTACGACGTGAGCCGGGCGCAGCACCACGCGGGAGCACACTGACGGGCGCGCGCGGGACGTACGGTCCCCGGCAACTCGGGCCCACCCGGGCAACACGTTCGGGTGGGTCGGGCGCGAGTCGGCGGCGTCGGGGGCATGCGCGCTGGTAGCCGTGGGGCATGCTGCGCAGCCCTCGAACCGAAGCCCCCGGGGCCACCGGCCCCGCGACCGCCGGACCCCGAACCCGGGCCGCCCGCCCGGGCCCACGCCGCCTCGCGCGGGCGGCCTTCGTCGCCTCCGCGCTCTCCCTGTGCCTCGTCGCCGCGAGCGCGCCCCCCGAGCAGCTCGGCGTCGGGGACCGGCTGTTCCCGAACCTCGGCAACCCCGGGTACGACGTCGCCGCGTACGACCTGGACTTCACCTACCCGGGCAGCAACGACAAGCCCCTGCGCGCGCAGACGACCATCGACGCCGTCACGACCGAGCGGCTGGAGCGGGTCAACCTGGACTTCGCGCACGGCGACGTCGAGTCGGTCGAGGTCGACGGGGAACCGGCGCACTACACGCGCGCGGGCGAAGATCTCGTCGTCACCCCGCGCCGCGCCGTCCCCGAGGGAAGCTGGATGCGGATCACCGTCCGGCACACCAGCGACCCACTGCCCCCGAAGGGCGGCGAGGGAGGCTGGGTACGCACCGCGGACGGCCTCGCCATGGCGAACCAGGCGGACGCCGGGCACCTCGTGTTCCCCTGCAACGACCACCCCTCGGACAAGGCGATGTTCACCATCAGGGTGACCGCCCCCAACGGGTACACGGCCGTCGCCAACGGCCTGCCCACCGGCGTCGACCGCGCGCGCGGGGTGACGACCTGGACGTACCGCACCCGGCACCCCATGGCGACCGAGCTGACCCAGGTCTCCATCGGCCGCTCGACCGTCCTGCGCCGCGAGGGACCGCACGGCCTGCCCGTACGGGACGTCGTCCCCACCGCGGACCGGGCCGCCCTGGAGCCGTGGCTCGCGAAGACGCCGGACCAGATCTCCTGGATGGAGTCGAAGGTCGGACCGTATCCGTTCGAGACGTACGGGCTGCTCATGGCGGACGTCAGCACCGGGTTCGAGCTGGAGACGCAGACCCTGTCGCTGTTCGAGAAGGGCCTGTTCACCGAGCCCGGCTACCCCGCCTGGTACATCGAGTCGATCATGGTCCACGAACTCGCGCACCAGTGGTTCGGCGACAGCGTCTCCCCGCGCACCTGGTCCGACCTGTGGCTCAACGAAGGGCACGCCACCTGGTACGAGGCCCTGTACGCGCAGGAGAAGGCGGGGCGCACGCTGGAGGCCCGGATGAAGACGGCGTACGGGGCGTCCGACCGCTGGCGCGCGGCCGGCGGACCGCCCGCGCACCCCAAGGGCCCCGAACCCGGCCAGAAGATCAGCATCTTCCGCCCCGTCGTCTACGACGGCGCCGCCCTCGTCCTGTTCGCGCTGCGCGAGACCATCGGCCGCCCCGCGTTCGAGCGCCTGGAGCGCGCGTGGGTGACCCGGAACCACGACGGCGTCGCGAGCACCGCCGACTTCACCCGCCTCGCCGAACGCGTCTCCGGCAAGGACCTCACCGCGTTCTTCGACGCCTGGCTCTACGGCACGAAGACGCCCCCGATGCCGAACCACCCGGACTGGAGGTCCCAGACGCCGGCGAACACCAAGGCGACGGCCGAGACGCCGGTGGTGCGGCACGGGCGGCACTGAGGGGCCTCGCCCCGATAAGCCCGTGACGAGGCGGGGCGGCGCGTGCGAACATTTTCGGGCCGGCGTGGTACGGGCCGAGGTGCGGGAATCTTCCGCCGGGCTCGTGCGTTGAGCAGGGTGACAGGCGCCCTAGCGGCATCTTCGACGACGTAAGGATCAAATGACCTCCTCTTCTTCCGCTTCCCAGGACACCAAGCGCCTCGCGCAGGACTACCCCGACGGTCTTCGGGCCGATGCCCTGATGGAAGAGGACGTCGCCTGGAGCCACACGATCGACGAGGAGCGGGACGGCGACCAGTTCGACCGCTCGGAGCGCGCGGCCCTGCGCCGCGTGGTGGGCCTCTCCACCGAGCTGGAGGACGTCACCGAGGTCGAGTACCGCCAGCTCAGGCTGGAGCGGGTCGTCCTCGTCGGCGTCTGGACCACCGGCACCGCGCGGGACGCCGAGAACTCCCTCGCGGAGCTCGCCGCCCTCGCCGAGACGGCCGGCGCGTACGTCCTCGACGGCGTCGTCCAGCGCCGCGACAAGCCCGACGCGGCCACCTTCATCGGTTCCGGCAAGGCGCAGGAGCTGCGGGACATCGTCCTGGAGAGCGGCGCCGACACCGTGATCTGCGACGGCGAGCTGAGCCCCGGCCAGCTCATCGCGCTGGAAGACGTCGTCAAGGTCAAGGTCATCGACCGTACGGCCCTGATCCTCGACATCTTCGCCCAGCACGCCAAGTCCCGGGAGGGCAAGGCGCAGGTCGCGCTCGCGCAGATGCAGTACATGCTGCCGAGGCTGCGCGGCTGGGGTCAGTCGCTGTCCCGCCAGATGGGCGGCGGCAAGGGCGGCGGCCTCGCCACCCGTGGTCCCGGTGAGACCAAGATCGAGACGGACCGGCGCCGGATCCGCGAGAAGATGGCGAAGATGCGCCGGGAGATCGCGGAGATGAAGACCGGCCGCGAGATCAAGCGCCAGGAGCGCAAGCGCCACAAGGTGCCGTCCGTCGCCATCGCGGGCTACACCAACGCCGGCAAGTCCTCGCTGCTCAACCGCCTCACGGGCGCGGGAGTCCTGGTCGAGAACGCCCTGTTCGCGACCCTGGACCCGACCGTCCGCCGCGCGGAGACCCCGAGCGGCCGGCTGTACACCCTGGCGGACACGGTCGGCTTCGTCCGGCACCTGCCGCACCACCTGGTCGAGGCGTTCCGCTCCACCATGGAGGAGGTCGGCGAGTCCGACCTGATCCTGCACGTGGTGGACGGCTCGCACCCCGCCCCGGAGGAGCAGCTCGCGGCCGTGCGCGAGGTCGTCAGGGACGTCGGCGCCACCGGCGTACCCGAGATCGTCGTGATCAACAAGGCGGACGCCGCCGACCCGCTCACGCTCCAGCGGCTGCTGCGGATCGAGAAGCGCTCCATCGCGGTCTCCGCGCGCACCGGCGAGGGCATCGCCGAACTGCTCGCGCTGATCGACGAGGAGCTGCCGAGGCCGTCCGTCGAGATCGAGGCGCTCGTGCCGTACACGCACGGCAAGCTGGTCGCGCGCGCCCACACCGAGGGCGAGGTCCTCTCCGAGGAGCACCTCGCGGAGGGCACGCTGCTGAAGGCGCGCGTCCACGAGGAACTCGCCGCGGACCTCGCGCCGTACGTACCCGCCCAGGCGATCTGACGCGCGTACGCCTACGACGAAGCGCCGCCCCCTCAGCGCTCAGCGCGAGGGAGCGGCGCTTCGGTGTGTCACTGGCCCGCTGACTTCTTGCTCACCGACTCGTACACGCCCTTGGCGACCTCGCCGAGGCGCGGTCCCGCGAGCCAGCCAGAGGTGGCCGGGCCGATGGACGTGTTGGAGACCAGCCTGAGCCTGCCGTCGGACCCCTTCTCGGCCCAGCCGCCGCCGGAGGAGCCGCCCGTCATCGTGCAGCCGATCCGGTACATCGTCGGGTCCGCCGAGGACAGCGAGAGCCGGCCAGGCTTGTCCGCGCACTCGTACAGCTTCTGCCCGTCGAACGGCTCGGCCGCCGGGTAGCCCGCCGCCGTGATGCTCGGCACGTCCGCCACCGCGGGCGCCGCGAAGTCCACCGGCAGCGCCCCGCCGACCGTCTCCTCCAGCGACTTCCCGGAGCCGCCCTTCTCCGGGGTGACATGGATGACCGCGAAGTCGTACGGCGCCCCGTCACCGCCCGTCGGACCGCCCTGCGCGATCCACTGCTGTGAGGTCTGCGCCCAGTCACCCCACCACACGCCGTACGGCGCGACCTGCTCGCGCGTCGCCGTCTTGAGCGCCGACGTCGGCATCGCGGTGTCGTTGTACGACGGGACGAAGGCGATGTTGCGGTACCAGCCGCCGTTCTTGCCGGCGTGCACGCAGTGGCCCGCCGTCCACACCAGGTTCGACTTGCCGAGGTGCGCGGGGTCCTCGACGACCGTCGCCGAGCAGACCATCGAGCCCTCGGGGGAGTCGAAGAGCAGTTTCCCGGCCTCGGGCACGTTCGTGTGGTACTTCGCGGCCACCGCCTTCGCGTCCACCGGCGACGGCTCCGGGTCCGTCACACCCTGGTCGCCCGCGAGGTCGCTGTCGGCGACACCCCGGTCCGGGTCCTGCGCATCGCGCATCCGGTCCGGGTCCCACAGACCCTCGATGATCGGGTTGACGAAGTCCTGCGCCTCGCGCAGCCAGTCGTCCTTGTCCCAGTTCTTCCAGGCGCCGTTCTTCCACTTGTCGAGGTCGATGCCGTGCTGCTTGAGCCGGTCCAGCAGGTCGCCCGGGACCTGGATCTTCCCGCCGCCGGCCTCGGAGGCGGAGGCCGTCGGTGAACCGGCCGCCTGGTCGTCCCCGTCGCACGCGGTGGCGGTGAGCGCGAGCACCGAGGCGAGCGCGACCGCGGACAGCACCGGGGAGGTCCGGCGGCGCGCGGGAGCGGTGGTGCGGCGCGCGGTCCCCCCTCGACGAGCGGTGAACGGCGGCCGTATGGATGGCATGTCTGAACTCCCCCTGCTTTCGGCGAACTTGGTGCGATGCCGGGAAATCGGCCGCCCGAACGGCGAGTTCGGGCCGATCTCGCGGCCATGTAGAACGGCAACACACGATATGCGCTCGCTGTGGGGGACTTCCGGGGGAACGGCAACGGTTTCGCTACGAGCTGCCTGAGCTGGGGAGTTGGGCGCAGAAACGGTTCCTGCCCGGCGTACCAGGGGCCGCGCGGGACGGGTCCCGCCGCATCCGTCGCCGGTGCCCCCGCGACCCCGGTGACGATCTTCTGGGAGGCCGTAACCCGTCGGCCGGAGCGGGGTTGGTAGCGGTGGGGCCGGGCGGGGACGTGCCGGGGGTCCCGTTCCTGGGCGAGGGAAGGCAGGCAGCCGTGGGTGAGGTCGGGGCGGGGGAGCGGACCTGCGCGCTGCCGATCGTGCCGGTGCGGGCGCGCGGGCCGATCGTCGAGGGGGCCGACGGGCGGCGGTACCTGGACTGCCTGTCGGGAGGCGGGGCGCTCGCGCTGGGGCACAACCATCCCGTCGTCCTCGAAGCGGTCCGTGGGGTCCTCGACTCCGGGGCGCCGCTGCACGCCCCCGGCCTCGCGACCTCCGTGCAGGACGCCTTCGTCGCCGAGCTGCTGTGCACCCTCCCGCCCGGACTCGCCGGCCACGCGCGCGTGCGGTTCGGCGGGCCCGCCGGGACGGACGCGGTGGCGACGACCCTCGCGCCGGCCCGCACCGCCGTCCTCGCCTTCACCGACGCCCACCACACGATCGCCGCCGGCGTGCCGGACACCCGCACTCCTCCCGTCCACCGCTGTCCCTACGGCGCCGGCGACGGCCTGGGTGCCGAACTCGCCGTCGGCTGGGCCGAGTCCGTCCTCGGCGGCCGCGAGCCGGGCGTGCCCCGTCCGGACTGCGTGATCCTCGAACCCGTCCAGGACAGCGGCGTTCCCGCGCCGGACGGGTGGCTGCGCCGTATGCGGCGGATCACCGCGGAACGGGCGGTCCCTCTGATCGCCGACGAGACCCGGACCGGCGTCGGCCGCACCGGTGCCTTCTGGGCCGTCGGGCACAGCGGGATCAGCCCCGACGCCATGGTCCTCTCCCGGGCGATCGGGGGCGGCCTGCCCCTCGCGGTGATCGTCCACCGCGACGACCTCGACCTGTGGGGACCCGGCGGCCACGCGGGCACGGTCCCCGGCAACCAGCTCGCCATGGCCGCGGGCGCCGCCACCCTCGCCCACGTCCGCGAGAACCGCCTCGCCGACCACGCGGCCCGTGTCGGCGCCCGGATGCTGCGTCAACTCCGGTCTCTTGCGGGGGAGTTCCCGTGGATCGGTGACGTGCACGGCCGCGGGCTCATGATCGGCGTCGATATGGCCGCCGGGGAGCCCGGCCCGACAGTGCCGCTGCCGGTCAGGTCCGGCGTGGACAGACGCGCGCCCTGTCCGACCGCCGACGCCGTCCGACGCGCCTGCCTGGAGCGAGGGCTGATCGTCGGCCTCGGCGGCCGTGACCGCAGCGTCGTCCGCCTCCTCCCGCCCCTCACGATCACCGACGACCAGGCGACCGCGATCCTCGACCGCTTCGCCGACGCGCTCGCGGCGGTCACCCGCGACCCCCGCACCCACCGCTCCCCATCGGACGAGCACCCCCACCGCCTCACGGACCCGCCCCCACGCGCGACACCTCCGACCTAGCCCCCTCCCGCTCACCGGCCACCCTCCCCACAAGGACCCCGCGTGCACGCCGAAGCCACCCCGCGACCGATCACCGCCCCCCTCACCCACCCCGCCGCCCGAGCCGCCGCCACGGAGAACCTCCTCCGCTGCTGGGTACGCGAGACCTCCGTACCGCCCCCCGACACCGACCTCCTCCGCATCCCCCTCCCGTCCTGCGGCCTCATCCTGCTCGCGCCCGTCCACTACTGGTCCCCGACCGGCCTGCACCGCTTCGGCCCCCCGTCCCTCGCCGACACCCCCGCCCCGGCCCCGCCCCTGGACGCCGTCACGCTTGCTGCCCTGCTGACCCGCGAGGCGCACGCGCGCGACACGGTCACGCCACCGGCGCCGGACACCGCCCCGCTGCCGGCCTGCGACAGGGCCATCGGCAACCCGGACCTCGCCCCCGGATCCGGCCTCGCCGACGCCCCCACTCCTGCGCACCCCGCAGACGCCTCCGACCTCGTCACCCGCGTCGCCGACTCCCTCCGCCGCGCCACCCTCTTCCTCACCGCCCGCCGAGCGCCCTCCTCCACCGACACCCCCGATCTGTTCCTCGCCGCCGAACAGTCCCTCCTGCTGGGACACCCTCTCCACCCCACTCCGAAGAGCCGCGAGGGCCTGACCGACGTCGAGACCCTTCTCTACTCGCCCGAGTCGCACGGCGCGTTCCCCCTGCACTGGCTCGCTGTCGCCCCTTCCGTGCTCGCCACCGACTCGGCCTGGACCGAGAGCGGCCGCCCGGTCCGCGCACAGGACCTGACCGCCCGCCTCGCCGGCCCCGGACTCCCGCTGCCCGAGGGGTACGCCGCGCTCCCCCTGCACCCCTGGCAGTTCCGCGAGGCCCGGCACCGCCCCGAGGTCGCCGCCCTGCTGGACGCCGGGCTGCTGAAGGACCTCGGCACGTACGGCCCGCCCTGGCATCCCACCTCCTCCGTCCGCACCGTCCACCGCTCCGGTGCCCCCGCGATGCTGAAGCTCTCGCTGGCGCTGCGCATCACCAACTCCCGCCGGGAGAACCTCCGCAAGGAACTCCACCGCGGCGTCGAGGTGCACCGCCTCCTGCGCACCGGCCTCGCCCGGGGGTGGCACGCGGCCCACCCGCACTTCGACATCGTCCGCGATCCGGCCTGGCTCGCTGTCGACGACCGTGAGGGCCGGCCGGTGACCGGACTGGACGTGGTGATCCGGCACAACCCCTTCGCCCCGTCGGACGACGTCTCGTGCGTCGCCGGACTGGTCTCACCCCGCCCGCACACCCCCGGGCACCTGCCCGGCGCCCGCCGTCCCGTGACCGATCCATCTCCGGACCTCCTCTCCTTCCGTTCTCGTCTCGCGACCCTCGTCGACCGCCTCGCCGCCCGCAGCGCCCGTCCGCGGGGTGCCGTCGCCGTCGAGTGGTTCCTGCGGTACCTGGAACACGTCGTCCGACCGGTGCTGTGGCTCGACGGCGAGGCGGGAATCGCCCTGGAGGCCCACCAGCAGAACACCCTCCTGCTGCTCGACTCCGAAGGCTGGCCCGCGGGCGGCCGGTACCGCGACAACCAGGGCTACTACTTCCGTGAGTCCCATCGCGCCCGGCTCGACGCCCGGCTGCCCGGGATCGGCGGGTCGAGCGACACGTTCGTCTCCGACGAGGTCACCGACGAGCGCTTCGCCTACTACCTCGGCATCAACAACGTGTTCGGTCTGATCGGCGCCTTCGGCTCCGAACGCCTCGTGGACGAGCGCCTGTTGCTCGCCTCCTTCCGCCGCTTCCTCGAAATGGCCGCCGCCGGCCCCCGGCGGATGCGCGGCTCCCTCCCTTCGCGTCTGCTCGACTCACCCGTCCTGCGCTGCAAGGCGAACCTCCTGACCCGGGTGCACGGCCTCGACGAACTCGTCGGCCCGGTCGACACGCAGTCCGTCTACGTCACCTTCGCCAACCCCCTTGCCTCCTCGGCCTCCTGAGCTCCGGCCTTCCTCCCGTCCGCCTCCCGAAAAGAGCGTCCCTGTGCCGACCACGAAAGGTCACGACGGCCCCAGCACCACCGAAGACCTCCTCGACGGGGTCGCCGACTGGGGGCCCACCCTGTGCCATGTGGGGATCTTTCACCTCATCCCTGTGACGTTCGACCTGGGAATCCCGCTGGTGGCCCGCTGGATGAACGACCCCGCCGTCGCCGCCTTCTGGGACCTGGCCGGCCCCGAGATCCGGACCACCCGGCACGTCCGGGTCCAGTTCGAGAGCGGCGGGCGCAGCGTCCCCTGTCTGGGGGTGCTGAACGGGACGCCCATGAGCTACTGGGAGATCTACCGCGCGGACCTCGACCCGCTGGCCCGCTACTACCCCGCCCTACCGCACGACACGGGCCTGCACCTCCTCATCGGGGACCCGCGGGACCGGGGGCGGGGGCTGGGCAGTGTCCTGCTTCGGACCGTTGCCGACCTCATCCTCGAAAAGCGCCCCGACTGCCCCCGGGTCATCGCCGAACCGGACGTCCGCAACGCTGCCTCCCTCCGCATCTTCTACACCACCGGCTTCGAGTGCATCGGCGAGGTCGACCTGCCCTCCAAGCGGGCCGCGATCGTGACGCGCGACCGTAATTCCCTGTGCCCTCCGCCCGAGGGCCGGATGCCTCAGTTCACGGACCCCAACCTCCCGGACTGGTGTTGACTGTTCGAACTCGATTAGTTACTCATAGTGACGTTCGGGGTGTCGTCCGAGTTCCCTCGTCTCCCAGACTTTTTTCCGAACCCCTCCGGCTCGCCGGATCCCACGCGCTCGCCGGGCCCTCCCGCCACTCACCACCCCGTCCCCACCCCCTCGAACCCAGTGCCCACGTCCCCTCCTCGAACCCCGGCGCCCGCTCCACCCCCTCGCGCCCCCTCCCACTCCACACCCCACCCCGATCCCACCCCTCACCTCCCCTTCGGCCGCACGATGTCAGTGCCGGGCCGTAGGGTGGTCGCGCTATGACGAAGCCCTCTCTCCCCGAACTCCTGCACGCCGCCGTCGCCTCTGTCGGCGGTGCGGAGCGCCCCGGTCAGGTGACCATGGCCGAAGCCGTCGCGGAGGCGATCGACGACGGCTCCCATCTGCTGGTGCAGGCCGGTACCGGCACCGGAAAGTCGCTGGGATACCTCGTTCCCGCGCTCGCGCACGGTGAGCGGGTCGTGGTCGCGACCGCCACCCTCGCCCTCCAGCGCCAGCTCGTGGAGCGCGACCTCCCGCGCACCGTCGACGCGCTGCATCCGCTGCTGCGCCGCCGCCCGGAGTTCGCGATGCTCAAGGGCAGATCGAACTACCTGTGCCTGCACCGGCTCCACGAGGGCGTGCCGCAGGACGAGGAGGAGGGACTCTTCGACCAGTTCGAGGCGGCGGCCCCCTCCAGCAAGCTGGGCCAGGACCTGCTGCGGCTGCGCGACTGGTCGGACGAGACGGAGTCGGGCGACCGCGACGACCTCACCCCGGGCGTCTCCGACCGCGCGTGGGCGCAGGTGTCGGTCTCCTCCCGCGAGTGCCTGGGCGCCTCCAAGTGCGCGTACGGCGCCGAGTGCTTCGCCGAGATGGCACGCGAGCGCGCCAAGCTCGCCGAGGTCGTCGTCACCAACCACGCGCTGCTCGCGATCGACGCCATCGAGGGCGCCCCGGTCCTCCCGCAGCACGAGGTCCTGATCGTCGACGAGGCGCACGAACTGGTCTCCCGGGTCACCGGCGTCGCCACCGGCGAGCTGACCCCGGGGCAGGTCAACCGCGCGGTGCGCAGGGCGGCGAAGCTGGTCGACGAGAAGGTCGCCGACCAGCTCCAGACCGCGGCCGAGGGCTTCGAGCGGCTGATGGAACTGGCCCTGCCCGGACGCCTCGAAGAACTCCCCGAGGACCTCAACTACGCGCTGATGGCCCTGCGCGACGCGGGCCGTACGGTGATCTCCGCGCTCGGCACGACCCGCGACAAGTCCGTCCAGGACGAGGACGCGGTCCGCAAGCAGGCGCTGGCGTCGGTGGAGACGGTCCACGACGTGGCCGAGCGCATCGTGCAGGGCTCCGAGTACGACGTCGTCTGGTACGAACGCCACGACCGCTTCGGGGCGTCCCTGCGCGTCGCCCCGATGTCCGTGTCGGGCCTGCTGCGGGAGAAGCTCTTCGCGGACCGCTCGGTCGTCCTGGCGTCGGCCACGCTGAAGCTGGGCGGTGACTTCAACGGCGTGGGCGCGTCCCTGGGGCTCGCCCCCGAGGGCGTCGAGGGCGAGGACCTGCCGCAGTGGAAGGGCGTGGACGTCGGCTCACCCTTCGACTACCCCAGACAGGGCATCCTGTACGTCGCCAAGCACCTCTCGCGCCCCGCGCGCGACGGGGACCGTGCGGACATGCTGGACGAGCTGGCGGAACTCGTCCAGGCGGCCGGCGGCCGTACGCTCGGCCTGTTCTCGTCGATGCGGGGTGCCCAGCTCGCCGCCGAGGAACTGCGCGTGCGCATGCCGGAGTTCCCGATCCTGCTCCAGGGCGAGGAGACGCTCGGCGAGCTGATCAAGAACTTCGCGGCGGACCCGAGGACGTGCCTGTTCGGCACGCTCTCGCTCTGGCAGGGCGTCGACGTCCCCGGGCCGAGCTGCCAGCTCGTCGTCATGGACAAGATCCCGTTCCCGCGCCCCGACGACCCGCTGATGAGCGCCCGGCAGAAGAAGGTCGAGGAGTCCGGGGGCAACGGCTTCATGTCCGTCGCGGCCACCCACGCCGCTCTTCTGATGGCGCAGGGCGCGGGCCGTCTCGTCCGCGCGATGGGCGACCGGGGCGTCGTGGCCGTCCTCGACCAGCGCCTCGCCACCGCGCGCTACGGCAGCTACCTGAAGTCCTCCATGCCCGACTTCTGGTACACGACGGACCGCAACCAGGTCCGCAAGTCCCTCGCGGCGATCGACGCGGCGGCGAAACAGGCGGGGGCCTGAGGGCACGGCAGCCCGGGGGCATGACAGTGTGCGTGCATGACTGAGGGGGCGAGCCGGAACTCGCCCCCTTCGGGCCGGAGAGCCACCTGAGGCTTCGCGAGGCAGCACAGCCCTGAGCCGTGAGGCAACGCGCAGACCCGGATCAGGGCCCCTACAGGCCCCGAAGACACCACAGGGCCCCGGAACCGGCGCAGGGATCCCGGGGCCCAGTCAACAGGGCGCAGGCGCAGCGGGAAGGGCCGCCCGCCCACCGCCTCAGACGCGGCGCAGTACGGCCACCACCTTGCCGAGGATCGTCGCGTCGTCCCCGGGGATCGGTTCGTACGCGGAGTTGTGCGGAAGCAGCCACACATGCCCGTCCTCGCGCTTGAAACGCTTGACGGTCGCCTCCCCGTCGAGCATCGCGGCCACGATGT
The DNA here is from genome assembly GCF_048159485.1 of Streptomyces sp. 4F14. Lineage (NCBI taxonomy): Bacteria > Bacillati > Actinomycetota > Actinomycetes > Kitasatosporales > Streptomycetaceae > Streptomyces > Streptomyces sp. 4F14. The sequence continues at coordinate 85,409 of NZ_JBLRVY010000003.1, forward strand.
CGCCGTTCTCGGCGACGGGCTGACGGCGGACGGTCACCCAGTCGCCGTCGCAGATCGCGGCCTCGATCATCGAGTCGCCGACGACCTTCAGCACGAACAGCTCACCGTCACCGACGAGCTGACGGGGCAGCGGGAAGACGTCCTCGACGGACTCCTCCGCGAGGATCGGGCCACCGGCGGCGATCCGGCCGACCAGGGGGACGTACGACGCGGCGGGCTTGCCCGCGGTGTCCGTCGGCTGGACGGACACCGACTGGTCGGAGCCGCGCACCTCGTACGCGCGCGGGCGGTGCGGGTCGCGGCGCAGGAAGCCCTTGCGCTCCAGTGCCATCAGCTGGTGGGCCACCGAGGAGGTGCTCGACAGGCCGACCGCCTGGCCGATCTCCCGCATGGACGGTGGGTAGCCGCGCCGCTGCACGGAATCCCTGATGACCTCGATCACCCGGCGCTGCCGGTCGGTCAGGCCCGAGCTGTCCGCCCGGATGCCTGGAGGTCGGCCCGGCAGGGAGCGCTTGTGCCCCTCGGGACTGGTGGCTTCGTTCATCGCGTGCACCGGGTCGAGCCGGCCCTGGGAGCGGTCCTGGGCGGTGATGGTGGCACTGTCTGCGGTGGTGGTCACGGCGGCCCCTCTCGATGGTCTCCCTGCTTGACAACGGTAGTTGCTTTCGAAAGGTTGCGCCAAACACACGTTCGAGTGAAAAACCCCGAAGAGTTGGACTTGATCATGTGTCCAGGTGTATGGCTCGTGCCGTGTCCGGCGGACGGAACGGGCTGACGTCGCACCCCTCGCCGCCGTCACCGGACGGCCTTGTGGGCCGTCGTCCCAGTCTGCCAGCCGATGTCCCGCCGCGCGGGTACCGCGGCCCGAGTCCCACCTCTCCTCCTTTCTGCACTCACGTAATCTCCGCATGTGCCCAGGTGGCACCCCCTCCCGCGCGGGCGCGGGACCGCCGGGAGGCGCCGTAGCGACGCGACACGCTGAAGCGGCCTGCGTTTATTCGTCAATCCCCCACATCTAGTGGTTGGATTGGCGCAGTGGCCCAGAAGTTGTGGTGCCCCGTGTATTCGCACCCTCAGGGATCGCCTATGCTGGGGGCTGCTTCGTGAGGCCCGAGGGGCCCGTGAGGCCATCGAGTCTGCTGTGAGGAGGGTTGGGAATCCATGCACTGCCCCTTCTGCAGGCACCCCGACAGCCGTGTGGTCGACAGTCGTACGACCGACGACGGGACGTCGATCCGCAGGCGCCGTCAGTGCCCTGACTGCTCCCGTCGTTTCACGACGGTGGAGACCTGCTCACTGATGGTGATCAAGCGCTCGGGTGTGACCGAGCCCTTCAGTCGTACCAAGGTCATCAACGGCGTGCGCAAGGCGTGCCAGGGACGGCCTGTCACCGAGGACGCCCTCGCCCAGCTCGGCCAGCGGGTCGAGGAGGCCGTCCGGGCCACCGGAAGCGCCGAGCTGACGACGCACGACGTGGGGCTGGCCATACTCGGCCCGTTGCAGGAACTCGACCTCGTCGCCTATCTGCGATTCGCCTCGGTCTACCGGGCGTTCGACTCGCTGGAGGACTTCGAGGCCGCGATCGTCGAGCTCAGGCAGCAGACCGGCTCCCCGGCCGCGGACGACGACGTCCGCGAAGGAGACGACGGCGGAAGCGGGGGCGTTCAGGTGCCCCAACCCGCCGGTACCGCCGACTGATCCGCGGGCCGGAACCGGGCGAGGACACCGGGGACGGCCGGACGGCGGCGAAGAGACCTGTTGCGGGCGGCAGGACGCAGCACATCAAGTGCCCGCAACTTCAGAAATCACACTGTGTCACGGGAACAACGTGGCATTTCCGGGCGTTTTTGCCTGTACCAGGGAGGCGGCATGACAGAGACGGCGAGCGGTCCGGCACGAGGTTCCCGAGCCAAGGGCGCCAAGGCCACCAAGGGGCTGCGCATCGAGCGCATCCACACCACCCCCGGCGTGCATCCGTACGACGAGGTGGTCTGGGAGCGCCGTGACGTCGTCATGACCAACTGGCGCGACGGCTCGGTCAACTTCGAGCAGCGCGGCGTCGAGTTCCCCGACTTCTGGTCGGTGAACGCGGTCAACATCGTCACCAGCAAATACTTCCGCGGAGCGGTCGGCACCCCCCAGCGCGAGGTCAGCCTCAAGCAGCTGATCGACCGCATCGTGAAGACGTACACGAAGGCCGGCGAGGAGTACAAGTACTTCGCCTCGCCCGCCGACGCGGAGATCTTCGAGCACGAGCTCGCGTACGCCCTCCTGCACCAGATCTTCAGCTTCAACAGCCCCGTCTGGTTCAACGTCGGTACCCCGCAGCCCCAGCAGGTCTCCGCCTGCTTCATCCTGGCCGTCGACGACTCCATGGAGTCGATCCTCGACTGGTACAAGGAAGAGGGCATGATCTTCAAGGGCGGCTCCGGCGCCGGCCTGAACCTCTCCCGCATCCGCTCCTCCAAGGAACTGCTCTCCTCCGGCGGCAACGCCTCCGGGCCGGTCTCCTTCATGCGCGGCGCCGACGCCTCGGCCGGCACCATCAAGTCCGGTGGCGCCACCCGCCGCGCGGCCAAGATGGTCGTCCTGGACGTCGACCACCCGGACGTCGAGGACTTCATCGCCACGAAGGTGAAGGAGGAGGAGAAGATCCGCGCCCTGCGCGACGCGGGCTTCGACATGGACCTCGGCGGCGACGACATCACGTCGGTCCAGTACCAGAACGCGAACAACAGCGTCCGCGTCAACGACGAGTTCATGACGGCCGTCGAGAACGGCACCGAGTTCGGCCTGCGCGCCCGGATGACCGGCGAGATCATCGAGACGGTCGACGCGAAGGCCCTGTTCCGCAAGCTCGCCGAGGCCGCCTGGGCCTGCGCCGACCCGGGCATCCAGTACGACGGTGTGATCAACAACTGGCACACCTGCCCCGAGTCCGGCCGGATCACCGCGTCGAACCCGTGCAGCGAGTACATGCACCTGGACAACACGTCCTGCAACCTCGCCTCGCTGAACCTGATGAAGTTCCTCAAGGACGACGGCAAGGGCAACCAGTCCTTCGAGACCGAGCGCTTCCAGCAGGTCGTCGAACTCGTCATCACCGCGATGGACATCTCCATCTGCTTCGCCGACTTCCCCACGAAGAAGATCGGCGAGAACACCCGCGCCTTCCGCCAGCTCGGCATCGGCTACGCCAACCTCGGCGCCCTCCTGATGGCGACCGGCCACGCGTACGACTCCGACGGCGGCCGCGCCCTCGCCGGCTCCATCACCTCCCTGATGACCGGCACGGCCTACCGCCGCTCCGCCGAACTCGCCGCGGTCGTCGGCCCGTACGACGGCTACGCGCGCAACGCCGACGCCCACAACCGCGTCATGAAGCAGCACGCCGACGCGAACGGCGCCGCCGTCACCATGGACGACCTGGACACCCCGGTCTGGGCCGCGGCCACGGAGGCATGGCAGGACGTCGTACGCCTCGGCAAGCAGAACGGTTTCCGTAACTCCCAGGCGTCGGTCCTCGCCCCGACCGGCACCATCGGTCTCGCGATGTCCTGCGACACCACCGGCGTCGAACCCGACCTCGCCCTGGTCAAGTTCAAGAAGCTGGTCGGCGGCGGCTCGATGCAGATCGTCAACGGCACCGTCCCGCAGGCCCTGCGCCGCCTGGGCTACCAGGAGGAGCAGATCGAGGCGATCGTCGCCCACATCTCCGAGCACGGCAATGTGATCGACGCCCCCAGCCTCAAGACCGAGCACTACGAGGTCTTCGACTGCGCCATGGGCGAGCGCGCCATCTCCCCGATGGGGCACGTCCGGATGATGGCCGCGATCCAGCCCTGGATCTCGGGCGCCATCTCCAAGACGGTCAACATGCCGGAGACGGCGACCGTCGAGGAGGTCGAGGAGATCTACTTCGAGGCGTGGAAGCTCGGCGTCAAGGCGCTCGCGATCTACCGCGACAACTGCAAGGTGGGCCAGCCCCTCTCCGCCAAGACCAAGTCGTCCAAGGACGAGAAGGCCGAGGTCACAGAGAAGGCCGAGGCGGCGATCCGCGAGACCGTCGAGAAGGTCATCGAGTACCGCCCGGTCCGCAAGCGCCTCCCCAAGGGCCGCCCCGGCATCACCACGTCCTTCACGGTCGGCGGCGCCGAGGGCTACATGACGGCGAACTCCTACCCGGACGACGGCCTCGGAGAGGTCTTCCTGAAGATGTCCAAGCAGGGCTCCACCCTCGCGGGCATGATGGACGCCTTCTCCATCGCGGTCTCCGTCGGTCTCCAGTACGGCGTGCCGCTGGAGACGTACGTCTCGAAGTTCACCAACATGCGCTTCGAGCCGGCCGGTATGACCGACGACCCGGACGTGCGGATGGCCCAGTCGATCGTCGACTACATCTTCCGCCGCCTGGCGCTGGACTTCCTGCCCTTCGAGACCCGCTCCGCGCTCGGCATCCACTCCGCCGAGGAGCGCCAGCGCCACCTGGAGACCGGCTCGTACGAACCGGCCGAGGAAGACGTCGACGTCGAGGGCCTGGCCCAGTCGGCGCCGCTCCAGACGGCCTCGGCGGCCGTCGCCCCCAAGGCCGCCCCGGTCGCCGTGCCCGCCCCCCAGCAGGCCCACACCAGCGCCGAACTGGTCGAGATGCAGCTCGGCATCCAGGCCGACGCCCCGCTCTGCTTCTCCTGCGGTACGAAGATGCAGCGCGCCGGCTCCTGCTACATCTGCGAGGGCTGCGGCTCGACCAGCGGATGCAGCTGACCTGTGAACGCGGGCACTGACGGATAGGTGCCAGAGGTAAGGGGCGTCGGCCATGGCCGACGCCCCTTACCTCGTCGTACGGAGTACGGAGTACGCGGTACGCGGCGCGTCAGGACGGGCGGAGGGTGCCCATCACGCGGGTGAAATCGGCGGGGTCGTCCTCGAAGCCGTGGACGCCGTCGTGGAACTCCCAGCCGTCCTTGGGATCGCGGACGAACGAGGCGACGGTCGCCGCCGTGGAGCCGAGGATCTCGCCGAAGTCGCCCTCCGCCAGGACCGTGTAGCCCTCGCGGATACGGAACCTCGGGTTGGTGACGCTGACGAAGGTCCGGTGGTCGGGGCGCTGCTGGATGACGACACCGACCACGACACGGCCGTAGCGCGCGTCCAGGCGGTCGAGTTCGAGCGTCATCACCTCGTCCCAGCCGAAACCCTTGCCGTCCTTGCTGTCGCGGTTGAGGTAGATCGTGCCGTCCGGGGACCGGCTGTCGAAGTGCACGACGAAACCGGGCCCGCCCTGCGGATCGCTCTGCAGGTACGTCCCGGCGACTATGTCCAGGTCGGTGGCCGGCTGCCCCGCCGGACTGGGATCCCACTTGACCGAGATCTCCACCTTGCGGATCCCCTTGATGAGGCCGTTCATCAGGCTTCCCCTTCTCCCCTGTCGTTCGCGCCCCGAACTGCCCGGTCAGCAGGGCCGGTTGTCCATCCTGCCACGTGCATGTGCGCGGCTGCCCGGCCGAGGGTGACCGGCGCCACGTCCCGGGGCCTTACCATGGCGCGGTGCTGGTCAAGTGGATTCGCTGCACCGTGGTGGACCGCCGAGGTTTCGAACGGGGACAGCGGAAGTGGGCGGGGCTTCTGGGGGAACCGGGATTCCGCGGACAGGGGGGCGGCTGGAGCCGGAGCCGTCCCGGGGTCGCGCATGTCTTCGCCTTCTGGGAGAGCCGCGCCTTCTACGACTCGTTCATGGCCCGCTCCCACGACCGGCTCGCCGCGTCCCAGGTGGGCACCTTCCGCGACGCTCAGGTGCGGCTCTTCGACCACCGCTTCGACGTCAAGACCGGCTTCGAACCCCGCTTCACCGACGCCGACCTGCTGCGCGTCGCCCTCTCCCGGGTCCACGAGGAGCGCGCCGAGCACTTCACGCTGATGCAGGAGAAGGTCTGGAACCCCGCGATGGCCGGCTCGCCCGGCATGATCCGCGGCCTGTTCGCCGAGGCGCCCGGCAACGAGTTCATGGTCCTGTCCATGTGGCGCTCCGAGGCCGAGCACGGCAAGTACCGCACCGAGCGCATCGAACGCCTCGCCCTGCGCGCCCAGATCGAGGCCGACATCGCCGCCCTCACCGGTGACATCGTCGAGATGGAATCCGCCTGGACGGTGTGAGGCCGCCGCCGCGGGGGTAGGCGAGTGGCCCGCGGTGCCCGTTCTGTGTGACCTACGCCGTACGGGGGCCGTACGAGTGCTCGAAACCGGGTGACTCGATCTAGGGTTTCGGCATGGCACGACCACGGCGCATCGTTCTTGTCCGGCACGGGGAGTCAACGGGCAATGTTGATGACACCGTCTACGAACGCGAGCCCGACCACGCGCTGGCCCTCACCGACAAGGGCCGGCGACAGGCGGAGGCCACCGGGGAGCGGGTCCGGGAGATCTTCGGCGACGAACAGGTCAGCGTGTACGTCTCCCCCTACCGGCGCACCCACGAGACCCTGAGCGCCTTCGACCTCGACCCCGCGCGCATACGCGTGCGCGAGGAGCCCCGGCTGCGCGAACAGGACTGGGGAAACTGGCAGGACCGCGACGACGTACGCCTCCAGAAGGCGTACCGGGACGCCTACGGGCACTTCTTCTACCGCTTCGCCCAGGGGGAGAGCGGCGCCGACGTGTACGACCGCGTCGGCGGCTTCCTGGAGAGCCTGTTCCGCAGCTTCGAGGACCCCGACCACCCGCCGAACGTCCTGATCGTCACCCACGGCCTCGCCATGCGGCTGTTCTGCATGCGCTGGTTCCACTGGACCGTCGCCGATTTCGAATCCCTGTCGAATCCCGGGAACGCGGAGATGCGGATGCTCGTTCTAGGGGATGACGGCAGGTACAGCCTCGACCGGCCGTTCGCCCGGTGGCGGGACCCGGAGCCCTACGGCGTCACCGGTTAGGGTGACGGCGATGACTCCCGCCCCTTCCATCCCCTCCGACCCTCCCGCCCCTTCGACCGACGAGCGCCTGACCCGAGCCCTCCGCAGCCTGCGCGGGCTGTCCGTGGGCGACGCGCTGGGCTCCCAGTTCTTCGTCCCGGAGAACTACCCGCTGCTCGCCCGCCGCGAGCTGCCGCCCGGCGACTGGCAGTGGACCGACGACACGGAGATGGCCTGCTCCGTCGTCGCCGTCCTCGCCGCCCACCACCGCGTCGACCAGGACGCGCTGGCCCGCTCCTTCGCCGTGCACCACGACTTCGACCGCGGCTACGGCCCGGCCGTGAACCGGCTCCTGCGCCTGGTCCGCGAGGGCGGCGACTGGCGGGAGCTGTCCGCCGCGCTCTTCGACGGCCAGGGCTCCTGGGGCAACGGCGCGGCCATGCGCATCGCCCCGCTCGGCGCCTGGTACGCCGGCGACCCCGAGCAGGCCACCCACCAGGCCGAGATCTCCGCCTACCCCACCCACCAGCATCGCGAGGCCGTCGCCGGCGCCATGGCTGTGGCCGCTGCCGCCGCCCTCGCCGCCTCCGCAGGCGGCCCGCCCGCCCCCGACGCCCTCCTCGACGGCGTCGTCGCCCTCGTCCCCCGCAGCGCCGTCTCCGCGGGCCTGAGGCGGGCGCGCGACATGCTCGACTACTCCGACCCGGCCACCGTCGCCGCCGTCCTCGGCTGCGGACGCCGCACCACCGCCCACGACACCGTCCCCTTCGCCCTCTGGTCGGCGGCGCGCTCGCTGGGCGACTACACGTCCGCGTTCTGGACGACCGCCCAGGCCGGCGGGGACGTCGACACCACCTGCGCGATCGTCGGCGGGGTGGTCGCGGCGGGGAGCACGGGGGCACCGCCGCAGGAGTGGACGCGGCGCACGGAGGCGTTCCCGGGATGGCTGTCGACGGAGGCGTGAGCGGCCCGCCCACGCGCCCCTGAGGGCCGTACGCGGAGTGCTCCTCGCCATCCGTACGGCGACGGGTTTCGCGTTGCCGTTCACTTCACGTGTGCGACCGGGCGGCCCGGGGAACGCGGCGCGGCGGACGCCGTACCCGGTCCGTGGCCAGGTAAACGCGAGGGCGTGAACCCTGGTTCCGGCAACGCCCATTGCGGTGCGGCAGCGAACGGCTTCGTCGCTGTGCGCCGTCGGCCGGGCCGGGGTGTCGAGCACCGGGCGCGGCGGCGTAGGCTAAGACCGCCATGCCGTACGAACCACCCACTCACACCGTCGAACGCTCCCTTCGAGCGACGACCGGCGCGAAGGTCATTGCCGGGGTCGACGAGGTGGGCCGGGGAGCCTGGGCCGGACCCGTCACCGTCTGCGCGGCGGTCACCGGACTGCGCCGGGCCCCCGAGGGCCTCACCGACTCGAAACTCCTCACCCTCAAGCGCCGCACCGCGCTCGCCGCGCAGCTCCAAGGGTGGGTGACGTCGTACGCCCTCGGCCACGCGTCGCCCGAGGAGATCGACGAGAAGGGTATGACCGCGGCCCTGCGACTCGCCGCGGTCCGCGCCCTGGAGGCCCTCCCGGTCCGGCCCGACGCCGTCATCCTCGACGGCAAGCACGACTACCTCGGCACGCCCTGGCGGGTCCGTACCGTCATCAAGGGCGACCGGTCGTGCGTGGCGGTCGCGGCGGCCTCGGTGATCGCCAAGGTCCAGCGCGACAAAATGATGGCCGAACTGGGTGTCGACCATGCAGACTTCGGTTTCGCGGACAACGCCGGGTATCCCTCACCCGTGCACAAGGCCGCGCTGGAGGAGCGGGGGCCCACCCCGTACCACCGGCTTTCGTGGGCCTATCTCGACGGGCTGCCCCAGTGGCGGCACCTGAAGAAGGCCCGCAGCTGGGCGGACGGAAGCGCTCCGGAGATCGAGGGCCAGCTCGGCTTCGACTTCTGACGCGACCGCTCGCACTGATGTGCCACCCCCTCGCGCGCGTCGCACCAGCGTTTGATAAAAATCAGCTCATGCCTCTCATTCCCGAGGAGCCTCAGATTCACGAGAGTGCCCAGGGTCCCCGCGTCACCCCGGCCGGCGGCCGCAGCGCGCAGACCCCTCGTCCCGTACCCGGCCCCCGTCCCGCGGCCCCGCCGCGCCCCGGTCGTCCCGGCCCCCGGCCTACGACCCCGGCGCAGCGCACCCCGCGCGACACGGCCCCTGCCGCCCCCGCGGCGGTCCAGATCCAGTCGATCCCGGCCTCGGCGGAGGGCGCCCTGGACGCCGCCGAGGAGGCCGTGGACCTGCTGCTGGAGTCGGGCCGCGCCCCCGGCGACGTGCTGGTGATCACGACCGGCAGCCAACACCCTTGGTCCGCCCACGAGTTGTCGTTCGGTGAGGCGTCCTACTGGGCCCAGCACGACGCGCGTGACGACGTCTTCTACGTGGACGCCGCCCTCGCGAGCCGCGCCGCCCAGCGCCCTGTCGTCGTGGTCGCCGTCAACGGCGGCCCCGACGACGCCACCGCGACCGTCCTGCCGCTGGCCCGCACCAAGGCGGGCGCCCTGCTGATCGTCTGCGGCGACCCGCAGCACGTCGACACGGCGCTCGGCGCCGGGGTCTGACCGACCCCGGCGGGGCCCGCCCCGCGCGTGCGCACGGAACGGGGGTCACCGCGCACGCGCCCTCCGGCGTACCCGTGTAACGGCGTGCCGACACGATCGGGAGGCCGCGGCCGGGTCGTCCGTACGACAGTGTCGCGGCCGTTTCCGACGCCGTCCCCGGCGCGCGCTCAGCGGGCCGCCGCGCGCCTCAGGACGTCCGAGACGGCGCCGCCGGTCCGCGGGAGCGGGGGCGGGGCCTCGGAGAGGCCGAAAGGCTCCGGCAGCGACTCGGAGTTGGGCCGACGGCCGCCCCGGCCCTCGCCCAGCACCTGCCAGCCGTCCCGCGTGAGCGTGATGTACGCCCCGCAGCGCAGGCCGTGCAGCGTGCACGCGTCGCGCAGGCCCCACATCCACGCGCCGTCCTCCTCGGTCCAGCGCGCGTCGCCGTCGCGGCAGTACAGCAGCACCGCCGTGCGCACCGGCGTCCGCCGCCGCAGGTCGTGCGGGATGACCCGGCGCAACTGGGCGAGCAGCGCGTTGCGGAACATCCAGCCGTCGGCCGGCGCCGGACGACGGACGAACGAGGCGCTGGCGCGCAGCCGTTCGTCCGGATCGAGCACGGCCACGATCGCCGTCGACGGTCTCGGCCGATGCCGCGCGTGCAGCCCGCTCACGACCTCGCGCGGGTTGCGCAGCAGCGGGATCCCCGCCGCGGCCCATTCCGCGGGTTCGAGCAAGCGGCTGGCGGAAGCGGCGGACGCGGACGTCGAGAGCGATGCCGCCGAGGACGGCGCGAATCCGAAGGTCACGATCCTCCCTTCGGCTACGGCCCACACAGCGGGCGGGGCGAATTCGGGGGGCACGCACCGCAAACAGAGCTCTGCCTGACCTCAGGCGAACCGTTGCGGGGAGCGGACCTCAATTCTTGCGGTCGAACTGGAATGCGGCAACGAGCAATTGGGATCACCGACTGTTATGTGCCGTTACATGGCTTATATCACTACCTCGGGTTTCGCGCTTGACGACGGGGTCAGGACGGGCGACGCGCCTGTACGGTCCCGCGTCTGCCGGTGAACTGCCTCCCCCGGCGCGCGTTCACCCCTGGAGCGCCAGGACCAGCGGCATCACCTCCCGCGCGCCCGCGCGGCGCAGCATCCGCGCGGCGACCGCGAGCGTCCAGCCGGTCTCGCTGAAGTCGTCCACCAGGAGCACCGGGCCCTGCGCCCCGTCGAGCGCGGCGGCCAGCGCGGGCGGCACGGACAGTGCCCCGTCGAGCGCCTTCAGCCGCTGCGCGCTGTTGCTGCGGGCGACCCGGGAGGAGCCCTCCGCGTACTCCAGAGCTCCCAGCAGCGGCAGCCGGCCGACCTGCGCGATGTGCGCGCCCAGCGAGGCGATCAGCGACGCGCGGGTGCGCGAGGGGAGGGTCACCACGCCGACCGGGCGCGCGGGCGCGTCCGCTGCTCCACCGGCCCAGCCGCCGGGCCCCTTCGCCCAGTCCGCCAGGACCCCCACCACGGCCCTCGCCACGTCCTCCGGCACCGGCCCGTCCGGCGCCTGCGGGGCCAGCAGAGGCCGCAGCCGGTTGCCCCAGCCGATGTCCGACAGCCGCCCGAGCGCCCGCCCCGGCGCCGCCAACTCCCCGGCCGGGATACGGCCCTTCAGGTCCATGCCGACCGCCGCGAGCCCTGTCGGCCACATCCGGCGCGGCTCCACCTCCACGCCCGCCCGGCCGAGGTCCACGCGCGCGGCGTCCAGCGCTGCCGTCGACGCGTCGGCGGTGAACCGAGCGCCCGCGCAGTTGTCGCACCGCCCGCAGGGCCGGGCTGTCTCGTCGTCCAACTGCCGTTGCAGGAACTCCATCCGGCAGCCCGTCGCCGCGCCGTACTCCCGCATCGCCCGCTGCTCGGCCTCCCGCTGGCGGGCCACCCACGCATACCGGTCCGCGTCGTACGACCAGGGCTGCCCCGTCGCCGTCCAGCCGCCCTTCACGCGCCGGACCGCCCCGTCCACGTCCAGGACCTTGAGCATGCTCTCCAGGCGCGAGCGCCGCAGCTCCACCAGCGGCTCCAGCGCCGGCAGCGACACCGGCCCCTGAGCGTGCGCGAGAACGTCGAGCGTGCGGCGCACCAACTCCTCGGCGGGGAACGCGAGCGAGGCGAAGTACGCCCAGATCGCCTCGTCCTCCCGGCCCGGCAGCAGCAGCACCTCCGCGTGGTCGACGCCACGCCCCGCGCGGCCCACCTGCTGGTAGTAGGCGATCGGCGAGGACGGCGAGCCCAGGTGCACGACGAACCCGAGATCCGGCTTGTCGAACCCCATCCCCAGGGCGGACGTCGCGATCAGCGCCTTGACCTTGTTGCCGAGCAGGTCCTCCTCGGCCTGCTGCCGCTCCGCGTTCTCCGTCCGGCCCGTGTACGACGCGACCGCGTGCCCGCGCTGCCGCAGGAACGCGGTGACCTCCTCGGCGGCGGCCACCGTCAGCGTGTAGACGATGCCCGAGCCCGGCAGGTCGTCCAGGTGGTCGGCGAGCCAGGCCAGGCGGTGCGCGGCGTCCGGCAGCCGCAGCACGTTCAGGCTCAGGCTCTCCCGGTTCAGCGGGCCGCGCAGCACCAGCGCGTCCGACGCGCCGCCCGTGCCGAGCTGCTCGGCGACATCGGCCGTCACGCGCGCGTTGGCCGTCGCCGTCGTCGCCAGGACCGGTACGCCCGGGGAGAGTTCGCCCAGCATCGTGCGCAGGCGACGGTAGTCCGGGCGGAAGTCGTGGCCCCAGTCGGAGATGCAGTGAGCCTCGTCGACCACGAGCAGGCCCGTCGCCGCGGCCAGCGAGGGCAGGACACGGTCGCGGAAGTCCGGGTGGTTGAGGCGCTCCGGGCTGATCAGCAGGACGTCGACCACCCCCTCCGCGATCTCCGCCTGGACCGACTCCCACTCCTCCGTGTTGGCCGAGTTGATCGTCCGCGCCCGGACGCCGGCCCGGGCCGCCGCGTCGACCTGGTTGCGCATCAGCGCGAGCAGCGGCGACACGATCACCGTCGGGCCCGCGCCTCTGGCCCGCAGCAGGGCCGTCGCCACGAAGTACACCGCCGACTTGCCCCAGCCGGTGCGCTGCACCACCAGCGCGCGTCTGCCCTCGGCGACCAGGGCCTCGACGGCCCGCCACTGGTCCTCCCGCAGCCGGGCCGTGCCGCTGGGGTCGCCGACGAGCCGGGCGAGGACGGTGTCGGCCTCGGTCCGGAGGTTCGCGTTGCTGGTGTGCTGCATGCGTCCATACAACAGGACGGGACTGACAATGCGGGCGGTGAGCGGAGGGGGAGGGGCCTCGGGGGCTTGTCGGCGAGGGGGAGTCGAAGGCGTTCGGAGGAGGGGAGTTGACGGTACCCGGAGCGGGATATGTCGTGTCCCTGCCGGGAGTTATCCACAGGGTCGGCGGGGATTCGCGATTCGCGAGATCGTCACGGCATGACGAATCACAGCGAAACGCCTGAACCCATCGGCAGCGGAACGAACGACAGTGCGGTGCCGTTCGGCTCCGGACCCCACAGGTACACCCTCAAGACCCCGGCCGAACTCGCGGACGCCGTCCCCTACCTGCTCGGCTACCGGCCCGAGGACAGCATGGTCCTGGTGACCCTGTGCGAGCAGGACGGGCAGAGTCACTTCGGACCCCGAGGCGCCCTGAGCATTCCCAGGAATCCCGCCAGTTGGAAGGAAGCGGCCGGATACTTCGCCGAAGGACTGGTCAAGGGAGCGGAACGCCGAGGGGCGCGGCCCGAGCAGATGGTCGCCTACCTCTGCCAGGAGCCGGAGCCCGGCGAGACACCCCGCGAGGTCATGGAACGGCTGCAACCCCTCGCCCACCACCTGCGCACCCAGTGCGGGGACCTCGACATCCCCGTCATCGAGGCCCTCTGCGTCTCCGGCGGACGCTTCTGGTCCTACTGCTGCAGCGGCGACGGCTGCTGCCCGGAGGACGGGATCCCGATGACCCTGCCCGGCACGTCCGTCCTCGCCGCCGCCGCGACCTACGCCGGGCTCCAGGTCCGGGGCACCCTGCGGGACTTCAGGATCCGGCTGCTCCCCTGGGAGACCGGCGACGTCCGGGAACAGGAGGAGGCGCTGGACCGGGCCGCCCAGAAGATCGTCCCCCGCATCGTCGACGGCCAGAGTGCCCGGATCGCCGACGAGACGATCGCCCTGGCCGGCCTTTTGGTACGACGCCTCGCCGAGGCCCCCGCGATCGTCGGCCCGCTCCTGTCCGACCGCCAGGACGACGCGCTGATCGACAAGGACGAGGCGGCCCTGCTGATCCTCGGGCTCCAGGACCGCACGACCCGCGACCGCGCCGCCGAGTGGATGGAGGGCGACGAGGCGCTCCCCGCGCTGCGCCTGTGGCGTGCCCTGGCCCGCCGCTGCGTCCGCTCGTACAGCGAGTACGCCGCCGCTCCCCTAGCCCTGGCCGGCTGGGTCGCCTGGTCCCTCGGGGACGGACTCGAAGCGCGCGAGGCCCTCGCGATGGCACTGGGCGCCGACCCCGAGTACCTCTTCGCTGCGCTCCTGCACCAGGCGTGCAACGAAGGGCTCGATCCGGAGGCGGTCCGGCGGTGCCTGCGGTCGGAGCGTGAGGGGCGGCTGTCCGAGGATGCGGCGGAGAACGCGGAGAACGCCGAGAGCACGGAGGCGGCATCTAGGACCGGCGAGCCGGTTCAGGCTCCTCGGCGCCGGGCTCGGACCAGGAGCGGCACGTCTGCCGAGTCGGGAGCGGACGGGCGGCGGCCTCCTCGCACACGGTCATCGGCGAAGGCCAGGGACAAGGACGGGACGCGTCCGCCCTCGCAGAGCAAGCGGGTTGTGCGGCAGCGGAGCGCGCCCGAGGAGGAGACGGTGTCCGGCGGGGACGAGGGGGTCGGGGCGGAGTGAGTGCGGGGTGGGTCGACGAGTGGCGGTGTGGGCGAGAGGGCTTGGGCGGGCGTGGGGGTGGTGAAGCGGGGCGGTGGTCTTTCGACGGGGGTGGGCGATGGTCCTTCGGCGGGGGCCGAGGCTGCGGGGCTGGTGCGGTGGATCGGAGGCCTGTGAGCGGAGGTCGTCGCGGTGGGCCGGGGTGGCGGATCTGGAGGTCCTCCGGCCGGGGGGCGGCAGGGTGGTGCGCCTCGGTGGTCCTGGGGTGGGCGCGGGCAGCGGGGCATGCTTCCCGGGGCTTCCGGAGGGCGTCGGCCGGAGGGTGTGTCGTGGTGGGCCTCCGGCGGACGTTGGGCAGGGGGCGTGCCGTCGCGGGTCTCCGGCAGGCGTCGGCCGGCGGACGTGGCGGGGTGGGTCTCCGGTGGGCGTTGGACAGCAGGCGTGTCGCGGTGGGTCTCCACTGGGCGTCGGGCAGCAGGCGTGCCGGGATGGGTCCCTGGCAGGCGCCCGGCAGAGGACCGGTGGCCTCTCGGCGGACGTCAGCCGGGCGAAGCGTCTTGGCGGCCTCTCGGCGGACGCCGTACGCACCGCCATTCGGAGGGGCCTTGGGGTGTGGGGCGTGACTCGGGGGAGCCTCGCCCCGTTCACCTGAGTGGCGGTACGGCCGCGCGGCCCGTGCTGCCGTACCGCCCTTGTCCCGCCGGGGCCGACCCTCGGTGCGGCACCCGCCCGTGGCGTACAGAGAGCAGAAGAAGTCACCGCATGCATCAACCGACCCCGCCCTCCGCCCACGGCGGGCCCCCGCCGCCGGGCCGCGACGAGATCCCCGAGCGGCTCTTGGGGCGGACGCCCCGTGGACCGGCCGACGGGGCGCGGCCTGACCCGACCCGGCCCCCGCTGCCTGACCAGGGTCGCCGCCCGGCACCCCGCCCCACCGGCCTCCCGCCCGTCCACACGGCGATGATCTGCGTCGCCCTGCCGGGGCTCGCCGTCTCCCCGCCGGAGGGACAGCTCACCGGACACGGCCTGGAGGGGTTCTACCGGGCGGGCCGGCGCCTGCTGTCCCGCTGCCAGGTGCGCGTGGCCGGACGGGAACCGCTCGGGACACAGGCCCGGATGACGGCCGCCGACGAGGTCCGCTTCGTCGGCACCCTGCGCCTCTCACCGCAGGGCGGCCCGGACCCGGACCTCGTCGTCGAGCGCAGCCGCAGCGCCGACGGCACGGAGCGGATCACCCTGCACAGCTACGCCCCGCGCGCACTGCGCCTCCCGGTCGAGGTGTCCCTCGGGACGGACCTCGCGGACCTGGGTGCGATCGCGGCCGGCGCGACCGCGCCCGAACTGCCCGCCAGCGTCCACGACGCGGGCCTGCGCTGGTCCGGCCCGCCGGGCTCCTCCACCGTCACCGCGGACCCACCGCCCTCCGACGCCCTGGCCTCCGCCGGCCTGCTGCGCTGGGACCTGGACATCCCGCCGGGCGGCAGCGCGGTCGTCGAACTCAAGGTCAGGCTGGACGGGAGCGGCCCGATGCGGGCCGTGGGCCGCTCGGCGACGAACCCCCTGGCACCCGCGAGCGCCCGGGGCGACGACCCGCGTGTGGGCCCGCTGCTGCGGACCGGCGTCGAGGACCTCCAAGCGCTCCTGGTCCGCGACCCGGCCCACCCCACCGACACCCACCTCGCGGCCGGTGCGCCTTGGCGCTGCGGCCTCGCCCCGGCCGACGCGCTGGCCGCCGCCCGCATGACACTGCCCCTCGGCACCGGGCTCGCGGCGGGCACCCTGCGCATCCTCGCCCGCACCCAGCGCCCCGACGGCCTCGTCCCCGGCCCCCAGCGGAACGCGGGCGCTCACCTGCCGCCCGCGTGCACGGGCACGGAGGCCACGCTCCTGTTCCCCGCGCTCCTCGCGGAGGCCCGCCGCTGGGGCCTGCCCGAGGTGGAGGTCGCGGAGCTGCTGCCGACGGCGGAACGCTGCCTGACCTGGTTGCGGACCACCGTCGGGACGGGCACGTACCTGTGCGACCCGCAGCCCGCGGGCCCCGCCCGCTGCGAGACCCAGGCACACGCGCACCGCGCGGCCCTCCTCGGCGCCGACCTCCTCGACGACTGCGGCAGACCGGGCGGCGAGCCACTGCGGGTGTGGGCGCGCGGACTGCGGGCGGCGTTCCGCGAGGAGTTCTGGGCCGACGACCTCGGCGGCGGCCGGCCGATCGCCGCACGCCTGCCGGACGGCCGCCCCGTCGCGCACCTCGGCGCGAACGCCGTCCACCTCCTGGACACCGGGCTGCTGGGCGGCGGCGAACTCGCCACCGGACTCCTCGACCGGGTGCAGACCGAGCATCTCGCCCGCCTGCTCGGCGGCCCGGCACTGGACTCCGGCTGGGGACTGCGCGGGCTCGGCGCCAAGGAGGCGGGCTACAACCCCTTCGGCCACCGGGGCGGCGCCGTACGGGTCCACGAGACCGCGCTCGCCGTGGCGGGCCTGGCCGCCGCCGGGTACGAGAAGGAGGCGGGCGCGCTCCTGAAGGGCGTCCTCGGGGCAGCGGAGGCGTTCGGGTACCGGCTGCCCGAGATGTACGCGGGCGAGCGGCGCACCGACGGGAGCGCTCCCGTTCCGCACCCGGCCGCCTGCCGTCCCGCCGCCACCTCGGCGGCCGCCGGGATCCTGCTGCTGACCACCCTCGCGGGCATCCGCCCCGACGCCCCGGCCAGGACGGTCACCCTGCGCCCCGTGCACAGCGCACCCCTCGGGGAGATCGGCCTCAGCGGGCTGCGCGTCGCGGGCGAACCGTTCTCCGTGCGGGTCAGCAGACTCGGCCTCGCCATGGTCGAGGAGGCCGGCGAGGGGCTCCAGCTGGGGGTGTGAGAGACCGAAGGGCCGCGACCGGCGAAGGGAGTGTTTATCGTCAGGGAGACGACTAAGATCGCCGCATGCCCTACGACCCGTCAGCCTTCCCGCCCTTCGCCGTCACCGTGGACCTGGTCGTGCTGACCGTGCGGCGCCACGCCCTGTGCGCGCTGGCGGTCCGCCGGGGCGAACCGCCGTTCCAGGGGAGATGGGCCCTGCCCGGCGGCTTCGTACGGGCCGACGAGGACCTGTCCCAGGCTGCGGCACGCGAACTCGCCGAGGAGACCGGGCTGCACGCCCACGAGCCCGCCGTCCCCGCCCAGGACAACGGCGCCCACCTCGAACAGCTGGCCACCTACGGCGACCCCAAGCGCGACCCGCGCATGCGCGTCGTCAGCGTCGCCCACCTCGCGCTCGCCCCCGACCTGCCCGCCCCGCGCGCGGGCGGCGACGCCAGCAACGCGCGCTGGGCGCCGGTCGAGGAGCTCCTCAACCAGGGCGGCTACGGCCGGGACGGCGACCCCGTCGCGCCGCTCGCCTTCGACCACGCGCAGATCCTCGCCGACGGCGTCGAGCGCGCCCGCTCCAAGATCGAGTACTCCTCACTGGCCACCGCGTTCTGCCCCACCGAGTTCACCGTCGGCGAGCTGCGCCGGGTCTACGAGGCGGTGTGGGGCGTCGCGCTCGACCCGCGCAACTTCCACCGCAAGGTGACCGGGACGCCGGGCTTCCTCGTCCCCACCGGAGGCACCACCACCCGTCAGGGCGGCCGGCCGGCCCAGCTCTTCCGCGCGGGCGGCGCGACGCTGCTCAACCCGCCGATGCTGCGCCCCGAGGTGTGAGGGCGGGCGGGGCAGGGCCGTGACGCGGGGTGAGGGGCCGCGAGACGGCCGTACGCGCGACGCCGAGGCCCCCGGCGGCGGGTGCCCGCCGCCGGCCCGCAGCGGGCGTTGAGCGCCGATCCGGTGCGCGCCCTCACGGACGCCCGGCGCCGACCGCCGCCTCCTGAGCCCCGCTGTGCCCCCGGGCTCGGTGCGCCCGGCCGTGCGATGCCTCAAAAACCCTAAATGGGGCGCTATCTTGCTGCGGGTGATCCAGGCATTCGGACTGACCAGCATCCCCCGCAAGGATCTCCCTCCCACCGTCGACGACGTCTCCTTCGAGGCGCGCGTCGGGCATGTCACGGTGCTCCTCGGAGTGCCGGGGGCGGGCAAGAGCACGGCGCTGAGACTCATGCTCGAACTCCAGCAGGGCCGTGGCGTCACGTACTTCAGGGGCCGCCCACTGCACCGTATCGCCCACCCCGCGCGCGAGGTCGGCGTGCTCCTCGGCGACGTGCCGGGGCACCCGGGCCGCACGGTCCGCGGGCACCTGCGGATGCTGTGCGCGGCGGCCGGCGTCCCGGCCCCACGGGCCGACGAGGTCCTCGAAGCGGTCGGCCTCGTGAGCCTGCGCGAGGAACGCCTCGGCGCCCTGTCCCGGGGCATGGACCGCCGCCTCGGCCTCGCCTGCGCCCTCCTCGCCGACCCGCACACCCTCGTCCTCGACGACCCCGCCGACGGCCTCTGCGCGCGCGAGAGCCGCTGGCTGTACGACATGCTCACAGCGCACGCCCGCCACGGCGGAACCGTTCTGCTGACCATGGCCGACCCCAAGGAGGCCGCCCGCACCGCCGACCACGTCGTCACCCTGGACGCCGGCCGCGTCGTCGCCGACCAGGACGCCCCCGCCTTCGCCCGCACCCGCCTGCGCCCCCGTGTCGCCGTCCGCACCCCGCACGCCGCCCGCCTCGCCGCCGAACTCTCCAAGGACGCCCGCACGACGCGCCGCTCCGTCGAGGTCGTCCAGGAGGACGGCAACCACCTCTCCGTGTACGGCAGTTCGTGCGCCGACATCGGGGACGTCGCCTTCCGCAACGGCATCCTCGTCCACCAACTCGCCGACGAGGTGGGGGACATGGGGCCCGGGGCACCTGCGGACGCCGAGGCCGAACCGGGTGACGGCGCCGACGGCGCCGTAGACGTCGTACGGGAGTCCCCGCTGCGCGCGCACGGAGCCCCCTCCCCGCTTCCGCCTCCCATCTCCGTCCGCCCCGCGCCGACCCCGCTGCGCCCCCTGCGCTACGAGCTGCGGCGGGCCGCGGGGATCAGTACGGGATTCGCCGTCGGCGCGGGGACGCTGGTCGTCTCCGTGGTCACCGCGCTGCTGCTGGCCCGGCTCGGACGCACGCCTCGGGAACGGCTGTTCGCGGCGTGGCCCGCGCAGTCGCCGCTGCCCCCTGCGGCCCTGGGGGCGGGACTGCTCGGGGCGCTGGCCTTCGGGGACGAGTTCCGGCATCCCGCGCTGGCCGCCGACCGCGGCACCGTCCCCCGGCGGCTGGGGCTGCTGGCCGCGAAGCTCCTCGTCTCCGCCCTCACCGCGCTGCTGCTGGCCTTCCTCGCGGTGGGCTGCGACGCCGAGGCGCTCTACCTCGTCTACGGACGGGAGGTCGCGGAAGTTCCCGCGGACTGGCTCTCGCTCGGCGCGAGTTGGACCGGCCTCGTCGTCGGGTGCGCCTGGGCGGGGGTGCTCGCGGCCGGCGTGTTCCGGTCCACGACGGCGGGGCTCGCGGCCGTGCTCGCCGTACCGGTGGCCGTCGTACCGCTGCTGCACCGGCTGTTCGCCGGCGCCTCCGTGCGGACGGCGGCCGGGATGCCCGCGCGGGCGCGTGAGATGTTCCTGCTGCGCTGGCCCTTCGGTGGCGAGCGTTATCTCGATGCCGCCGCGCGTGTGGTGGCCCAACCCGTGGGCGGTGCACTGGCGTTGTCGCTCACCACCCTGTTGTGCGCGTATCTGCTCACCACCCTGCGCGGCCGGGTCCGATGACGACCGTCCACGCGCGTGGTGCGCACAACTCCCCCCAGAAAGCCCATTTCTTTCCGATAAGGCGTCAATTCCGACGGGGTGAGCGATCACCCTTTCGTGTGCTTTTCACCAAAGCCCTCAAGGGAGTTGGGGCCGACGCCGACAAAAGATCCGTGAGTACCCTTGCGCACACCATGATGACCGCCGCCCGCTCCGCCGACTCCGGTCTGGCCGCCCCGGGCGAACTCGACCGTTACCCCTACGCCGAGGCCCCCGCCGACCGCTCTCCCATCTGGGACGGCGTCGACGCCGACCTGGGCCGCGTGGGCCGCCGTGCCACAGGCAGCCGTGGGCGCGGGCTGCACGGCCAACTCGTCCAGCAGCTCGGGCAGATGATCGTCTCCGGCGACCTCGGCGCCGACCGTCCCCTGGTGCCCGAGGAGATCGGCCAGCGCTTCGAGGTCTCCCGCACCGTCGTCCGCGAGTCGCTGCGCGTCCTGGAGGCCAAGGGCCTGGTGAGCGCCCGGCCGAACGTCGGCACGCGCGTGCGCCCCGTCAGTGACTGGAACCTGCTCGACCCCGACATCATCGAGTGGCGTGCCTTCGGCCCGCAGCGCGACGACCAGCGCCGCGAACTGACCGAGCTGCGCTGGACCATCGAGCCGCTCGCCGCCCGCCTCGCCGCGGGCCACGGCCGGGAGGACGTCCAGCAGCGGCTGTCCGACATGGTCGAGATCATGGGACACGCCATGGCGCAGGGCGACGCGCTGACGTACTCCCGCGCGGACGCCGAGTTCCACACCCTGCTCATCCAGCTCGCCGGCAACCGCATGCTGGAGCACCTCTCCGGGATCGTCTCCTCCGCCCTCCAGGTGTCCGGCGGCCCGGCCACCGGCTGCGACCGGCCGAACGAGGCGTCCCTCGCGCACCACGCGCGCATGGTCGACGCGCTCGCCGCGGGCGACGGCGCGGGCGCGGAGTCGGCGATGCGGCAGCTGCTCACCGTCCACCCGGAGGTGGAGCGCGTGGTCCCGGCGCCGCGCGAACACTGACCGCGCCTTTCGGGCGGTGCGGTCCCGGGGGTGCTCTTCCTCCCCCGCCGGAGTCCCTCCGGGCCGGTGCCCCGCCCTCCGGTCGACTCCGCAGGACCCCTCCCGGGCCCTGCGGAGTCCGACGGTGCACAGGGCGGGAGAGTGCTTTCGGTCATGAGGCGATCACGGTGGCGGCCTCCTCTGACCGTGTCTGACCGTTTTTGAGCACTTACGGGGTGTGACTCGGGCCACGTAGATTGGGCGTAACGCTCGTGGGAACAGCGCGATGACCTAAGAGGTGACAGCCGAGGAGGGAATACGGACGCCGTTCATGGCGCTGTGTATTCTCCCGGCCCCCGCCCGCCCGTCGGCCCATCCCCAAGGCCGGTGGTCGGCTCCTGTCCGCTGTGGACGGGGCCGGAAGCCGTTTTCCAACGTTCCGAGAGGTTGTTCGTGTCGGCCAGCACATCCCGTACGCTCCCGCCGGAGATCGCCGAGTCCGTCTCTGTCATGGCGCTCATTGAGCGGGGAAAGGCTGAGGGGCAGATCGCCGGCGACGATGTGCGTCGGGCCTTCGAAGCTGACCAGATTCCGGCCACTCAGTGGAAGAACGTACTGCGCAGCCTCAACCAGATCCTTGAGGAAGAGGGTGTGACGCTGATGGTCAGTGCCGCAGAGCCCAAGCGCACCCGAAAGAGCGTCGCAGCGAAGAGTCCGGCCAAGCGCACCGCCACCAAGACGGTCGCCGCGAAGACGGTGACCACCAGGAAGGCCACCGCCACCACGGCCGCCCCCGCCGCCCCGGCGGCCGGCGACGACGCGGATTCGCCCGCCAAGAAGGCCGCCGCCAAGAAGGCCGCGCCCGCCGCGAAGAAGGCGGTCGCGAAGAAGGCGGCCCCCGCCAAGAAGACCGCCGCGAAGAAGACCACGGCCAAGAAGGACGACGTCGAGCTCCTTGAGGACGAGGTCCTCGAAGAAGCCCCCGGCGCCGGCAAGACCGGCGACGAGCCCGAGGGCACCGAGAGCGCCGGCTTCGTCCTCTCCGACGAGGACGAGGACGACGCACCGGCCCAGCAGGTCGCCGCCGCGGGCGCCACCGCCGACCCGGTCAAGGACTACCTCAAGCAGATCGGCAAGGTCCCGCTGCTCAACGCCGAGCAGGAGGTCGAGCTCGCCAAGCGCATCGAGGCGGGCCTGTTCGCCGAGGACAAGCTGTCCAACGCCGACAAGCTGGCCCCGAAGCTCAAGCGCGAGCTGGAGATCATCGCCGAGGACGGCCGCCGCGCCAAGAACCACCTGCTGGAGGCCAACCTCCGCCTCGTGGTCTCGCTGGCCAAGCGCTACACCGGCCGCGGCATGCTCTTCCTGGACCTCATCCAGGAGGGCAACCTCGGTCTGATCCGCGCGGTCGAGAAGTTCGACTACACCAAGGGCTACAAGTTCTCCACGTACGCCACCTGGTGGATCCGTCAGGCGATCACCCGCGCGATGGCCGACCAGGCCCGCACCATCCGTATCCCGGTGCACATGGTCGAGGTCATCAACAAGCTCGCGCGCGTGCAGCGCCAGATGCTCCAGGACCTGGGCCGCGAGCCCACCCCGGAGGAGCTGGCCAAGGAACTCGACATGACCCCCGAGAAGGTCATCGAGGTCCAGAAGTACGGCCGCGAGCCCATCTCCCTGCACACCCCCCTGGGTGAGGACGGCGACAGCGAGTTCGGTGACCTCATCGAGGACTCCGAGGCCGTCGTCCCGGCCGACGCGGTCAGCTTCACGCTCCTCCAGGAGCAGTTGCACTCCGTCCTCGACACCCTGTCCGAGCGCGAGGCGGGCGTCGTGTCCATGCGTTTCGGTCTCACCGACGGTCAGCCGAAGACCCTCGACGAGATCGGCAAGGTCTACGGCGTGACCCGCGAGCGCATCCGCCAGATCGAGTCCAAGACCATGTCCAAGCTGCGCCACCCGTCCCGCTCCCAGGTGCTGCGCGACTACCTCGACTAGGTCGGTCCGTACGACGACGAAGGCCCGGTCCCTCTCAGAGGGACCGGGCCTTCGTCGTCGTACGCGCGGGTGCGCGTCACCCCACTGTCGATCACTCTGGGTTTTCGGTATCCACCCCAGAGTCAGGAGTGCGCATGCGTCTTCCCCTGGTCCGGGCGCTCGCCCGGCCGCTGGTCCTGGCGGCCGCGGTGGTCGCCATACCGCTGGCGACCACCGCCGAGGCGGCCCCCGACGGCATCATCGTGGGCGGCTCCCCGGTCGACGTCTCCCAGAGCCCCTGGACGGTCGCGCTGTCCAGCCGTGACCGGTTCGGCGGTAACCGGTCGGGGCAGTTCTGCGGCGGCGTGGCGGTCGCGCCGACCATGGTGCTGACGGCGGCCCACTGCGTCGGCGAGGACGTCCTCGGCGCCCCTCCGAACCAGGCGCGGGACTTCAAGGTCATCGCGGGCCGCACCGACCTGCGCTCGGACGCGGGCCGGGAGATCGCCGTCCAGGACACCTGGGTGAACCCGGAGTACGACCGCTCCAGCAACTCCGGGGACTTCGCGGTGCTCACCCTCGCCGAGCCACTGCCCGAGGCGTCGCTCATCGGGGCGGCCCCGGCGGGGGACGCGGCGTACGCGGCGGGGACGGCGGCCACGGTCTACGGCTGGGGCGACGTCTCCGGGTGGGGCGAGTACGCGCGCAGCCTGCGGGCCGCGCGGGTGCACGTCCTGGCCGACCGGTCCTGCGAGCGGGCGTACCCCGGAGGACCCGAGGGCGCCTACACCGCGCGGACGATGCTCTGTGCCGGAGAGGTCAGGGGAGGCAAGGACGCCTGTCAGGGCGACAGCGGCGGGCCACTGGTCGCGCGGGGCAAGCTGGTCGGGCTGGTGTCCTGGGGGAGCGGCTGCGGGCGCCCGGGGAGTCCGGGGGTCTACACGCGCGTCTCCGACGTCCTGAGGGTGCTGAACGGCCAGGCGGAGCCGGGAGGGTCCGCCAGGCCGTCAGGCGGGCGCTGAGCGGCTCTGCCGGGTACGCGTACGGGCGGCGGCCCCTGTCTCCAGGGGGCGCCGCCCGTACGCCGGCCTATGCCGGTTCTGGCTCGTCGTGAACGCCGGTGGTCAGCGCTCGTCCTCGGAGGCGGTCGCGGGAACGGCCGTCAGCCGCTCCGTCTCGTCCTGTATCTCGGCGGCGATCTTCTTGAGCTCCGGCTCGAACTTGCGGCCGTGGTGGGCGCAGAAGAGCAGTTCTCCGCCGCTCGCCAGGACAACGCGAAGGTATGCCTGGGCGCCGCAGCGGTCGCAGCGATCGCCGGCCGTCAGCGGGCTCGCGGGGGTCAGAACAGTAGTCACGTCGCCTCTTCTCTAGCTCGACGAGCTGTCGTACCAGGGTCAACATCCAACCAGCCTCAAACGTTCCCGCTTGCGGCTTTCCCTCGAAAAAATCTTTCGAGGCGGCTGTCTGCTGCCGGTTTGGCGGCGAATGTGCCGTATTGCGCTTCTTGTGTGCTTACGGTTTCGCGCTGTCGATCATGTGGTCGGTCCTCCCGGCGGGGTTGCCGGTTCGTTCTTGAGGACGTGCCCGGAGCCTAAATGGTTCATGCCTCGAAGGGAACGTGATATGTACTTCACTCCATCGAGCGATCGAACACGCATACGACTCTGGACTAGTCTGACTCCAGACGAGGGTGGCGTGACAACGGCTCTACCTGGCCTCGGTACCCTCTTGACGGCGACCGAAGCCGTGCCCTTACCCAGAAGGGCCCCACCTGAAATTCAGCGAGGAGCGAACCGCGTGACCGCCGATACGTCCGTGCCGTCCACTGCGCTGCTGGCAGGAGCAGACCGGGACGGCTCCAACTACACCGCGCGGCACCTGCTCGTCCTCGAAGGACTAGAAGCCGTACGCAAGCGCCCGGGTATGTACATCGGATCGACCGACAGCCGCGGTCTGATGCACTGCCTGTGGGAGATCATCGACAACTCCGTCGACGAGGCGCTGGGCGGGTTCTGCGATCACATCGACGTGGTGCTGCACGACGACGGCTCCGTGGAGGTCCGCGACAACGGCCGCGGCATCCCGGTCGACGTCGAGCCCAAGACCGGCCTGTCCGGCGTCGAGGTCGTCATGACCAAGCTCCACGCGGGCGGCAAGTTCGGCGGTGGCTCCTACGCCGCCTCCGGCGGCCTGCACGGCGTGGGCGCCTCCGTCGTCAACGCCCTCTCCGCCCGGCTGGACGTCGAGGTGGACCGCGGCGGCAGCACGCACGCGATCAGCTTCCGCCGCGGCGTCCCCGGCGCCTTCGCGGCCGCCGGACCCGACGCCGGGTTCGAGGCGCGCAGCGGACTGCGCAAGACCAAGAAGGTCGCCAAGGCCCGCACCGGCACGCGCGTGCGCTACTGGGCCGACCGCCAGATCTTCCTCAAGGACGCCAAGCTCTCCCTGGAACACCTCCACCAGCGCGCGCGCCAGACCGCGTTCCTGGTGCCCGGCCTGACCATCGTCGTCCGCGACGAACTCGGTCTCGGCGAGGGCGGCAGCAAGGGCGAGGAGTCCTTCCGCTTCGACGGCGGGATCAGCGAGTTCTGCGAGTACCTGGCCACCGACAAGCCGGTCTGCGACATCCTCCGCTTCACCGGCCAGGGCACCTTCCGCGAGACCGTCCCGGTCCTCGACGAGCACGGCCAGATGACCCCCACCCAGGTCACCCGCGAACTCGGCGTGGACGTCGCGATGCGCTGGGGTACGGGCTACGACACGACCTTCAAGTCGTTCGTGAACATCATCGCCACCCCCAAGGGCGGCACCCACGTCGCCGGCTTCGAGCAGGCCGTCACGACCACGATGAACGAGGTGCTGCGCACCAAGAAGCTGCTGCGCGTCGCCGAGGACGGCGTCCTCAAGGACGACGCCCTGGAGGGCCTCACCGCCGTCGTCACCGTCCGGCTCGCCGAACCGCAGTTCGAGGGCCAGACCAAGGAGGTCCTCGGCACCTCCGCGGCCCGCCGGATCGTGGCCCAGGTCATCGCGAAGGAGCTCAAGGCGTTCCTGACCTCCACCAAGCGGGACGCCGCCGCCCAGGCGCGGGTCGTCATGGAGAAGGTCGTCGCCGCCGCGCGCACCCGCGTCGCCGCCCGCCAGCACAAGGACGCCCAGCGCAGGAAGACGGCCCTGGAGTCGTCGTCCCTGCCGGCCAAGCTCGCCGACTGCCGCAGCGACGACGTCGACCGCAGCGAACTGTTCATCGTCGAGGGGGACTCCGCGCTCGGCACCGCCAAGCTCGCCCGCAACTCGGAGTTCCAGGCGCTGCTGCCGATCCGCGGCAAGATCCTCAACGTCCAGAAGTCGTCCGTCACGGACATGCTGAAGAACGCCGAGTGCGGCGCGATCATCCAGGTCATAGGAGCGGGCTCCGGCCGGACCTTCGACCTGGAGGCCGCCCGCTACGGCAAGATCATCATGATGACCGACGCCGATGTGGACGGCTCCCACATCCGCTGCCTGCTGCTGACGTTGTTCCAGCGGTACATGCGGCCCATGGTCGAGGCCGGGCGCGTCTTCGCCGCGGTGCCGCCGCTGCACCGGATCGAACTCGTCCAGCCCAAGAAGGGGCAGGACAAGTACGTCTACACGTACTCGGACCGCGAACTGCGCGACAAGCTCATGGAGTTCCAGACCAAGGGCGTGCGGTACAAGGACTCCATCCAGCGGTACAAGGGCCTCGGCGAGATGGACGCGGACCAGCTGGCCGAGACGACGATGGATCCCCGGCACCGGACCCTGCGCCGGATCAACCTGTCCGACCTGGAGGCGGCGGAGCAGGTGTTCGACCTGCTGATGGGCAACGATGTGGCGCCGCGCAAGGAGTTCATCTCCAGTTCGGCGGCGACGCTGGACCGGTCGCGGATCGACGCGTAGCCGCTGCGCTCGGCTTGGGCCGGTGCGGTTCGTCGTGCCGGGTTCCGGAGTCGTCGGGGTGCGGGTCGTCGGTGGTTGCTCGCGCAGTTCCCCGCGCCCCTCGGGTGCCCCTGCGGGGCCCCTCGGGGCGCTTGAGGGGCGTGTCGTCTCCACCCAGGGGTGGAGACGATCAGGGGTGGGATATCCACCCTTGATCCACCCTGGCTCCGATCTCCTGGGGCTTCGGTTTCCGTAGCTTCGGTGGTGTCGGCGGCGGTCGTCGCCGGCATCCTCGTTCCGCTCACGGAGGCAGTGATGGCCGGGCTCGTCAACGCGTTGGTGATCGTGGTGGTGGTCGCCCTGGTGCTGGTGCGGCAGTTCCGCGCGGCGCCGGTCGACGGGGAGCGGCGGTGGTGGCTGGTGCCCGGGATCCTCGCCGTCATAGCGCTGCGCGACCCGGATCTGCTGGACTCCGGCCATCCCGTCCTCTCGGGCGTGCTGCTCGCCGCGGAGGTGCTGATCGGGCTCGTGTCGGGCGCCGGCTGGGCCTGGACGACCCGGATGTGGGTCGAGGCGGACGGCGTCGTCTGGAGCAGGAGCACCAGGGCGAGCCTGGGAGTGTGGAGCGGCGGCGTCTTTCTCAGGGTGGCTCTGTTCGGCATCGGCGCGGCCTTCGGCGTCCACCTGCACAGTGCCGCCCTGATGCTCTCCCTGGCGGCCATGCTGCTGGTACGCGCCGGGTTCGTCACCCACCGCGCGCGAACGCTCGCCCGCACCCACGCGCCCTCGGCGTCGTACGGTGACCAGGGGGCCCGGAAGACGAGGGAGCGGGTGTGACCGAGAACCCATGGCTGCGCTGGCCGTCCCGGGAGGCGCTCACCCGCGAGGGACGCTCCCCGGTCAGGAACGCGCTGGGCCGGGTCGTCCGGCTGCTGCTGATCGGCATCATGGTGTGGAGCGCCTTCGAGAACAACTCCCGCGCGCACGGCTGGGTCCTCGTCGCGGGTGTGGGCCTCGCGCTCGTTGCCGTCGGGGCCGCGAAGGGGTTCTTCGCGCTGACGTTCGCCCACCGGCTGTGGCCCTCGCTGCTGCTCCTGACGCTGCTGCTGGGCGTCGCGGTCGTGGCCGAGGTGCTGGGGTTCGGCACCTCGGCGCTCGTCCTGTGGTGCGGCTGCGCCGTCGTGGGGCTGCAACGGCTTCCGTTGGGCGCCGCGCTCCCGTTCGCCTCGGTCGCGCTGAGCGCGTTCGCCGTGGTCAACGAGGACATGTGGCTGACCACGGCCGCCACGCTCGGCGCGCTCGCCCTCGTCGGCTACACCCTGCGGCTGGACGCCGAGGCCCGCGGCAACGCCTCGCGGCTGCTGGCCCAGGAGCGGGCCGCGCGGGCCGCCGAGGCGGAGTCGGCGGCGCTGACGGAGCGTGCCCGGATCGCCCGGGAGATCCACGACGTACTGGCCCACAGCCTCTCGGCCCAGCTCGTGCACCTGGAGGCGGCCCGCCTGCTGATCGAGCGCGGCGCCGACCGGCAGCAGATCCTGGAGCGGGTCGTGGCGGCGCGGGGGATGGCCAGGGACGGCCTCGACGAGACCCGCCAGGCGCTGTCCGCGCTGCGCGGCGAACTGACCCCGCTGGAGGACTTTCTGGCCGACCTGGCGCGGGCGACGGACGGTGCGCGGGTCACCGTGGCGGGTGAACGCAGACCGCTGTCGGTGGAGGCGTCCCAGACCGTGCGCAGGGTCGCGCAGGAGGCCCTCACGAACGTACGCAAGCACGCCCCGGGCGCGAAGGTCAGCCTCCGGCTGGAGTACGGTCCCCGCGAAGTGGCCCTGGACGTGCGGGACTCGGGCGGCTCGCCGGGTGAACTCGCGGGCGCGGGGGGAGGTTACGGTCTCCTGGGCATGCGGGAGCGTGCCGAACTGCTGGGCGGCTCGCTGGAGGCGGGGCCGGACGAGGAAGGGTTCGCGGTGAGGCTGAGGGTGCCGGTATGACGTCGCAGGAGCGGGGCGGGCCCGCGCGGGTGCTGGTGGCGGACGACCAGACCGTCGTCAGGGAGGGCATCGTGACGCTGCTCGGGCTGCTGCCCGAGGTGGAGGTCGTGGGCGCGGCGGTGGACGGCGAGGACGCGGTGCGGCTGGTCGCCGAACTCGCCCCGGACGTCGTCCTGATGGACCTGCGCATGCCCCGCTGCGACGGGGTCGAGGCGACCCGGCGGATCCGGGCCGGGTACCCGGGGACGCAGGTCGTGGTGCTGACGACGTTCGCCGACGACGAGTCCCTGTTCCCCGCGCTCAGGGCGGGCGCGCGGGGCTACCTGACGAAGGACGCCGGCGGCGACGAGATCGTCCGGGCCGTGCACGACGTCCTGTCCGGGGACGCGGGACTGTCGCCGAGCATCCAACTGCGGCTCCTGGAGCGGCTGTCACAGCCCGAACCGGAGCCGGTGGAACCCGCGGGCCCGCCCGACGGGTTGACGGTCCGGGAGACCGAGGTGCTGGTCCTCATCGCCGACGGCCTCAGCAACCAGGAGATCTCCCGCAGGCTGCACGTCTCGCCGACGACGGTGAAGACCCACATCAACAACCTGTTCGCCAAGGCGGGCCTCAAGGACCGTGCGCAGGCGGTGAGTTACGCATACAGAAAGGGGTTGGTAAAACCACCAAAATCGGAAATGGGATAAGTCGGCCCATTGTCGCTTGATGGGGTGAAGAATGCGGGAAAGAGAGTAGGGGATCTTCCCGTTCTGTCCATCATTGGGTATGCAGTTGAGCAACGACCGAGCCCGCAGTGGCGGGGGCGGTCCCGAGAGAGCACGCGAGCACCGAGAGGTGCGGTCCCCGGTCCCCGAAGAGCCGGCAGGCGTGCGGTACGACGATCCCTGGTACGACGCCCTGGCTCCCGACTGGCCCGGAGCGCAGCCGACGAGCGCCCCCGTGCCGGCGGTCCCGGCCCCCCGTGAGGAGACCGGCCGCGACGCGATGGCGGAGGTCTACCTCGCCGTCCAGCGCAGCGCCGCCTTCCAGGAGGTCCGCAGCCGCTACCGGCGGTTCGTGGTCCCGGCGGGCATCGGCTTCTTCCTCTGGTACGTGGCGTACGTCATCGCGGCCACCACGGCGCCCGGGTTCATGGCCCGGCCCGTCGTGGGCGCCGTCAATGTGGCACTGGTCGCAGGTCTCGGCCAGTTCCTCACCACCTTCCTGCTGGCCTGGGCCTACGCCAGACACGCCCGGCTGCGCAGGGACCGGGCAGCCCTCGACCTGCGCTGGGACACCCAGGAACTGACGCGCGGTGTGAAGGGCGGCAAGCCGTGAGCGGTACTCATCAGACCCTGGCCCTCGTGCTGTTCAGCGTGTTCATCGCGGTCACGCTGGGCATCACGACCTGGGTCAGCCGCAACCGCCACGGCTCGGCCGAGGAGTTCTACGCGGGCGGACGGCTCTTCTCCCCGATGGAGAACGGCTTCGCCATCGCGGGCGACTACATGTCGGCCGCCTCCTTCCTCGGCATCTCCGGCCTGATCGCGCTGTTCGGCTACGACGGCCTGCTCTACTCGGTCGGCTTCCTCGTCGCCTGGCTGGTCGTCCTGCTCCTCGTCGCCGAACTCGTGCGCAACTGCGGGCGGTTCACGCTCGCGGACGTCGTCGCGGCGCGGATGAGCGAACGGCCGGTGCGGATCGCGGCGGGCGCCTCCTCGGTCATCGTGTCGATCTTCTACCTGGTGGCACAGATGGTCGGCGCGGGCAGCCTCGTCGCCCTGTTGCTGGGCCGCAGTGGCGCCGCGACCCAGGTGTGGACCGTCATCGGGGTCGGCGCGCTCATGATCATCTACGTGTCGCTGGGCGGTATGCGGGCCACCACCTGGATCCAGATCGTCAAGGCGGTCCTGCTGCTGGGCGGCACGATCGCGCTGACCGTGCTGGTCCTCGTCCGTTTCCACGGCGACTTCGACCGGCTGCTGCTCACCGCGGCCGAACGCAGCGGGCACGGCATCGACTTCCTGGCCCCCGGCCTGAAGTACGGCGCGAACTGGACGTCACGCTTCGACTTCATCAGCCTCGGCCTCGCCCTCGTCCTGGGCACCGCCGGCCTGCCGCACATCCTGTCCCGCTTCTACACTGTGCCGACCGCGCGGGCGGCCCGCCGCTCGGTGGTCTGGTCGATCGGCCTGATCGGCAGCTTCTACCTGATGACGATCGTGCTGGGCTTCGGCGCGGCGGCGATCGTCGGCCCCGACACCGTGCGCCAGTCCAACGCGGCCGGCAACACGGCCGTCCCGCTGCTCGCCCTCGACCTCGGTGGCGGGGAGGAGTCCATGGGCGGCGCGGTGCTGTTCGCGATCGTCGGCGCGGTCGCCTTCGCGACGATCCTCGCGGTGGTCGCCGGCATCACGCTCGCCTCCTCGGCGTCCGTGGCCCACGACCTGTACGCCTCCCTGCGCCGCAAGCACGCCAAGCAGCGCAGCGAGGTCGCGGTCGCCCGGGTCGCGGCGGTCGGCATCGGCATCGTCGCGATCGCGCTCGGCATCCTGGCGCGTGAGCTCAACGTCGCGTTCCTGGTCGGCCTCGCCTTCGCCGTCGCCGCGTCCGCGAACCTGCCGGTGCTGCTCTACTCGCTGTTCTGGCGCAACTTCACCACGCGCGGCGCCGTGTGGGCGGTCTACGGCGGGCTGATCCCCGCGCTCGTGCTCGTCGTCCTGTCGCCGGTCGTCTCGGGCAGCCCCGAGTCGCTCATTCCCGGCGTCGACTTCCAGTTCTTCCCGCTCCAGAACCCCGGCATCATCTCGATCCCGCTGGGCTTCCTCGCGGGCTGGATCGGCACGGTCACCTCGTCCGAGAAGGCCGACGAGGCCCGGCACGCGGAGACGGAGGTGCGTTCACTGACGGGAGCCGGAGCCGTGTAGGGGCGGCGCC
This sequence comes from Streptomyces sp. 4F14, assembly GCF_048159485.1. Taxonomy (NCBI): domain Bacteria; kingdom Bacillati; phylum Actinomycetota; class Actinomycetes; order Kitasatosporales; family Streptomycetaceae; genus Streptomyces; species Streptomyces sp. 4F14. The sequence continues at coordinate 117,310 of NZ_JBLRVY010000003.1, forward strand.
TTCACCGTCGTACGGCGCCGGGACCGGTCGTACGGCGGGCCGCTGGGCTTGGGTCATGGCGCGGCCCAGGCACGGCGGTGGCACTGGTGGGTGGATCGTCTGTACAGATGGACGACGTTGATGGCCCGCCGGGAAGTTGGTCCATGCATCCATTAAGGGTGCGCGGTACTCATCAAGACATGCGGTACTCGTCAAGACGCTCAACGAAACCGTGCTCTCAGGCGCGGGTCGCCCACACGTAACGGTGTTCCGGGCGGCCCGCGTCGCCGTACTTGAGGGTCAGGCGCGCGCGGCCGGTGCGCTCCAGAAGCTTCAGGTAGCGCTGGGCGGTCTGCCGGCTCACCCCTGTGCGGTCGGCGATCTCCTGCGCGGACAGCGGGCCGTCGGCGTGCATCAGACACTGGCGCACCAGTTCGGCGGTGGTGGGGGAGTGCCCTTTGGGCAGGCCGGGCTCCGAAGGTGCGGACAGCGCGCCGAACATGCGGTCCACGTCGGCCTGTTCGGCCTCGCCGCCGACGTCCAGGGTGCGGCGCAGTTCGCCGTACGCCTCCAGCTTCGCGCGCAGGCCCGCGAAGGCGAACGGCTTGACCAGGTACTGGAGCGCGCCGTGCCGCATCGCCGACTGGACCGTCGCGACATCCCGGGCGGCCGTGACCATGATGACGTCTGCTTGGTGGCCGCGGCGGCGCATCTCCTGGACGGCTTCGATGCCTGTGCGGTCGGGCAGGTAGTGGTCCATCAGGACGAGGTCCACGCGGGGCAGCAGCTCCAGCAGGCGCAGCGCCTCGGCCGCGTTGTGGGCCTGCCCGGCGACCCGGAAGCCCGGCACCTTCTCGACGTAGGCGGCGTTGACCCGGGCGACCCGGGTGTCGTCGTCCACGACCAGGACCTCGATCATCGTGCATCCTCGTCGACTCTGGCTTCTGCTTCTGCTTCTGCTTCTGCCGCGGCCTCGGTGCGAGGCGTGGCGGCGGCCGGTACGGCCTTCGGGGCGCCCTCGGAGAGCGCGTCGGGCAGGACCACGGTGAACTCCGCGCCACCGCCCTCGGCCTCGCCCACAGCGGCCCTGCCGCCCTGCCGCTCGGCGAGCCTGCGCACCAGGGAGAGCCCGATACCGCGGCGCCCGTGCGCGGGAGGCTCTTTGGTGGACCACCCCTCCGTGAACACCAGCTCCCGTTTGTCCGCCGGGATCCCGGGACCGGTGTCCCGCACCCGCAGCACGGCCGTACGTCCCTCGGCGCGCAACTCGACCTCCACGCGCGTGTGTGTGGTGCCCGCGACGGCGTCCAGCGCGTTGTCGACCAGGTTGCCCACGATCGTCACCAGCCCCCTGGGGTCGACCAGCCGGTCCGGGAGCCGGGTCGTGTCCGACACCTTCAGGGCGACGCCCCGCTCCGCCGCGACCGTAGCCTTGCCGACCAGCAGCGCCGCCAGCAGGGGGTCCCGGATCCGCTCGGCGACCTCCTCGGCGGTGGCCCGGTGGTCGCCGACCACCTCGCCGACGAACTCCACCGCCTCCTCGTACATCTCCAGCTCCAGCAGCCCCAGGAGGGTGTGCATCCGGTTGGCGTGCTCGTGGTCCAGCGCGCGCAGGGCGTCGATCAGCCCGCGCGTGGAGTCGAGTTCCCGGCCCAGCTGCTCCAGCTCGGTGCGGTCGCGCAGGGTGGCGACCGCGCCGCCGTCGTCCGTGGGCATCCGGTTGGTGACCAGCACGCGCGGGCCGCGCACGGTGAGCAGGTCCGTGCCGGTCACCCGGCCGGCCAGGACGTCCGCCGTACGGCCCGTGCCGAGCGCCTCGTCGGGGGAGCGGCCCACGGCCTCGTCGCCGATGCCCAGCAGGCGCTGCGCCTCGTCGTTGAGGAGCCGGACGCGGCCCGCGCGGTCCAGCGCCACGACGCCCTCCCGGATGCCGTGCAGCATCGCCTCACGCTCCGCGAGCAGCGCCGAGATGTCCGAGAAGGCCAGGTCACGGGTCTGGCGGTGGACCCGGCGCGAGATCAGCCAGGCCGCCAGCGCGCCGACCGCCAGGGCGCCGCCCGCGTACGCGAACAGCCCCGGGATCGCGTGGATCAGGCGCGCGCGGACGCTGTCGTACTCGATGCCGACCGACACCGCCCCGACGATGTGCCCCTCGGCGTCCCGCAGAGGCACCTTCCCGCGTGCGGAGCGGCCCAGCGTGCCTTCGTCGATCTCCATCACCGCGCGGCCCGCCAGCGCCTTGTGCGGGTCCGTGGAGACGACGCCGCCGATCTGGTCCGGATCGCGGTGCGACCAGCGGACGCCGGCCCTGTTCATCACGACGACGTACTCGGCGCCGCTCGCCCGGCGGATCCGCTCCGCCTCCCGCTGCACCGGGCCGTCCACCGACGGCGCGCTGCCCTTCAGGTCCTCCGCGAGCTGCGGCATCGCCGCCGTGGTCTGCGCGATAGCCAGCGCGCGGCGCATCGCCTGGTCGTCGAGCTGGTCGCTGAGCGGCGCGAGGAACAGGCCCGTCGCCAGCACCACCACGCCCGCCGCGATCGACAGCTGCATCAGCAGGATCTGCGAGAAGGCACGCCGGGGGAGGCCGAGGCGCAGGCGGCGGGACGGGGGAGCGGGGCTCATGCATTGACGGTACGTGGACGGGGTGGGGGTGCCGTAGGGGTGTGGCGGGGATCTCTTGATCGGAGACGGGTGGGGTGGATCAGACCATGGACGGGTTGATCACGTGCACCAGGCGATCAACTATTGACGTCAGCTGGCCAGCGCCGTTCCCGGCGTCGCCAGCTCCCGTACCTCCACGACGTCCATCCGCGCCGGCGTCCCCAGGACGGACGCCCCGCAGCTCTCCGGGCGGGGCGGCAGCGGATTGCTCTGGGCGACGGCGACCCGCCAGCGCCGGCCGTCGGTGTGGGCGACGGTGACCTCCCAGTGGGGAGCCTCGCCCGCCGTACGGACAACGCTCAGCGCGTCGGCCGCGTACTCGTGGACCGCCGTCCGTACGGCCAGCTCGGCCGCCTGGCCGGGGCGCTCCCAGGCCGAGCGGCCGCGGCACCCCTCGACCACGATCCGGCCCTCCTGGGCGGCGTGCAGGACGTTCTTGACGGTGTGGGCCGCCGCGCGCCCGTACGCGTAGCCGTAGGGCAGGACGAGCACCGTCGGGGAGAAGCGATGTCCACCCAGATGGGTGACCTCCCAGACGCCCGGTACGCCGGAGGCGGTCAGTTCGGCGGCGAGAGGGCGGCCGAGGAGGGCGCAGCAGCGGTCGCGCTTGCCGTTCGTGCACACCAGGGCGAGCGGGTCGCCCGTGTGAGGGCGGCCGCCGAGGACGGAGTCGAACGTGCGGTGGTCGCCCCGGCCGAGGGTCGCGAGGTCGAGGTCCAGGAGCTGCCGGGGATCCTGGGTGGCGGCGCTGCGCAGCCACACCCCGCCGGGCACGGTGTGGGCCGCGAAGACCTGGCGCGGGGGCGGGGTGCCGAAGTCGGCGTGGCGTCCGGGGCGCCGGATGAGCGCGACACGGACGCCGGTGCCCTGGGCGGCCTTCTCCAGGGCGCGGCCGAGTCGCCGGTCCAGGTGGCTCTCGGTGAGCGCCTTGGCGCCCCAGGGGCCCGGCTGTTCCAGCAGGAGCCAGGTCGTCGCCGTGGCCGCGGTCCCGGAGAAGGGCTCGTCGAGATCCCGCGCGACAGTCGTGCACGTACTCACAGAGGTGAGCCTAACCTGACTTGGCGCAGGGTGACTTGTCGACGGCGGTGTGTCCTGGTCCGTGCGGGTTTTTCGGGGCGCCTCTGTCCGGCGTTCTACGCAGAGTGGCCGTTCGGTGCGTGTCCGTGGTCCACGGGGAGCGGGCGGGGCGGCTTCGGGCCCACGTAGAGGCCGCTGGGGCGCATCCGCAGGGGGCGTTCGCCGTACTCCTCCAGGGCGTGCGCGATCCAGCCCGCCGTACGGGCCACGGCGAAGATCGTCTCGCCTGCCGCGGGGGCCATGCCGCAGGACTGGGTCAGGACGGCCAGGGCGAGGTCGACGTTGGCGTGCAGGGGAGTGTGGCGGGCGGCGGTCGCCACGACGTCCCGGGCCGCCGCCAGGGCGGGGTACGCGCGCGGGATGTCCGCCAGCAGGGTGAACAGTGCACGCGCGCGCGGGTCCTCGCCCGGGTAGAGGCGGTGGCCCAGGCCCGGGATGCGCCGGCCCGCCCGCAGCTCCTCGGCGATCACCGGTGCCGCGTCGCCCTGGTCGATGACCTCCTCCAGCAGCCGGTGGGCGAGTCCGCTGGCCGCGCCGTGCAACGGTCCCTCGACGACGCCCAGGCCCGCGGAGACGGCCGCGTACGCGTGCGCGCGGGCCGATGCGGCGACCCGGACGGCGAGTGTCGAGGCGGCCAGGTCGTGGTCGGCGAGGAGGCCGAGCGCCGTGTTCAGGGCGTTCAGTGACGGCTCGTCGGGCGCGTGCGGGCTCAGCCGTGACCACAGGCGCCGCGCCAGCGGGCCTTCGTCCCGGTGGCCGGGGTGGCGCGGGGGCAGGGCGGCCACCAGGGTCGGGATCAGGGTCCGGCCGGTGCCGATGACGGCCTTCTCGGACAGGTCGAAGCGCAGCGGGTCCGCGACGGCCGCCGCGACGGCCGCGGCCCGCAGCCGGTCGGCGGGGCCGGTGTGTTCGGGCAGCGCGCGGGCCGCCCGGCGGGCCGCCCTCAGGGACTCCTCCGGCGCGGTGAACGTCGCGCCCGCGTGCAGCTCGCCGGTCCACAGCCACTCCGCGACCTCCTCGTAGGAGTGCGTGGTGGCCAGGTCGACCGCGTCGACGCCGCGGAAGTAGTACCGGTCGGCGTCGATGTACGTGAGGCGGGTGCGGACGGCCGGTTCGCTCCCGGCGCCCGGGGTGCCGGTGCTCTCCCGTCTGTTGCGGCGCGCGAGGGCCTCGACCTCGGCGGCGTCGAAGGTGCTGCTCCGGCTGCCGGGGACGCGCCGGCTGCTGAGCTGGCCGCGGCTGACGTACGCGTACACCGTCTCGGGCTTCACGCCCAGCAGTTCGGATGCCTCCTTCGTGCTCAGACGGCGTTCGGGGTGGCCGGGGGCGGGTTCCTGATCGCGCATGGGGGTCACCGTATCCGGATGAGGTTATGTTGATTGAATCAATATTGACAGTCGTTTAGTCAATGATGGACAGTCGAATCAAGTTCAAGGAGGGACATCATGTCTGTCAACAGGTCCACCGCATCTTTCATCGACGTCCCGCGCGGACTCGCCGGCGTCGTGGTCACCGACACCCGGGTCGGGGACGTGCGCGGCATCGAGGGCTTCTACCACTACCGCCAGTACTCCGCCGTCGACCTCGCGCAGACCCGCTCCTTCGAGGACGTCTGGCACCTCCTGGTCCACGGCGAACTCCCCGACCCCGCGCATGCGTCCGCCTTCGCCGCCGAGACGGCCGCACTGCGCGCGCTGCCGGCCGAGGTGAGCGCGGCCCTGCCCGCCGTCGCCGCGTCGGGCGCGGACGGCGTCGGGCCGCTCGCCGGGATGCGGACGGCGCTGTCGCTGCTGGGGGCGGTCAAGGGGTTCCGGCCGGTGTACGACACCGATGCCGGGCAGCGGCGTACGGACACGCTCGTGGCGGCCGCCGCCGTGCCCACGCTGCTCACCGCGCTGTACCGGCTCGGGAAGGGGCTCGAACCGGTCGAGCCGCGGCAGGACCTGTCGTACGCGGCGAACTACCTGTACATGTTGACCGGTGTTGAGCCCGATCAATATAAAGCGCGGGCCGTCGAGCAGTACTTGATCTCCACCATTGATCACGGCTTCAACGCGTCAACATTCACTGCGCGCGTCATTGCATCAACAGGTGCGGACGTCGCCTCCTGTCTCGTCGGAGCTGTCGGCGCGCTCTCCGGCCCCCTGCACGGCGGGGCGCCCAGCCGGGCCCTGGACACCCTGGACGCGATCGGCACCCCCGAACGCATTGATCCCTGGATCCGCGAACATGTACTGGCTGGCGACCGGATCATGGGATTCGGTCACGCCGTCTACCGCACCGAGGACCCCCGCTCCCGGATGCTCCGCGAGATCGCCCAGCGCTTCGGCGGCCCGCGCGTCGCCTTCGCGGTCGAGGTCGAACGCCAGGTCGAGGCGATCCTCGCGGAACTGAAGCCCGGCCGCGAACTCCACACCAACGTCGAGTTCTACGCGGGCGTCGTCATGGAACTCTGCGGCCTCCCCCGCGAGATGTTCACCCCGACCTTCACCGCCGCCCGCGTCATCGGCTGGAGCGCCAACATCCTGGAACAGTCCCAGGACTCGAAGATCATCCGTCCGGCGGCACGGTACGTGGGGCCTGCGGCGCCGGTGGCGGTGCCTCTCGCAAGCTGACCGAACGACAAATCCCCGGTGGATCAAGGCGCTTCGCGATTGCGGCGCCTGCCGGGCGGGGGCGGCGATCTCATGGGTCGACCGGTGCCTGTGCGACGAGGGTGAGAGGAGGTGGGTATCTTGTCCTGGGCCGCTCCGAGCGCTCCCGCCACCATCCCTGCGCGAGAGCGTACAGAGCGTATGTCGGACGACCACAACGACCGGCTTCGGAGGGTGCAGTCATTCCTCCGGCGTTACTGAGAAGGCGGTACGTTTTCGTGAAGATCGTGCGACGTGTCGGGGCGTCCCCCAGGGAGCGCGGCAGTACCACAGGGCAGACCTGCCCCGACATCTTCGAGCTCAGCAACGGCGACTTCGCCGTGATCGGGCGCGAAGCCACCGGGGAACTCGATCATGAGCTGCCCTCGGACGCCGCACGGGCCGACTATGAGCGGATCGTCGTCATCACGCGCGAGACACTCGTCCGCGCCAAGCACGACATCCCCGACGCCTGACAGTCCGTCCCTCGCCCGAGGCCCGGAGGGATCACCCCGGGCCTCGTAGCGGCCGTACCGGCCCCCTGACGGCCTCATGCCGACTCCTCCGAGGGCGGCTCGCCCACGACCCACCACTCGTCCGTGTCGGCGTCGTCGAGATCGTGGATCAGGTCGTCCATCATCCGCCCGAGGACGTACTCCTCCGAGGAGTCCGGGAGGCTCTTGCGGTGATGGCGGGTGGCCTCCCAGTACTCGCGGAAGACCTTGTTCCGGCACATCACGCGCAGGTGCCCGTACAACTCCGCGCGGGTGAGTGCGCCGATACGGTAGAAGTGCAGATTGTTGACGTACAAGGCGTTGGCGAAGAGGAACTGGCGCTGCTTGTCGAGCGGTACGTCGGACTCGTAGGTGTCCAGGACCGCGGCGAGAGCGGGATCGTCCATGGCCTTGCAGAGTAGGTCGAAAGAGAGCCGGTGCTGTTCGGTGAGGGCGGCTCGCCTGCGATGGCCGGTACCCGGCACACCGAGGGAGTCGAGGGTGGCCGAGAACTTCTGCTTCGTGGCCGAAACGATCCTGCGTATCCCTGCGCTCTGTGTGGCCATGTCAACCCCCGGTCCAGGCGGCCGTGCGCCGGTCGTCGGGGTGCGGGTGTGGTGACGGGGACCGGCGAGCGGTGGGCGGCGCGTGCCGTCTCCCAGAGTGCCGAGCGGCTCTGATCGGCGGGGAGGCGGAGAGGAGGTGCACGGAAGGAAGCGAGGGTCGCACACCCCGGCGCCTTGCCTCACGTCTGCCCCGGACAGGGAGCTAACAATCGTTCACTTCGCGGCGATTCTTCCGGCTCGTATCCTGATGCCGCAGTCATTCCCCGACCGTGCTCCGGAGTGTGAACCGGCGCACGCACAGGCGCGAAAGAGGTCGTACGTGGCGCAGGGCCGCACCCCGCAGCAGATCCCGGTCGTCGTCCTCGCCGGATTCCTCGGCTCCGGCAAGACGACGCTGCTCAACCACCTGCTGCACCGCAGCAAGGGCAGCCGGATCGGCGCGATCGTCAACGACTTCGGGGCGATCGAGATCGACGCCATGGCCGTCGCGGGCGCGCTGGGCGACTCCACCGTCTCCCTCGGCAACGGCTGCCTGTGCTGCGCGGTCGACGCGAGCGAACTGGACTCCTACCTGGAGCGCCTGGCCGCGCCCGCCGTCGGTGTCGACGTCATCGTCATCGAGGCGAGCGGCCTCGCCGAACCGGGTGAACTCGTCCGGATGATCCTCGCGAGCGAGCACCCCGCGATCGAGTACGGCGGGCTCGTCGAGGTCGTCGACGCCGCCGAGTTCGACGGCACGCGCGTGAAGCACCCCGAGATCGACCGGCACATCGGCCTCGCCGACCTCGTCGTCGTCAACAAGCTGGACCGCGCGGACGACGGGGAACGCGTGCTCGGGCTCGTTCGTTCCCTGGCCGGGAGCGCGGCCGTCGTACCCGCCCGCCACGGCCGCGTCGACCCGGAGTTCCTCTTCGACTGCCGGCCCAGCGAGGAGCGGATCGGGCAGCTCTCCTTCGACGACGTGCACCGGCACGAGGACCACGGGGACGGCCACGACCACGCCGAGCACCTGCACGCGGCGTACGACAGCCTCTCCTTCACCGCGGACGCCCCGCTGGACCCGCGGCGGCTGATGGCGTTCCTGGACGGCCGCTCCGAGGGGCTGTACCGGATCAAGGGGTACGTCGACTTCGGACCGAGCGACCCCCTCAACCGCTATGCCGTGCACGCGGTCGGACGGTTCCTCAGGTTCGTCCCGGAGCCCTGGCGCGAGCGCGAGGAGCGCCGTACGCAGCTCGTCCTGATCGGGATGGGGATCGACCGGGAGGCGCTCGCCAAAGAGCTGCACGCGTGCGTGCAGGACGCCCCACAGGCCGACGAGCGTGGCATGTGGGGCGTCCTGAGGTACGTACGGGACCCGGAGGCCGAGGAAGAGGCCCAGGAGGGGCTTGACGCCCCCGAGGACGTCACCGGAGACATCCCCGAGGACCTGCCCGGCGAGGGCTAGAACGGCCCCGCGACCACCGCCACCGTCTTCGGCAGCGACACGCCCGAACCGTCCCGGCGCGGATCGATCTCCGGCAGCTCCGCGGGCATGCCGTTCTTCTGCGCGGCCCGCGCGGGAACGGCGCCCGCCCAGGCGACCGAGAGGCAGTCCTCGCCCTTCAGGAACCGCTGGCAGCGCACGCCGCCGGTCGCGCGCCCCTTGCGCGGGTACTGGTCGAACGGGGTCAGCTTGGCCGTCGTCTGGACGGAGTCGTCCAGCGTGCCGCGCGAGCCCGCGACGGTGAACACCATGGCGTCCACCGCGGGGTCGATCGCGGTGAACGAGATGACCTTCGCGCCGTCCGTCAGCTTGATGCCCGCCATCCCGCCCGCCGGCCGGCCCTGGGGGCGCACCTGGGACGCCTGGTAGCGCAGCAACTGGGCGTCGTCGGTGATGAAGACGAGGTCCTCCTCGCCCGTGCGCAGCTCGACCGCGCCGACGATCCGGTCACCCTCCTTGAGGGTGATGACCTCCAGCTCCTCCTTGTTGGTCGGATAGTCCGGCACCACGCGCTTGACGACGCCCTGTTCCGTGCCGAGCGCGAGGCCCGGCGACGACTCGTCCAGCGTGATCAGGCACACCAGCGTCTCGCCGTCCGTCAGCGACACGAACTCCGACACCGGGGCGCCGCCCGACAGGTTGGGCGCGGCGGCCGTGTCCGGGAGCTGCGGCAGGTCGACGACGTTGATCCGCAGCAGCCGGCCCTCGGAGGTGACCGCGCCGATCTCACCACGGGCCGTCGCGGGCACCGCGGAGACGATCACGTCGTGCTTCACGCGCGCGCCGGCCTCCTCGGCGGCGAACGGCCCGCCGTTCGCCGTACGCGCCAGCAGCCCCGTCGACGACAGCAGCACCCGGCACGGGTCGTCCGCCACCTGGAGCGGCACGGCGGACGCGGCCGCGCCGGACGACTCCAGCAGGACCGTACGCCGCTCCGTGCCGAACTTCTTGGCCACGGCGGCCAGTTCGGTCGAGACCAGCTTGCGCAGCTCGGTGTCCGACTCCAGGATCCGGGTCAGCTCGGCGATCTCCGCGGTGAGCCGGTCCTTCTCGGACTCCAGCTCGATCCGGTCGAAGCGGGTGAGGCGGCGCAGCGGCGTGTCCAGGATGTACTGCGTCTGGATCTCCGACAGCGAGAAGCGCTCCATCAGGCGCTCCTTCGCCTGCGCGCTGTTGTCGCTGGAGCGGATCAGCCGGATGACCTCGTCGATGTCGACGAGCGCCGTCAGCAGGCCCTCCACCAGGTGCAGCCGGTCGCGGCGCTTGCCGCGCCGGTACTCGCTGCGGCGGCGTACGACGGTGAAGCGGTGGTCGAGGTAGACCTCCAGGAGCTCCTTGAGGCCCAGCGTCAGCGGCTGGCCGTCGACCAGGGCGACGTTGTTGATGCCGAAGGACTCCTCCATCGGCGTCAGCTTGTAGAGCTGCTCCAGGACGGCCTCCGGGACGAAGCCGTTCTTGATCTCGATGACCAGCCGCAGCCCGTGCGCGCGGTCGGTGAGGTCCTTGACGTCGGCGATGCCCTGGATCTTCTTCGAGCCGACCAGGTCCTTGATCTTGGCGATGACCTTCTCGGGGCCGACGGTGAAGGGCAGTTCGGTGATGACCAGGCCCTTGCGGCGGGCCGTCACCGTCTCCACCGCGACCGTCGCCCGGATCTTGAACGTGCCCCGGCCCGATTCGTACGCGTCCCGGATGCCGTCCAGGCCGACGACCCGCCCGCCCGTCGGCAGGTCGGGGCCCGGGACGAACTTCATCAGGGCGTCCAGGTCCGCGTTCGGGTAGCGGATCAGGTGGCGGGCGGCGGCCACGACCTCGCCCAGGTTGTGCGGCGGCATGTTCGTCGCCATGCCGACGGCGATCCCGGAGGAGCCGTTCACCAGGAGGTTCGGGAAGGCGGCGGGCAGCGCCACCGGCTCCTGCTCCTGGCCGTCGTAGTTGGGCGTGAAGTCGACCGTGTCCTCGTCGATCGACTCCGTCATCAGGCTCGTCGCCTCGGCCTGCCGGCACTCCGTGTACCGCATGGCGGCGGGCGGGTCGTCGTTGCCGAGGGAGCCGAAGTTGCCGTGGCCGTCGACGAGCGGCACGCGCATGGAGAACGGCTGCGCCATGCGCACCAGGGCGTCGTAGATCGACGCGTCGCCGTGCGGGTGCAGCTTGCCCATGACCTCGCCGACCACGCGCGCGCACTTGACGTAGCCGCGGTCGGGGCGCAGGCCCATCTCGTTCATCTGGTAGACGATCCGGCGGTGCACCGGCTTCAGGCCGTCGCGGGCGTCGGGCAGAGCGCGGGAGTAGATGACCGAGTAGGCGTACTCGAGGAAGGAGCCCTGCATCTCGTCGACGACGTCGATGTCGAGGATCCGCTCCTCGAACGAGTCGTCGGGCGGTGGGGTCTTCGTGCTGCGGCGGGCCATCGCTGCCGGCTCCTCATTTCTGGTCGCTTGCCGTGGCGTCCAGGACGCCGACAAAACTGCGGTCTGACGGCCCATTGTGGACCGTGGCGCTGACAACCCGGCCCAGGACCCGGTGTCATGGGCCCGGCCGGGCGAGCACGGCCGGTTCCGTCACGGCCGTCCGCAGGCTAACCGATCCGCTCTCGGCGTACGTCCGCCGGGAACTTCGCCGACCGTCCGCACGCTTGCATACAGTGACAGGACCGGCAGGAAAGTCCGCGGTTCGTTCGACCGCGTCCGCCATCGAAGGGACGTACATGCCCATGGGTCACACGGCCACAGCCCAGGCAGGCTCCGGGGGCCTGACAGCGACCGAGCACCGCCTGGCCAACGGCCTGCGCGTGGTGCTCTCCGAGGACCATCTGACCCCCGTCGCGGCGGTGTGTCTCTGGTACGACGTCGGCTCGCGCCACGAGGTCAAGGGCCTCACCGGCCTCGCCCACCTCTTCGAGCACCTGATGTTCCAGGGCTCCGCCCAGGTCAAGGGCAACGGCCACTTCGAACTGGTGCAGGGCGCGGGTGGTTCCCTCAACGGCACCACCAGCTTCGAGCGCACCAACTACTTCGAGACCATGCCCGCGCACCAGCTGGAGCTCGCGCTCTGGCTGGAGGCCGACCGCATGGGCTCCCTGCTGACCGCCCTGGACGACGAGTCGATGGAGAACCAGCGCGACGTCGTCAAGAACGAGCGCCGCCAGCGCTACGACAACGTCCCCTACGGGACCTCGTTCGAGAAGCTGACCGCCCTCGTCTACCCGGACGGCCACCCCTACCACCACACGCCCATCGGGTCGATGGCCGACCTGGACGCGGCGACCCTGGAGGACGCGCGCGCGTTCTTCCGCACGTACTACGCGCCCAACAACGCGGTCCTGTCCGTCGTCGGCGACATCGACCCGGAGCAGACGCTCGCCTGGGTCGAGAAGTACTTCGGCTCCATCCCCGCGCACGACGGCAAGCCCGAACCGCGCGACGGCTCCCTCCCGGACGTCATCGGCGAGCAGTTGCGCGAGGTCGTCGTCGAGGAGGTCCCCGCGCGCGCGTTGATGGCCGCCTACCGCCTCCCCGAGGACGGCACGCGCGCGGGGGACGCCGCCGACCTGGCCCTGACCGTCCTCGGCGGCGGCGAGTCCTCCCGCCTGTACAACCGGCTCGTACGGCGCGACCGGACCGCCGTCGCGGCCGGCTTCGGCCTGCTGCGGCTGGCCGGGGCGCCCTCCCTGGGCTGGCTGGACGTCAAGACGTCCGGGGACGTCGAGGTGCCCGTCATCGAGGCCGCCATCGACGAGGAGCTCGCCCGGTTCGCCGAGGAGGGCCCGACGGCCGAGGAGATGGAGCGCGCGCAGGCGCAGCTGGAGCGCGAGTGGCTGGACCGGCTCGGCACGGTCGCCGGGCGCGCGGACGAACTGTGCCGCTTCGCCGTCCTGTTCGGCGACGCGCAGCTCGCCCTCACCGCCGTACAGCGCGTGCTGGAGATCACCCCGCAGGAAGTCCAGGAGATCGCCAAGGCCCGGCTGCGGCCCGACAACCGCGCGGTGCTCGTCTACGAGCCCAAGCACCCGGACAGCGCCGAGGACGGGGACGTTCCCGACGACCCCGCGCGTGAAGCGACCGTAGAGGCCGGCGACGACAACGAGGAGACGGCCAAGTGACCGAGCTCGCCACCATGGACTTCCACCCGCAGCCCCAGGCGGGCGAGGCCAAGCCCTGGGCGTTCCCGGCGCCCGAGCGCGCCGCCCTCGGCAACGGCCTGACCGTCCTGCGCTGCCACCGCCCCGGCCAGCAGGTCGTCGCCGTCGAGATCCTCCTCGACGCGCCCCTGGAGGCCGAGCCGACCGGCCTGGACGGCGTCTCCACGATCATGGCGCGCGCCTTCTCCGAGGGCACCGACCGGCACACCGCCGAGGAGTTCGCCGCCGAGCTGGAGCGCGCGGGCGCCACGCTCGACGCGCACGCCGACCACTCCGGCGTCCGGCTCAGCCTGGAGGTCCCCGCCTCCCGGCTCGCCAAGGGGCTCGGGCTGCTCGCCGACGCCCTGCGCGCGCCCGCGTTCGCCGAGGGCGAGGTCGAACGGCTGGTGCGCAACCGGCTCGACGAGATCCCGCACGAGCTGGCCAACCCCTCCCGGCGGGCCGCCAAGGAGCTGTACAAGGAGCTGTTCCCGGCGACCTCGCGCATGTCGCGCCCGCGCCAGGGCACCGAGGACACCGTCGAGAAGATCGACGCCGCCGCCGTCCGCGCCTTCTACGACCGGCACGTGCGCCCCGCCACGGCCACCGCGGTCGTCGTCGGCGACCTGAACGGCATCGACCTCGACGCGCTGCTCGGCGAGACCCTGGGCGCCTGGACGGGGTCCGCCGGCCAGCCCCGGCCGGTTCCGCCGGTCACCGCCGACGACGCCGGGCGCGTCGTCATCGTCGACCGGCCCGGCGCCGTCCAGACGCAGCTGCTGATCGGGCGCGTGGGCGCCGACCGGCACGACCGCGTGTGGGCCGCCCAGGTCCTCGGCACGTACTGTCTCGGCGGCACCCTGACGTCCCGTCTGGACGCCGTCCTGCGCGAGGAGAAGGGCTACACCTACGGCGTGCGCGCCTTCGGGCAGGTCCTGCGCTCCGCCCCGGACGGCTCGGGCGCCTCGATGCTCGCCATCAGCGGCTCCGTCGACACGCCCAACACCGGGCCCGCCCTCGCGGACCTGTGGACCGTCCTGCGCACCCTCGCCGCCGAGGGACTCACGGACGCCGAGCGCGACTTCGCCGTGCAGAACCTCGTCGGCGTGGCGCCACTCAAGTACGAGACCGCCGCGGCCGTCGCAGGGACCCACGCCGACCAGGTCGAGCAGCACCTCCCCGACGACTTCCAGGCGACCCTGTACCGGCGGCTCGCGGCCACCGGCACCGTCGAGGCCACCGCCGCGGTCGTCAACGCCTTCCCCGTCGACCGTCTCGTCACCGTCCTCGTCGGCGACGCGAAGGAGATCCGGGAGCCGGTCGAGGCGCTCGGGATCGGGCCGGTGCGGGTGGTGACGGCGGAGTAGGGACACCGGTGCACGCGCGCGTAGGGCGACGGGGACGAGCCCTACGCGCGCGTGCCACCGAGCAACCGCAAGCCCCCGTGAGTTCGCTGTTCGCAGGGCCACACCCCACCCGAAACGCATCCCTCCGAGGGTGACCGTTTTCGCCCGGAGGGTATGCCTCTGCCCTGTGGTGTGCGCTACAAAAACCGCTGTGCGTTTGGGAATCGGGGGCACGCCCTCTAGCGTCGTCCGGGCTGTTCGTCGGGCAGTACGCCGCACACCGCGGCACCGGACAGCCATCGCCGAGTCCCCGTACGGCGCGAGCCAGGGGAGCCGGGGACCCACAGTCCCTGGGGTGAATCGGGCGCCCGCGCCCGTAGGAGACCTTCCTGCTCCGAACCCGTCAGCTAACCCGGTAGGCGAGAGGGAAGGAAAGGACGAACTCGACCCCATGGCGTTCACCTGCGCCACCGGCAAGCGCCGCAAGGCGACCCGGATGCAGCGTACGACCGCCCGCGCGGCGGGCATAGCGGCGCTGACGACCTCGGCGCTGGCCGCCGGATCACCCCCCGAACCGACCGCCGCGAACACGGTCATGGCCGCCGACGACACCGTCACCCTGCGCCTCGACCTGGTCGCCGAGCACCTCGAGGCCCGGGCCGCCGACCAGCGGCAGGCCGTCGAGCACGCCGCCGTACGCGCGCGCACCGAGGCGCTGCGCGTCCAGGCCGCCGAGGAGGCGAAGGCCGCGCGCGCGGCGGAGGCCCGCGCCGCCCGGGAGGCCGAGCGCGCCCGCCTGAACGCCTTCGTCGCCCCGATCACCGGCTCGTACGTCTCCACCGGCTACCGCAGCGGCGGCTCCCTGTGGTCCTCCGGCAGCCACACGGGCATCGACTTCCACGCCGCCACCGGCACCCCGGTGCACGCCGTCGGCCTCGGCACGGTCGTGGAGGCCGGCTGGGGCGGCGCCTACGGCAACCAGATCGTCGTCCGGATGAACGACGGGACGTACACCCAGTACGGCCACCTGTCGTCGATCTCCGTCGCGGTGGGCCAGACGGTCACCCCGGGGGAGCGCATCGGCTACTCGGGCGCGACGGGCAACGTCACCGGCCCGCACCTGCACTTCGAGGCCCGTACGACACCGGAATACGGCTCCGACATCGACCCGGTCGCCTACCTGCGCGCGCACGGCGTCGACGTCTGACCCGCGCGAGATCGTCCAGCCCCGGCCCCCTCGGCCGGGGCTTTCGACGTTTCGGACGCCGCCCTGTCCAAAAAATATCCATGGATTCCGGCTCGCCATCGGAAATTCCCGCTCATTGCAATAGAGTCACGGAACACACGTCAACCGTCGACGTTTCACGGGGATTAAGGCGGAGGTCCGTCATGCGTATTCCGGCGCACTCGGTGTGCACGGCCGTCCGGGACGACATCGTCGCGGGTGTCTACGAGCGCGGCAGCCGCCTCACCGAGGAACTCCTCGCGCGCCGGTACGGCGTCAGCCGCGTCCCCGTCCGCGAGGCGCTGCGCACGCTGGAGGCCGAGGGCTTCGTGGTGACGCGGCGTCACGCGGGCGCGTGCGTGGCCGAGCCGACCGAGCAGGAGGCCGCCGACCTGCTGGAGATGCGCCTGCTGCTGGAGCCGCTCGGCGCAGCCCGGGCCGCCCAGCGGCGCACCGAGGCCCACCTGAAGGTGCTGCGCGGCCTCGTCAGGCTGGGCCAGGAGCGCGCCAGGCGGGGCAACAGCGAGGATCTGCGCTCCCTGGGCGGCTGGTTCCACGAGACGCTCGCCCAGGCGTCCGGAAGCCACGCCTTGACCTCGACGCTGACCCAGCTGCGCCACAAGATCGCCTGGATGTACGCGGTCGAGCCGTCGGCCGGCCCCGTCGACTCCTGGGCCGAGCACGGCGCGATCGTCGACGCCGTCGCGCGCGGGGACGCCGAGCGCGCGCGGGCGGTCACCGCCCTGCACACCGAGCGCTCCCTCGGCGCCCACCGGCTGCGCTTCGCGGGCGCGGACCGTGTGAGGACTTCGCAACACGTCGTAAACATGTCCGGCCTGCGGCATTAACACGGGCGCCGTATACAAAGAAGAGATATTCGGCGGAAGTGTATTTTCGCTGCCCTTTTGTGAGCGCGCCGTGAATTTCTCGGCGCGCGCCTTTCGTGTGCGCTCGTGCGCCCGTGGGTCTTTGCGGGGCAATTCATTCCGGGACGCCCCGGAAATGACGGAGCCGCACCGCCCGGAAAGGGACGGCGCGGCTCCGTACACGCGCGTGGGTGGCGTCAGACGGTCTCGGGGAGCTCGTCCAGGCCCTCGGCGACCAGCTTGGCCAGCCGGTCGAGAGCGGCGTCCGCGCCCTCGGCCGCGGAGGCCAGGACGACTTCCTCGCCGCCCTGGGCGCCGAGGCCGAGTACGGCCAGCATGGAGGCCGCGTTGACGGGGTTGCCGTCCGCCTTGGCGATCGTGACCGGGACGCCGGTGGCCGTGGCGGCTCGGACGAAGAGGGAGGCGGGGCGGGCGTGAAGGCCCTCCGCCCAGCCGATGGTGACGCGGCGCTCAGCCATGATGATGCTGCCCTTCGGTGTTCAGGGTTGTCTAGACCATTTTTCCACACGTGAAGCGTTCCCGGAGGAGGCGCGACGGCCTCCCCGGGACGGCTGTCCGGACCGCGGCCTCGGTCCGGTCGGTGCCGTCTTCCGTCCCCCAGACTGCCTCGCGCCGTTGTCGGACGCGAGCCGTACGCTGGGCCCCATGCAGAGCGCGCAGGAGCGGCACGAGTACCCCGCCCACTGGGAAGCCGACGTGGTGCTGCGCGACGGCGGCACCGCGCGAGTGCGGCCCATCACCGCCGACGACGCCGAGCGCCTGGTCAGCTTCTACGAGCAGGTGTCGGACGAGTCGAAGTACTACCGCTTCTTCGCGCCCTACCCGCGCCTGTCCGCGAAGGACGTCCACCGCTTCACGCACCACGACTTCGTGGACCGGGTGGGACTCGCCGCCACCGTCGGAGGCGAGTTCATCGCCACCGTACGCTATGACCGCATCGGCCCCGACGGCCTGCCCGCCACCGGTCCCGCCGACGAGGCGGAGGTCGCCTTCCTCGTCCAGGACGCCCACCAGGGCCGCGGCGTCGCCTCCGCCCTCCTGGAGCACATCGGCGCCGTCGCGCGCGAGCGCGGGATCCGCCGCTTCGCCGCCGAGGTCCTCCCCGCCAACTCCAAGATGATCAAGGTCTTCACCGACGCCGGCTACACCCAGAAGCGCAGCTTCGAGGACGGCGTCGTCCGCCTGGAGTTCGGCCTCGAACCCACCGAACGCTCCCTCGCCGTCCAGCGCGCCCGCGAACAGCGCGCCGAGGCCCGCTCCGTACGCCGGCTGCTCGCCCCCGGCTCCGTGGCCGTCGTCGGCGCCGGACGTGCCCCCGGAGGCGTCGGCCGCGCCGTCCTCGCCAACCTCCGCGCGGCGGGCTTCACCGGCACCCTGCACGCCGTCAACAAGGCCCTCCCGGAGGGCGTCGAGGAGCTCGACGGCGTCCCCGCCCACCGCTTCGTGCGCGACATCGAAGGGCCCGTCGACCTCGTGGTCGTCGCCGTCCCCGCCGACGAGGTCCCCGAGGTCGTCGCCGACTGCGGGGAACACGGCGTCCAGGGGCTGGTCGTCGTCTCCGCCGGGTACGCCGAGAGCGGCCCCGACGGACGCGAGCGTCAGCGCGAACTCGTGCGCCTCGCGCGCGCGTACGGCATGCGCATCGTCGGCCCCAACGCCTTCGGCATCATCAACACCGCCCCGGACGTACGGCTCAACGCCTCCCTCGCCCCCGAGACGCCCCGCCCCGGACGCATCGGCCTGTTCGCCCAGTCCGGCGCGATCGGCGTCGCCCTGCTGTCCCGGCTGCACCGCCGGGGCGGCGGCGTCACCGGCGTGACGGGCGTTTCCACGTTCGTCTCCTCCGGCAACCGCGCGGACGTCTCCGGCAACGACGTCCTCCAGTACTGGTACGACGACCCCGAGACCGACGTCGTGCTCATGTACCTGGAGTCCATAGGCAACCCCCGCAAGTTCACCCGCCTCGCCCGGCGCACGGCGGCCGCCAAGCCCCTCGTCGTCGTCCAGGGCGCCGGATCGGCCCCCCAGGGGCACGCGGTCCGCGCGACACGGCTGCCCCACGCGACGGTCTCCGCGCTCCTGCGCCAGGCCGGCGTGATCCGCGTCGCCACCATCACCGAACTCGTCGACACCGGGCTCCTGCTCGCCCGCCAGCCCCTCCCCGCGGGCCCGCGCGTGGCGATCCTCGGCAACTCCGAGTCCCTCGGACTGCTCACCTACGACGCCTGCCTCTCCGAGGGACTGCGCCCCCTGCCGCCCCTCGACCTCACGACCGGCGCCTCCGCCGAGGACTTCCGCGACGCCCTCACGCACGCGCTGGCCGACGACACGTGCGACGCCGTCGTCGTCACGGCCATCCCCGCGATCGGCGAGGGTTCCACCGACGACGCCGACCTCGCGGAGGCGCTGCGCTCGGCCGCCGCACGGGTGCCGGCCAAGCCGGTGCTCGTCGTCCACGTCGAACTCGGCGGACTGGCCGAGGCGTTGTCGGCGGCGATGAGCACCGGGCCCCAGGCGGGCGCGGGCGCCTCCGGGACGACGGGCACGGCGACGGCTGGAACGCCGGAAGCGCACGGCACCTCGACCGGCACGCCCGCGCGCGGTGTGACCCCCGGGGCGGACGTGAGCCGGGCGCCCGCAGCGGTCCCCGCGCCCGGACAAGCGCCCGCCCCGCGCGCGGGCAACGCCTTCGCCGCCGCCTGGACCGTGCACCCCACCTCCGTCGCATCCCCCGACAGGACCGCCCCTCCGGCACCCCCGCAGGGCCCCCGCCTCATCCCCGCCTACCCGGCCGCCGAACGGGCCGTACGCGCGCTCGCGGAGGCCGTGAAGTACGCGCAGTGGCGGCGCGAGGCGGCCGACCCCGGCAAGGTGCCCGAGTACGACGACATCGACGAGAAGGGCGCCGCGCGGCAGATCGACGGCCTCCTCGCGCGCGGGCAAGGACTCACCCTCGGCACCGAGGAGACGTGCGAACTCCTCGGCCGGTACGGCATCGGCGTACGCCGGGCCATCCCCGCACCGACCCCCGAGGACGCCGTCGACGCCGCGCGCGCCCTGGGCTACCCCGTCGCCCTCAAGGCCACCGCCCCGCACCTGCGCCACCGCGCGGACCTCGGCGGCGTCCGCCTCGATCTCGCGGACGAGGAGCAACTGCGGCGCTCGTACGGAGAGCTGACCGACCTGTTCGGGACGCCCCGGGAACTGCGGCCCGTCGTCCAGGCGATGGCCCCGCGCGGGGTCGACACCGTCGTGCGCGCGGTGATCGACCCGGCCGCCGGTGCGGTGCTGTCGTTCGGACTCGCGGGCGCCGCCTCGCAGTTGCTCGGCGACATGGCGCACCGCCTGGTGCCGGTCACCGACCGGGACGCCACCTCCCTGGTGCGCTCGATCCGCACGGCACCCCTGCTGTTCGGCTGGCGCGGCTCCACCCCCGTCGACACCCCGGCCCTGGAGGAACTCCTCCTGCGCGTCTCGCGCCTGGTCGACGACCACCCCGAGGTCGTCGCCGTCACCCTGGAACCCGTCGTGGTCGCCCCGCACGGCGTGAGCGTCCTCGGTGCCTCCGTACGCCTCGCCCCACCGCCCGCGCGCGACGACCTCGGCCCGCGCACCCTGCCCGCGTACTGACCGCCCCGGGACGCTCTGCGCGGGGTCCCTCGCAGTCAGTGGGTCCCCGTAGGATGGAGGGCATGGCCAAGACCAGTACGACGACCCAGGGGCTACGCGCGGCGATCGAGCGCAGCGGCTACTACCCGGCCCTCGTGGCCGAGGCGGTGGAGGCCGCCGTGGGCGGCGAGCCGATCCGGTCGTACCTGGTGCACCAGGAGACCACGTTCGACCAGAACGAGGTCCGCAGGCACGTCACCGTCCTCGTGCTCACCGGCAACCGCTTCATCGTCAGCCACACCGACGAGCAGGCCGCCGACACGACGTCGCCGACGCCGTACGCCACCACCTCCACGGAGTCCGTGAAGCTCGGCCGGATCTCCTCCGTCGTCGTCAGCCGCGTCGTCGCCAACCCGGAGTCGTACGCGCCGGGCACGCTCCCGCGCGAGGTGATGCTCACGATCGGCTGGGGCGCCGTCTCCCGCATCGACCTGGAGCCCGCCGCCTGCGGCGACCCCAACTGCGACGCGGACCACGGCTACACGGGCAACTCGACGGCGGACGACCTCAGCCTGCGCGTCAGCGAGGCGGGCGACGGCCCGGAGACGGTGCGTCAGGCGCTCGTCTTCGCGCAGGCGCTCTCCGAGGCGACCGCGGCCCTCTGATGTCCCAGCTCGCCCCCTGGGACCACCCCGAACCCCTCCGCGTCGACTCCGCGCCCGTCCCGCGCTACGGCACCGGCTCCCTCGCCGACCTGCTGCCCACCGTGGCCGCCGGACTCGGCGTCCCCGGCCTCACCGCCGCGATCCCCTCGCTGGAGCCCGCCGACCGCGTGTGCGTCTTCCTCGTCGACGGTCTCGGCCTGGAACAGATCACCGCCCACCCGGACGAGGCGCCGTACCTCAACAGCCTCCTGAAGCCCTCCGGAGGGCACCTGACGGCCGGCTTCCCGGCCACCACCGCGACCTCCCTCGCCTCCGTCGGCACCGGCCTCCCGCCGGGCGCCCACGGCCTCCCGGGCTACACCGTCCGCGACCCCGCGACCGGCGCGCTGATGAACCAGCTCCGCTGGCACCCCTGGACCCCGCCGCGGGTCTGGCAGCCGTATCCGACGGTCTTCCAGCTCGCCGACGCCGCCGGCGTGCACACCGCCCAGGTCTCCTCGCCCGCCTTCCAGAACACCCCGCTGACCAAGATCGCGCTCAGTGGAGGAACGTTCCACGGGCGCCTCACCGGCGAGGAGCGGATGGACCTCGCCGCCGCTCAACTGGCCGCGGGTGACCGGGCCCTGGTCTACACGTACTACGCCGAACTCGACGGCGCCGGGCACCGCTACGGCATCGCCTCCGACACCTGGCGCGGCCAGCTCATGTACGTCGACCGGCTCGTCCAGCGGCTCGCCGAACAGCTCCCCCCGCGCAGCGCGCTGTACGTCACCGCCGACCACGGCATGGTCGACATCGCCTTCGACGAAGAGCACCGCATCGACTTCGACACCGACTGGGAACTGCGCGCCGGTGTCGCCCTCCTCGGCGGCGAGGGACGCGCCCGGCACGTGTACGCCGTGCCCGGTGCCGCCAGCGACGTCCTGACCTGCTGGCGCGAAGTCCTCGGCGAACAGTTCTGGGTCGCCTCGCGCGAGGAGGCCATCGCCGCCGGGTGGTTCGGTCCGCATGTCGACGAGCGCGTGTACGACCGGCTCGGCGACGTGATCGCCGCCGCGCGGGACGACGTTCTGATCATCGCGTCCGAGCGGGAGCCGAAGGAGTCCGCGATGGTCGGCAACCACGGGTCGATGACTCCTGCTGAGCAGTTCGTGCCCCTCCTCGAAGTACGCTCCTGATCGATTCCGACCGTTTCTCCGGCCCTCAGGGGTTGGCGTTCTTGCCGAAAGGTGCTCACCTCGCCATGCCCGAGTTGGTGTTCTTCTCCGGAACCATGGACTGCGGGAAGTCGACCCTGGCGCTCCAGATAGAGCACAACCGATCGGCTCGCGGGCTCAAAGGGATGATCTTCAGCCGTGACGACCGTGCGGGCCACGGCAAGCTCTCCTCCCGCCTTGGACTCGTCACCGACGCGGTGGAGATCCACGACGGGCAGGACCTGTACGCCTACCTCGTCGACCACCTCTCCCACGGGGGCCGCGCGGACTACGTCATCGCCGACGAGGCACAGTTCCTCGCGGAGGAGCAGATCGACCAGCTCGCACGCGTGGTCGACGATCTCGGGCTCGACGTCTACGCGTTCGGCATCACCACCGACTTCCGCTCCAAGCTCTTCCCCGGCTCCCAGCGCCTCGTCGAACTCGCCGACCGCGTCGAGGTCCTCCAGGTCGAGGCCCTCTGCTGGTGCGGCGCCCGCGCCACGCACAACGCCCGCACGGCCGGGGGTGTCATGGTCGTCGAGGGCGCGCAGGTCGTCGTCGGCGACGTCAACCAGGCGGACACGATCGGGTACGAGGTGCTGTGCCGGCGACATCATCGGCGGAGGATGACGGCGGCTTCGGCTAAGGCAGCCGCGCTGTCTCCTGATGTACTGCCGGTCCAGGCGGTGTAGGGGAGACAGTCCACTCGCCGATGTCGTCGGAGTAGCCGCTGTTCATGGAGAACTGGACGGTGCCCACGCGGGAGTTGTCCGGTACCTCGAAGGACAGGTAGCCGAGAGCTGTGTTGCCGGGGCGGATGATGACATGGGCCGGGAAGTCCGCACCCGCAGTGGTCAGGGTGCTGGTCGTGTCGAAACGTTGATTGTCCTGATCAATGATGGACGCTCCGTTCGAGGGTGCGTCGCTGTACACATCCGACCCCGTGTTCTTGAGTCGGAACTGCACGGCGACGAGACGGTTCCCGGAGTCGGGCTGCGAGTACGAGTCCTTCGCGCGCGCGGGGTCCACCACCTTGACCAGCGTCACGTCGAGCTTCTCGTCCCCGGAGCTGCCCGTGAGGCTCAGTGTGTCCCCGATCTTCCCGTCGGACGACGCAGGGGCCAGCGCCAGTGAGAACAGCGCCGGCAGGCAGATCAGCAAAGGTGCGGTACGACGTCGCATCGCTCCTCCCGGTGCAGCGGAGCGGCAGATGACACCATCGTCCGCCCGCACTGCGAGGACGGCGAGCCGGAGGTCAGGCGGGGCGCTGGAGGAGGGCGAAACGGGCGCCCTCGGGGTCGGAGAGCGTGGCGACGCGGCCCAGGGGGGTGGTCTCGGCGGGGGAGACGACGTGGCCGCCCAGGGATACGGCACGGGACAGGGCCGCGTCCGTGTCGGCGACCTCGAAGTACGTCAGCCAGTGGGGACCCCGCTCGCGGGGGAGGGCGGGGCCGAGGGCGTGCAGGGCGCCCACCGGGTGGCCGTCGAGGCGGAGGGTCACGGTGTCGGGGGAGGGCGTGGAGTCGTAGCCGAAGAGGGTCTCGTAGAACTTGGCGACGGTCTCCGTGTCGTACGTGAGGAGTTCGTTCCAGGCGGGGGTGCCGTGGGTGTCCGTCACGCTCGTGCCCAGGTGTGCCGCCGCCTGCCAGAGGCCGAAGACCGCGCCGGCCGGGTCGGAGCAGATGGCGAGGCGGCCGGCGTCGCCCGCGTCGAGGGGGCCGACGCCGACCGTCCCGCCGCACAGCCGCACCCGCTCGGCGTCCCGGTCGACGTCGTCGGAGGCGAGGTAGGGCGTCCAGGCGACCGGCAGATGACGGCCCGCGGGAAGCAGGCCGATACCGGCGACGTCACGGCCGTCGAGCAAGGCGCGCGCGTACGCGCCCAGTTGGCGCGGGCCTGGCTGGAACTCCCAGCCGAACAGCTCGCCGTAGAACTCCTGGGTCGTCGTCAGCCCGTGCACCATCAGGCTGACCCAGCAGGGCGTACCGGGTACGTACCGGCCGTGCGTCTCGCCGTGCCGGTCCGAACCCCGTGCCTCGGTCATCGTCACTCTCTCCTCGGCCCCTCGCGGTGGCCGTGTCGCTGCGCCCTGAACCCCCGTGCCGATGCTCGCACCACCCGCGCGGCCTCGCGTCCCGGAGCACGCCGCCACGCGGGGCGGTGATGACGCGCCCGTTTCACATTGATTGCCGTCAAGTATTGATCGGCTGTACTCGGTGTGCCCGTTCCCGTACACCTGGTGATCGAGCCTGTCCGGCGGGCAGAGTAGCCGGACGCGGGCGGCGGGGCCACCCCGTGCGCAAGGATGGACGCCATGAACGCCATCATTTCCGCACCCGAGCTGGCGGCCGAACTGGCCGGAAACCACCCGCCCGTGGTCCTCGACGTCCGCTGGCAGCTCAGCGTCCCGACGGCGGGTCAGCCTCCCTTCGACGGCCACGCCGCGTACGCCACGGGGCATGTCCCCGGCGCCGTCTTCGTCGACCTGGACCGCGAACTGGCGGGCACCGCGGGCGCCTCGGGCCGCCACCCGCTGCCCGACCTCGACGGCTTCGGCGCCGCAATGCGCCGCGCGGGTGTCTCGGCGAAGACGCCGGTGGTCGTGTACGACGGCGGGCAGGGCTGGGCCGCCGCGCGCGCGTGGTGGCTGCTGAGCTGGACGGGTCACCCGGACGTGCGGGTCCTCGACGGAGGGTTGCCGGCCTGGGAGGGGGAGATCTCGGCCGACCTGCCCGCGCCCGCGGAAGGCGACTTCACGCCGGTCCCCGGCGCGCGGGGCCTGCTGGACGCGGACGGCGCGGCCGGCCTCGCCCGCTCCGGAGTCCTCTTCGACGCCCGCGCGGGGGAACGCTACCGGGGTGAGGTCGAGCCCATCGACCGGGTCGGCGGCCACATCCCGGGCGCGGTCTCGGCGCCCACGACCGAGACGGTCGGCCCCGACGGCCGCTTCCTGCCCGCGCAGGAGCTCAAGGACCGCTTCCAGGCCCTGGGCGCCACCGACGGCACCGAGGTCGGCGTGTACTGCGGCTCGGGCGTCTCCGGGGCGCACGAGGTCCTCGCCCTCGCGGTGGCGGGCATCCCGGCGGCGCTGTACGTCGGCTCCTGGTCCGAGTGGTCCTCCGACCCGTCCCGCCCGGTCGCGGTGGGGGCGGACCCGCAGTAGGGCGACGGCAGGGGGCCGCGCGCAGGGCGGGGCGCGGCCCCGGAGAGCCGGCCGGCATGCGGGGGGAGGCGAGTCGGCCGCTCGACCTGTGGGTGGCACCGCACGCGCGCGCAGGGCAGAAACCGGGACGGTGGCGCTTCTCTGCGCACCCGCGCGCGGGCGCCGTCTACCACCGAGACGTACCGCGCGCACCGGACATCGACGCGCACGTTCGCGGAGCCCGCCCGATACGGAACGGCCCCCGCGCGCGAACGCTCACTCACTCGGCGCTCCCGCGCGCGAGCGCTACTCCTGCTTCTTCCGTCGTGTCCCGAAGACGATCTCGTCCCAGCTCGGGACAGCCGCGCGGCGGCCGGGGCGGACGCCGTCGGCTTCGGCCTGGCGGTCGGTGGCGCCGATGAGGCGGTCGCGGTGGCTGCCCACGGAGCGCGGCATGAGAACGTCCGCGTAGGCGGAGCCGGCGGACGCGGCGGGTGCCGGGGGCTCCTCGACCTCGGCCTCCTGCTCGGTCTCCTCGACGTCCTCGGAGGGGCGCTCGGGGACGACCAGGTCGCCCCGGAAGCTCGGGACGGCCTCCAGGAGGCTGGTCAGCGAGTCCCGTTCGGCCACCGCCTCCTCGGCCGGTTCGGGCGCCGGTGCGGGCAGGGCGGGGCGCTCGCGGTCCAGCGGACGGTCCCTGGGCAGCCGCGCGATCCGCGGCACGAACGGAAAGCTGGGCTCCGGCGCGGCGAGGTCGTCGGACTCGCCGATCAGGGACCGCGCCTCGTTGTCGACGGCCTGCACGAGCCTGCGGGGCGGGTCGTACGTCCAGCTCGCGGAGTGGTGCTCCCCGGCGACCCGGTAGACCAGCATGACTTCCCAGGTGCCGTCGTCGCGGCGCCAGGAGTCCCACTGGACGGTGTCCTTCTCGGCGCCGCGCAGCAGCAGCCGCTCCTGGACGGCCTCGCCGAGCTGGGGGCCGGCGTTCTCACCGGGGCGGCGTACGGGCGTCTTGCGGGCGCGTTCGGCCATGAAGGCGCGCTCGGCGAGGACGGGGCCCTCGAAGCGGCGGACGCGGTCGACGGGGATGCCGGCGAGCTGTGCGACCTCTTCCGCGGTGGCGCCCGCGCGTATGCGTGCCTGGATGTCGCGAGGGCGGAGGTGGCTCTCCACCTCGATCTCGATCTGGCCGAGCCGGGGCCGGTCGCCGCGCACGGCCGCGCGCAGGCGCTCGTCGATGGGGAGTGTGTACTCCGTCGCGTCGGCAGCTTTGAGCACCAGCCGTGTTCCGTCATTCGAGACGGCCACGACCCGCAGTTCGGGCATGGGGACCTCCCGGGTGGTGCCTGCCGACGTCACGTGCGTCGCTGCTTCCGCTAGTCGAGTGTGGCCTGCCCGGGTGCAGCCTGCCACAACCTTGCCGAGTTGCCCGGCGTGTCGGGCACGGGCCCTGGATCGCCGTTATGGCACGGTTACCGATTCGCCACGCTAAGTGACTGACCCCGTCACCCTGTGCAACTGGTTCCCCTCCTGGCGGTCCAGCAAGGCCCCGGACACCCTGTAGGGAGGCCGGGCCCAGGGCTCGCAACAGTACTCCATTTGGGCCACGTGCGTGGATTGCCGCGCCCCTCAACTTCTCGCAAGAGGTGCGACTTGGCCGTGCATTCCCCTGTTTTCGGGATCTTGAACGTGGCTTACTTCACGGATCATCCGGAATCGGAACTTTCGGTTACGTCCTGACGTCACCTTCTTGCATGGATAGTTGATCAATTGTTGATCAACTAGGGGAAAGGGAGGTTCGGCCGTCAGTGACGCGGTCCCGGGGCGCGGTTCGTCGTCCGGGAACTCCACGGACTCCTCGCGGACCCCCGAGGGCACGCCCTCACCGACTCCACGGCTCCCTCCGGCTCCGGCGACGAACCGTCCCCCTCGGAGGCGCCCCGGGACGAGAGCCCCGCCCCGAGCCCGCCCGCTACTGCCCCAGCACCCTCCGCAGATAGTCGTTCTGGAACAGCCGATCCGGATCCAGCCGGTCCCGCAGCGCCGTGAACTCGCCGAAGCGCGGGTACACGCGCGCGAAGTACTCGGCGTCCCGGGTGTGCACCTTGCCCCAGTGCGGGCGCCCCTCGTGCGCCGTGAAGATGCGCTCGGCGATCGTGAAGTACGCCTGGTAGGCGGTGCCCCGGACCATGTGGACGGCGACGTACGCGCTGTCGCGGCCGGACGCCGTGGACAGCGTGATGTCGTCGGCCGGAGCGGTGCGCACCTCCACCGGGAAGCTGACCCGCAGGTCCGAGCGCTCCACGGCCGTCCGCAGCTCGCGCAGGACCTCGGTCACCGCCTCGCGCGGGACGGCGTACTCCATCTCCACGAACCGCACCCGGCGCGGCGAGGTGAACACCTTGAACGGGATGTCGGTGTACGTGCGCGCGGAGAGCGCCTTGCTGGAGACCTGGGCTATCGCGGGGATCGTCGCGGGAGCCGCCCGGCCGACCCACTGGGCCACCTGGAAGACGCCGTTGGACAGCAGCTCGTCCTCGACCCAGCCCCTGACCTGGCTCACCGGCCGGCGCGGGCCGGCGCTGCGGTTGTTGCGCTTGGTGTTGGTGCTGCCGGTGTGCGGGAACCAGTAGAACTCGAAGTGCTCGTTCTCGGCCCACAGAGCGTCGAACTCGGCGAGCACCCGCTCGAACGGCATCGGCTCCTCGCGCGCGGTGAGCAGGAAGAGCGGCTCCACGGCGAACGTGATCGCGGTGACGATCCCCAGGGCGCCCAGGCCGATCCGCGCGGCCGCGAAGACCTCGGGGTTCTCCTTCTCGGAGCAGGTGAGAACGGAACCGTCCGCCGTCACCAGCTCAAGTCCCTTGATCTGCGCGGCGATCGACGCGGACTCGCGGCCCGTGCCGTGCGTGCCGGTGGAGGCGGCGCCGGAGACGGTCTGCTCCATGATGTCGCCCATGTTGGTGAGCGACAGGCCCTCGCGCGCGAGGGCCATGTTGAGCCTCTTGAGCGGGGTCCCCGCCTCGACCGTGACGGTCATGGCATCGCGATCAATGTTGCGGATGCCGGTCAATAGTTGAGGGCGGATCAACACACCGTCGGTCGCTGCGATCGACGTGAACGAGTGCCCCGTACCGACGGCCTTCACCTTCAGGCCGTCCTCGGCGGCCTGCCGTACGGCGGCGGACAACTCCTCCACGGAGGCGGGCTCGACCTCCCGCGCGGGACGGGCGACGACGTTCCCTCCCCAGTTACGCCACGTGCCGCTCTTCCCGCTCGCTGTGCTGCTCAACGGTGCCTCCCCGACCCGTAGCCGGCTTGCTGAGCCGGCGGTACCCCAGGAAACCGACCACGACCGCGACGGCCCCGGACACCGCCGGAACCCCGTACCCCGCGCGCGCACCGGCCGCGTCGATCACCCAGCCGGCCACCGAGGAGCCGAGCGCGACCCCGACGGCGAGGCCGGTGCTGATCCAGGTCATGCCCTCGGTGAGTTGCGCGCGTGGTACGTGCTCTTCGATGAGGGACATCGTCGTGATCATCGTGGGAGCGATGGACAGGCCCGCGACGAAGAGCGCCACAGCCAGAAACGGCAAGTTTCCGACCAGTAGGAGGGGGATCATACTCACGGCCATCGCCAGGACGCCCAGCAGCCAGCGCCGCCCCGGCGGCCCCGAGAGGCGCAGCAGCCCGAACACGATCCCCGCCGCGCAGGAACCGGCCGCGTAGACCGCCAGGACGAGGCTCGCGGCGGCCTTGTGGCCCCGCTCGTCGGCGAACGCGACGGTCACCACGTCCACCGCCCCGAAGATCGCCCCCGTCGCCACGAACGTGGCCACCAGCACCTGGAGCCCCGGCGAGCGCAGCGCGGAACCGCCGCCCCTGCGCGCGCGGGGGTGCGGTTTCGGCTCGGTGGCCCGCAGCGAGGTCAGCCAGAAGACGCCCACCGCGAGGAAGCACGCCGCCAGCAGCGGCCCCGCCTCCGGGAACCAGGCCGTGGACAGCCCGATGGAGATGATCGGCCCGAAGATGAAGCACACCTCGTCGACGACCGACTCGAACGAGTACGCCGTGTGCAGCTGCGGCGTCCCCCGGTACAGGGCGGCCCACCGCGCGCGGACCATCGCCCCGAGGCTCGGCACCGCCCCGATGCCCGCCGCGAACACGAACAGCGACCAGTCCGGCCACGACCAGTGCGCCGCCACCAGCATCCCGGCCGCGGCGGACAGCGCGACCAGCGTCGCCGGGCGCAGCACCCGGCGCTGGCCGTGCCGGTCCACCAGCCGGGAGATCTGCGGTCCGACCAGCGCGGCGGACAGCGCGATGGTCGCCGACAGTGCGCCCGCGAGGCCGTAGCGGCCGGTGAGCTGCGAGATCATCGTGACCACGCCGATGCCCATCATCGACAGCGGCATCCGCCCGACGAACCCGGCGGTCGCGAAACTCTTCGTGCCGGGAGCGGCGAACAGTGCGCGATAAGGGCTGGCCAAGGCGGTCTCCGGTCGTACGGGGCGGCCGCACCAGGCCGGCGGCTCGGCGGGGTGCGGGTGGTGGCGGCTTCGCGGTACGGCTCGTAAGGCGCCAACTCGGCCCATACAGCTTACGGGCCGGGTCACCCGTACGCACCACGCTTGCCGGCCGCGGGAACTCCGGCAGGACACCCCGCCGTTTCCCCGTTGTCAGTGCCGGGTGGGAGGATCGACCCATGTCAGACGCGCTCGATGCCACCCCCTACGACGCCCTGCTCCTGCTGTCCTTCGGCGGTCCCGAAGGTCCGGACGACGTGGTCCCGTTCCTGGAGAACGTGACGCGTGGGCGAGGCATCCCCACCGAACGCCTGAAGGAAGTCGGGCAGCACTACTTCCTCTTCGGCGGGGTCAGCCCGATCAACGACCAGAACCGCGCCCTGCTCGACGCCCTGCGCAAGGACTTCGCCGAACACGGCCTGGACCTGCCGGTCTACTGGGGCAACCGCAACTGGGCCCCGTACCTGACGGACACCCTGCGCGAGATGATCGCCGACGGGCGCCGCCGCGTCCTCGTCCTCGCCACCAGCGCGTACGCCTCGTACTCGGGCTGCCGCCAGTACCGCGAGAACCTCGCCGACTCGCTCGCGGCCCTCGCGGCCGAGGGCCTCGACCTGCCGAAGGTCGACAAGCTGCGCCACTACTTCAACCACCCGGGCTTCCTGGACCCCATGGTCGACGGGATCGTGGAGTCCCTCGCCGACCTCCCCGAGGACGTCCGGGGCGGCGCCCGCATCGCCTTCTCGACGCACTCCATCCCCACCGCCTCCGCCGACACCTCGGGCCCCGTGGAGGACCACGGCGACGGCGGCGCGTACGTCGAACAGCACCTGGAGACGGCCCGGCTGATCGCCGACGCCGTGCGCGAGCGCACCGGCGCCGACCACCCCTGGCAGCTCGTCTACCAGTCCCGCTCCGGCGCCCCGCACATCCCGTGGCTGGAACCCGACATCTGCGACCACCTCGAAGAGCTGCACGAGGCGGGCGCCCCCGCGGTGGTCATCGCCCCCATCGGCTTCGTCTCCGACCACATGGAGGTCCTCTACGACCTCGACACCGAGGCCAAGGCCAAGGCCGGGGAACTGGGCCTGCCGATGCGCCGTTCGGCCACGGTCGGCGCGGACCCGCGCTTCGCCGCCGCCGTCCGCGACCTCGTCCTGGAGCGCGCGGCCACGGAGTCCGGCCGCGAGGTCACCCCCTGCGCCCTGGGCGCCCTCGGCCCGACCGCCGACCTGTGCCCGGTCGGCTGCTGCCCCACCCGCGCCCCCAAGCCCGCCGCCGCGGGCGCCGACAGCCCCTACGCGTGAGGAGCCCCATGCCCAACGAGACGCTGCCTGCCGAGACGCTGTACGACGAACTCCTCGGCCTCGCCCAGGAAGCGGCCGACAAGGCGGGCGCCCTCCTGCGCGACGGCCGCCCCACCGATCTCGCGGTCGCGCACACCAAGTCGAGCCCCATCGACGTCGTCACCGAGATGGACATCGCGGCCGAGAAGCTCATCACCGGCCTGATAGGCGGGCACCGCCCCGACGACGGCTTCCTCGGTGAGGAGGGCGCCTCCGAGGAGGGCACCTCGGGCGTCCGCTGGATCATCGACCCGCTCGACGGCACGGTCAACTACCTCTACGGCCTGCCCAGTTGGGCCGTCTCCATCGCCGCCGAGCACAACGGCGAGACGGTCGTGGGCGTCGTCCACGCCCCCCTGCGGGGCGAGACCTACCAGGCCGTACGGGGCCGGGGCGCCTGGGTCACGGCCGCCGGGGAGGACCGCCCCCTGAAGGCCCGCGAGGCGCCGCCCCTGGAGCGGGCCCTGATCTCCACCGGCTTCGGCTACACCACCGAACGCCGCACCTCCCAGGCCGCCGTGGCCGCCGCGCTGATCCCCCGGGTCCGGGACATCCGCCGGGGCGGCTCGGCCGCCATCGACCTCTGCGACGTCGCCGCGGGCCGCCTGGACGGCTACTACGAACGCGGCCTGAACCCCTGGGACTACGCGGCGGGCGACCTGATCGCCAGGGAAGCGGGCGCCCTGACCGGAGGACGCCCCGGAGACGCCCTCTCGACGGCCCTGACCATCGCGGCCCCGCCCGGCGTCTTCGAGCCCCTCCAGGAGCTCCTGGAGGACCTGGGAGCCTGGCAGGGCTGACGGGCCGCAGACCCCGAGCGAACGCGAAGAACCCCCGGCGCTGGATTCACCGGGGGTTCCTCACGTCAGGCCGAGAACATCAGCCCCTGCAACTGCTCAGGCACCGACCTCGACGCCGTGCTCCGCGGCCAGCCGCCGCAGATCGTCGAGTTCCGCCTGTTCCACCTCGACGAGGAAGTCGTCCCCCTCGTCCTGAGCACGGCTCAGGTCTGTCTCGGTCGCCCTTATGCGCTGGAGGAGTCCTGCGGTGAAAGCGTCCATGCTGCGCCCCCTCGTCCTGGGTCGTGGGTCGATGGCACGGGGGTGTGCCAGTCGGAAGGGGCGATCACGTCTGCGGCAGATGCCCAGCACACCGGACGCGCTGGGCGGCGACGGTGCCGGGCACCCACGTCCGCTCTGCGAGACGCATCGAACGACGAGACGAAAGCGGCCGTACCGCACGGGGATGCGGAACGAGCAGAGTGTGATCGCGGGGTGTAACGCTTCCTCCCCCCGCTCCCTTCCACGGAAACCTCAACCCGACGAGAAAATCTGGCATTCCCGGGCTTCACACCTTCATTTCATCCGGCGCTCACCGGACCTCCGCTTCGGGCCCTCGCCCGCCTTACAGCCGACTTATGGCCGAAAAGGGCAGGATGGGTTCACACACACCATGCAGCCCCCTGCCCGCGCGGGCCCGTTCGAAGCGCCCCGCGGGTGGACACAGGAAGGACAAGCGACGTGCGCGTACTCGTCGTCGAGGACGAGCAACTGCTCGCCGATGCGGTGGCCACCGGACTGCGCCGGGAGGCCATGGCCGTCGACGTCGTGTACGACGGTGCGGCCGCCCTGGAACGCATCGGCGTCAACGACTACGACGTGGTCGTCCTCGACCGGGACCTCCCCCTCGTCCACGGCGACGACGTCTGCCGCAAGATCGTCGAACTCGGCATGCCCACGCGCGTGCTGATGCTCACGGCGTCCGGCGACGTCAGCGACCGTGTCGAGGGCCTGGAGATCGGCGCCGACGACTACCTGCCGAAGCCCTTCGCGTTCAGCGAGCTGATCGCGCGCGTGCGCGCCCTGGGACGGCGTACGAGCGTGCCGCTGCCGCCGGTCCTGGAGCGCGCGGGCATCAAGCTCGACCCCAACCGCCGCGAGGTGTTCCGGGACGGCCGCGAGGTGCAGCTCGCGCCGAAGGAGTTCGCGGTCCTTGAGGTGCTGATGCGCTCCGAAGGAGCCGTCGTGTCGGCGGAACAGCTCCTGGAGAAGGCGTGGGACGAGAACACGGACCCGTTCACCAACGTCGTCCGTGTCACGGTCATGACACTGCGCCGCAAGCTCGGTGAGCCGCCCGTGATCGTCACCGTGCCCGGCTCCGGTTACCGGATCTGATCCACCATGGCCGCGACACCCGCGCCTCCCCAGGCGCCCCCGAAACCCACCTGGGACCCCCGCCGTCCCGAGCTGCCCTTCCCGTGGCTGCGCCCGACGATCCGCATAAGGCTCACGCTGCTGTACGGCGGCATGTTCCTGATCGCCGGCATCCTGCTGCTGTCGATCATCTACCTCCTGGCCGCACAGGCGATCAACACGGGCAACCAGCAGCCGTTCAAGATCGTGAGCGGCCAGACCAAGGTGGAGAGCCTCTACTGCCCGGCCGTCAACAACATCTCCAACAGCGACGGGCTGTCGCTGTCGGAGTTCAACGCGGCGATCAGCGCCTGCGTCGACCACCGCCGCCAGGACGCCCTGGACAACCTCCTCAGCCGCTCCCTGCTGGCCCTCCTGGGGCTCGCGGTCATCGCCTTCGCCTTCGGGTACGCGATGGCCGGCCGGGTGCTCACCCCGCTGGGCCGCATCACGCGCACCGCGCGCGCGGTCGCCGGTTCGGACCTGTCCCGCCGTATCGAGCTGGACGGCCCGGACGACGAGCTGAAGGAGCTGGCGGACACGCTGGACGACATGCTGGCGCGCTTGCAGCGGGCGTTCACGGCGCAGCAGCGGTTCGTCGGGAACGCGTCCCACGAGCTGCGTACGCCGCTGGCGATCAACCGGACGCTGCTGGAGGTCCATCTGTCGGACCCTGGTGCGCCCGTGGAGCTCCAGCAGCTCGGCAAGACGCTGCTGGCGACCAACGAGCGCAGCGAGCAGCTCGTGGAGGGCCTGCTGCTGCTCGCCCGCAGCGACAACCAGATCGTCGAGCGCAAGCCCGTGGACCTCGCGGAGGTGGCCGGGCAGGCGATCGACCAGGTGCACGGCGAGGCCGAGGCCAAGGGCGTCGAGGTCCGGGGCGAGCGGCAGCGCGCCGTGGTCCAGGGCAACGGCGTCCTGCTGGAGCGGATCGCGCTGAACCTGCTGCAGAACGCGGTGCGCTACAACGTGCCCGAGGACGGCTGGGTCGAGGTCAGCACCGAGGTGCAGCACGGACAGGCGGTGCTGGTGGTGTCGAACACCGGTCCTGTGGTCCCGGCGTACGAGATCGACAACCTCTTCGAGCCGTTCCGGCGGCTGCGTACGGAGCGCACCGGCAGCGACAAGGGGGTGGGGCTCGGGCTGTCGATCGCGAGGTCGGTCGCGCGGGCGCACGGCGGGCACATCGCGGCCCAGCCGAGGGAGGGAGGGGGGCTGGTGATGCGTGTCACCCTGCCGCTCTGAGATCATGGGGCCCGACACACGCGGGAGCGTTCGCTTTGCGCGGAATTTTCGGGGCTTCGACCCCGTGCTCATGTGTGTGATCGATCACAAGGGCGAATTTCCGGCCATCTACTCACTGTGATCATGAAGGCCGCCATAAGGCCCGGAAAATCCGGGTTTTCGAGGGTCCGGATGACGGGAAGTACACGGTGGGACGCCTTTGAAGTGCGACATTCGGACCGTGTACGGTCCCGATCGCCATCCAACCCGATCACCCGTGAGGGCTCCGGTTGGGTGTCGATTGAGTAACAGACCTTGATGTGAGGCAAAATCTCCGCCTCAAGGCGGGCACAAGTCCGGCCTCTCACGCGTTACGTGCGCTGGAGACACCGCATTCACCCAGAGGGGGAGAGCGACCATGGCAACCGATTACGACACCCCACGCAAGACCGACGACGACGTCGATTCCGACAGTCTGGAAGAGCTGAAGGCCAGGCGGAACGACAAGTCGGCATCCGCAGTAGACGTCGACGAGTTCGAGGCCGCCGAGGGCCTGGAACTGCCCGGCGCCGACCTCTCCAACGAGGAGTTGGCTGTCCGGGTGCTGCCCAAGCAGCAGGACGAGTTCACCTGCATGAGCTGCTTCCTGGTGCACCACCGCAGCCAGCTGGCCCGCGAGAAGAACGGTCAGCCGATCTGCCGCGACTGCGACTGAGGGCGGGTCGGCCGTGACTGGCTCGACCCCTCCCCGGAAGCGCCGCTTCCCCCTGAGGAGAGCGGACCAAGGGTCGTACGACCCTCTCGGCGTGCGTGACGACGGGCGAGGTTCATCCGACGCAGGATCGACCTCGCTCGAACCGGCGGCGGACGGGGCTGACCTCCCGGCGCCGCAGCACAGCACCGCGGCCGTCGCCAGGCGGTCGGCCGCGGTGATCAGGGACCGGGCCCGGGGCCTGGCCCGGGAAGGCGTCCACAAGGGCCGCAGCCGGGCCAAGGCGGGCCTCGGGTACCTCGCGGACCGGATCATCGAGAACGCCCCCAGAATCCCCGTACGCGACCTCCCGACGCTCCGCGGCCAGTTCCCCGGCCTCGGGCCCGAGGAGCTCGCGGACAAGCTCGTGGCGGGCGCCGCGAACGCGTCCGCGACCGTCGGCGCGGGCGTCGGCGCCGCGGCGATGCTGCCCGTCCCGCCCGCGATGCCCGCGGAACTGGCGGCGGAGATCACCGGCGTCGCCGCGATCGAACTGAAACTGATCGCCGAACTCCACGAGGTGTACGGCCTGCGCCCGCCCGGCAACCTCAAGGACCGCAGTACGGCCTACCTGCGCTCCTGGTCCGGCGAACGCGGCGTGGACGTCCTCAAGCCGTCCTCCGTGAACTCCGCGCTCGGCGGCCAGATGAAGCGCGAACTGCGCCAGCAGATCATGAAGCGGATGGTGCGCAACCTGCCGAACCTGGTCCCCTTCCTGGTCGGCGCCGCCGTCGGGGCCGTCATGAACCGCAGGGACACCAGAAAACTCGCGGCGAAACTCCGCGAGGACCTCAGAAAGCGCCAGATTCCGTGGGACGCGCTCCTCGCGCTCCCACCCCTGGAGAAGCCCGCCGAACCGCTCGACATCCGCGCGCCAGGCAGCCGTGGGGAACTCGGACGCTGACGCCCTAGACGGTGGCCTCCCGGGCCTCCTTGAGGGCCTGCGCCAGCCGCTCGGGCGCCCGCGTCGACAGGTACAGGTACGGCGTCGGGTCCTCGGGGTCCGTCACCAGGACGCGCAGCGCGCCCGGGATGTACGCCCGCAGCAGCAGGTACGCGCGCGTGTCCGCCTTGTACGTACGCCAGGCGCGCGCCTCCTCAGGGTCCAGGACCTCCGCCTCGCCGAGCGCCGTGACCGGGATCTTCGCGTCCCCCGCGATCAGGAAACCGCCCACCACGCGGATGCGCGGCGAACCGTACGCACTGGCCACGACGGCCGCCGCCGCCGTCCCCCCGACCAGGCCCCCCAGCAGCGGCAGCGTGCCGAACGGCAGCATGACCAGGGCCAGCGAGACGCCCACGAGGAACGACAGGAACCACCACGAGCGGGGGGCGGTGAGGCGTTCTTCGTACGGGGTGGTGGAGAGCTGCATGGGCCAAGCTTGGCACGGGGACACGGCGGCGCCGGGGCCGGGGCGGGGCGCGTGGAGGTGACCGGTGGGTAAGAGCGGTGAGCACAGGGTGGCCGAGGGTGAGGGACGGGCGGGTAAGGTCTGCGCCTGTGAGTGGTCCTTCCGCAGCTCCTCAGCCTCCGGCCGACGTCCCGGCACCGGTGCGTCACCCCGACGCGACCGCGCCCGGCGCGCTCGCGGGTGCCCACTACGAACAGTGTTTCGGAACCGCCCTCGCCCCCGAGGTGACCCCGTGAGCCGTGAGCCCCGTCCAGAACTCGCCGTCCGGATCCGGCGCGTCGACCCCGACGTACCGCTGCCGGCGTACGAGCAGCCCGGTGACGCGGGAGCCGATCTGCGCACCACCGAGGAGTGCGAGCTGAAACCCGGCGAGCGGGCCGTCCTGCCCACCGGGGTCGCCATCGCCCTCCCCGAGGGGTACGCGGCCTTCGTGCACCCCCGGTCCGGGCTGGCGGCCCGGTGCGGAGTGGCTCTCGTGAATGCCCCGGGGACGGTTGATGCCGGGTACCGTGGGGAGATCAAGGTGATCGTGGTGAACCTCGATCCGCGCGAGGCGGTGCGGTTCGAACGCTTCGACCGGATTGCCCAACTGGTCGTCCAGCAGGTCGAGAGGGTCCGCTTCCAGGAGGTCGCGGAACTTCCCGGCTCGGCTCGGGGCGAGGGGGGCTTCGGATCCACCGGCGGCCACGCCGCGGTGGGAACGGACAGCACGAGCGGTGACGTCGCCACAGGCGGCACAACGGGTGGGAATCGATACGCTTCGGTCGTATCCGACCGGGAAGGACAGTGACGTGTTCGGACGTCGCAAGAAGAAGGATGCCGCCGAGGGCGCGGCCGGCGAGGCCGAGCAGGTCGTCGACAGCGTCGACACTGAGGCGGACGAGACGGGCGGCCCGCGCGAGCGCGTACGGCTCGAACCCGAGCCCCGGCCCGACGGCCCCTGGGACAGCACCGAGGTGAGCGACCCCGCCGAGGGCCGCGTCGACCTCGGCGGGCTCTTCGTGCCCGGCGTCGACGGCATGGAACTGCGGGTCGAGGTCGCGGGCGACGCGATCGTCGCGGCGACCGTCGTGCTGCGCGACAGCGCCGTCCAGCTCCAGGCGTTCGCCGCGCCCAAGCGCGAGGGCATCTGGGGCGAGGTGCGCGAGGAGATCGCCTCCGGCATCACCCAGCAGGGCGGCATCATCGACGAGGTCGAAGGACCGCTGGGCTGGGAGCTGCGCGCGCAGGTGCCGGTGCAGCTGCCGGACGGACAGAGCGGGTTCCACGTCGTGCGCTTCGTCGGCGTGGACGGGCCGCGGTGGTTCCTGCGCGGGGTCATCTCCGGACAGGGGGCCGTGCAGCCGCAGGCCGCCGGGGTGCTGGAGGAGATCTTCCGGGACACGGTCGTCGTGCGCGGCGAGGGCCCGATGGCGCCCCGCGACCCGATCGTCCTCAAGCTGCCGAACGACGCGCAGATGGTTCCCGAAGGGGTCCAGCAGCAGGAGGAGGGCTCCCGGTTCTCCGGCGGCATGGGGCAGTTGCAGCGCGGACCGGAGATCACCGAGGTGCGCTGAGGTTTTCTGGCGAGATCGTGGAAGGGCCGGGTCCTGGAGGGCTCGGCCTTTTCGCATGCGGTTCTTCCGGGGGCCGAGCCGGGCCGGTTTCGCGGGGCCGAGAAAATCTCGCGGGGTGTGAACCGATCGGCCGGGATCTTCCGATGAAGGGGCAGAAGGACCTGATCGGACCGGACCGGACCTGACCGGAGCGGCCGGGGAACCGGTGGGGTGTCAGGGTTGCGTCAAAGGTGGGGTGGTGGTGGAGAGAGTGTCTGATTTGTCTGACGAAAGGGTCGTAACGTCTTCGCTGCACACATGGTGGCCGGCGGAAGACAATGAGGGCATGGCGCGCGGGAAGCTTCGGATCTATCTCGGTGCGGCGCCGGGCGTCGGCAAGACGTACGCGATGCTGTCGGAGGCGCACCGCAGGGTCGAGCGGGGTACGGACTGTGTCGTGGCGTTCGTGGAACACCACGGCCGGCCGCGCACCGAGGTGATGCTGCACGGCCTGGAGGAGGTCGAGCGCCGGGAGATCGACTACCGGGGCGGCGTCTTCACCGAGATGGACGTGGACGCGGTACTGCGCCGCGCCCCCGCGGTCGCCCTGGTGGACGAACTGGCGCACACGAACGTACCGGGCTCGCGCAACGCCAAACGCTGGCAGGACGTCGAGGACCTGCTCGCCGCCGGCATCGACGTCGTGTCCACGGTGAACATCCAGCACCTGGAGTCCCTCGGGGACGTCGTCGAGTCCATCACCGGCGTACGCCAGCGCGAGACCGTGCCCGACGAGGTCGTGCGGCGGGCCGACCAGGTCGAACTGGTGGACATGTCGCCCCAGGCCCTGCGCCGCCGGATGGCCCACGGCAACATCTACCGGCCCGACAAGGTCGACGCCGCGCTCTCGAACTACTTCCGGCCCGGGAACCTCACCGCGCTCAGGGAACTCGCGCTGCTGTGGGTGGCCGACCGGGTCGACGAGTACCTGAACCAGTACCGCAGCGAGCACCGGGTCTCCGCGATCTGGGGCTCCCGCGAGCGGATCGTCGTCGGACTGACCGGCGGCCCCGAAGGACGCACCCTGATCCGGCGGGCGTCCCGGCTCGCGGAGAAGGGCGCCGGCGGCGAGGTGCTCGCCGTGTACATCTCCCGCAGCGACGGGCTCACCTCCGCCTCCCCGAAGGAACTCGCCGTCCAGCGGACGCTGGTCGAGGACCTCGGCGGCACCTTCCACCACGTCGTCGGGGACGACATCCCCGCCGCCCTGCTGGACTTCGCGCGGGGCGCGAACGCGACACAGATCGTGCTCGGGTCCTCGCGGCGCAAGGCGTGGCAGTACATGTTCGGGCCCGGCGTCGGGGCGACCGTCGCCCGGGAGTCGGGGCCCGACCTGGACGTCCACATCGTCACCCACGAGGAGGTCGCCAAGGGGCGCGGACTGCCCGTGGCCCGGGGTGCCCGGCTCGGGCGGGCCCGCATCCTGTGGGGCTGGCTCGTCGGCGTCGGCGGACCGGTGGGGCTCGCGCTGCTGCTGAACACCGTCCACCTCGGCCTCGCCAACGACATGCTGCTGTTCCTGGCGCTGACCGTCGCCGCCGCGCTGCTCGGCGGGCTGCTGCCGGCGCTGGCCTCGGCGGCGCTCGGCTCCCTGCTGCTGAACTACTTCTACACACCCCCGCTGCACCGGTTCACGATCGCCGACCCGAAGAACATCGTCGCCATCGTGATCTTCGTCGGGGTGGCGATATCCGTCGCCTCCGTCGTCGACCTCGCCGCCCGGCGCACCCACCAGGCCGCCCGGCTGCGGGCCGAGTCGGAGATCCTGTCGTTCCTCTCGGGGAACGTGCTGCGCGGGGAGACCAGCCTCGAAGCGCTCCTGGAGCGGGTGCGGGAGACCTTCGGGATGGAGTCGGCGGCGCTGCTGGAGCGGGAGAGCGACGTCGCGCCGTGGACCTGCGCCGGGCGCGTCGGGTTCGGGCGGGAGGTCGGGCGGCCCGAGGACGCCGATGTGGACGTGCCCGTCGGCGACCACATGGCGCTCGCGCTGACCGGGCGGGTGCTGCCGGCCGAGGACCGGCGGGTGCTCGCCGCGTTCGGGGCCCAGGCCGCCGTCGTCCTCGACCGGCGCCGGCTCCAGGAGGAGGCCGACCAGGCCCGCGCGCTCGCCGAGGGCAACCGGATCCGGACGGCACTGCTCGCCGCCGTCAGCCACGACCTGCGCACGCCGCTGGCCGGGATCAAGGCCGCGGTCTCCAGCCTGCGGTCCGACGACGTGGCCTGGTCCGAGGAGGACCAGGCGGAACTGCTCGAAGGGATCGAGGAGGGCGCGGACCGGCTCGACCACCTCGTCGGGAACCTGCTGGACATGTCACGGCTCCAGACCGGGACGGTCACGCCGATCGTGCGGGAGATCGACCTCGACGAAGTCGTGCCGATGGCGCTCGGCGGGGTGCCCGAGGACAGCGTCGAGCTGGACATCCCGGAGACGCTGCCCATGGTGTCCGTCGACGCCGGGCTGCTGGAGCGGGCCGTCGCCAACCTCGTGGAGAACGCCGTCAAGTACAGCCCGCCGGGGCAGACGGTGCTGGTCGCCGCGAGCGCGCTCTCCCAGCGGGTCGAGGTGCGGGTCGTGGACCGGGGGCCCGGGGTGCCCGACGACGCGAAGGAGCGCATCTTCGCGCCCTTCCAGCGGTACGGTGACGCTCCGCGCGGCGCCGGGGTCGGACTCGGGCTCGCCGTGGCACGGGGGTTCGTGGAGGCGATGAGCGGGACACTGGCCGCGGAGGACACGCCGGGGGGTGGACTCACGATGGTGCTGACACTGCGGGCGGCGGAGGGGGTGTGTGCAGCGGGGGAGGCGGCGGCGGAGCCGTTTGGTGCTGGTGGGGTCGGTGTGGCAGAACCGTTGGGAACGTCCGAGAGGCAGGGCACATGATGAGCGCCGGCGGGGGGAACCCCCAGGGTCCTACGAGAGTGCTCGTGGTCGACGACGAGCCGCAGATCGTGCGGGCGCTCGTGATCAACCTCAAGGCGCGCAAGTACGAGGTGGACGCGGCGCACGACGGGGCGAGCGCGTTGCAGCTGGCGGCGGCTCGGCACCCCGACGTCGTCGTGCTCGACCTGGGGCTGCCCGACATGGACGGGGTCGAGGTGATCAAGGGGCTGCGGGGGTGGACGAGGGTGCCGATCCTCGTGCTGTCCGCGCGGCACTCCTCGGACGAGAAGGTGCAGGCGCTGGACGCGGGGGCCGACGACTACGTCACCAAGCCGTTCGGGATGGACGAGCTGCTGGCGCGGCTGCGGGCTGCTGTGCGCAGGGCCGAGCCGGTGGGGCCCGGGGAGGGGGAGGTGCTGGTCGAGACCGAGGGGTTCACCGTCGACCTCGCGGCGAAGAAGGTCAACCGGGGCGGGCGGGACGTACGCCTCACACCGACCGAGTGGCATCTCCTGGAGGTGCTCGTGCGCAACACCGGGCGGCTGGTCAGCCAGCGGCAGCTGCTCCAGGAGGTGTGGGGGCCGTCGTACGGGACGGAGACGAACTACCTGCGGGTGTACATGGCGCAGCTGCGCCGCAAGCTGGAGGGGGACCCGGCGCATCCTCGGCACTTCATCACGGAGCCGGGGATGGGGTACCGGTTCGAGAAGTGAGCCGGGGAAGTGGCCGGGGGTCCGGGGGGCGGCCCCCGGGGGATGCGGCATCACGGAGCCGGGGATGGGGTACCGGTTCGAGAAGTGAGGGGAGGCGAGGGGAGACGTGGGGGGTCTCGGTGGGGCCGGTACGCTTTCAGGTATGAGTGCTGTGCCGCATTCCGAGAAACCGGTGGGCCGGTTCCGGCGTATGCTCGACCGGCTTTCCTCCTCGCAGGAGGACCTGGAGTCCGAGGAGCTGCGGGAGGACGCCGAGACCGCCGGGTGCACGCGGATAGAGGACTGCCGGGATCGGCAGATCGTGACCGTTACTGGTACGTTGCGCACGGTCACTCTGCGGCCGAGGGCCGGGGTGCCGGCGCTGGAGGCGGAGCTGTTCGACGGGTCCGCCGCGTTGGACGTGGTGTGGCTGGGGCGGCGCTCCATCGTCGGCATAGAGCCGGGGCGGCGGTTGATCGCCTCGGGGCGGATCTCGATGAGCAGAGGTCGGCGTGTGCTGTTCAATCCTAAGTACGA
The DNA here is from genome assembly GCF_048159485.1 of Streptomyces sp. 4F14. Lineage (NCBI taxonomy): Bacteria > Bacillati > Actinomycetota > Actinomycetes > Kitasatosporales > Streptomycetaceae > Streptomyces > Streptomyces sp. 4F14. The sequence goes on from NZ_JBLRVY010000003.1 coordinate 159,558, forward strand.
ACTGAGACCCCTCGGTAGGGAGTAGCCGGTGACGTCGCTCGACAAGCCGACCGGAGAAGAGCAGGCGCGGGATGCACGGGCGGTGACCGAGGCCGCGTTGTTCGAGGCGTTCGGTGGCGTGCGGGGCATGGTCGAGACGGTGATGCCCGGGCTGCTGTTCGTCACGATCTACACGATCAATCAAGACCTGCACATGTCGGCCATCGCCGCGCTTGCCGTGTCGATCGTGCTGGTCGTGGTGCGGCTCGTGATGAAGGGGACCGTCAAGCACGCGTTCAGTGGGGTGTTCGGGGTCGCCTTCGGGGTCGTCTTCGCGATGATGACCGGCAATGCGAAGGACTTCTATCTGCCGGGGATGCTGTACACGCTGGGGCTGGCCCTGGCGTACATCGTCACCACTCTGTGCGGGGTTCCTCTGATCGGGCTCATGCTCGGGCCCGTGTTCAAGGAGAACCTGTCCTGGCGGACCCGGAATCCTGGGCGGAAGAAGGCGTACTCCAAGGCCAGTTGGGCCTGGGGGCTCATTCTGCTCGCCAAGTGCGCGATTCTGTTTCCGTTGTACTGGTGGGCCGATACCACTCAGCTCGGGTGGGTGCTCATCGCGTTGAAGATTCCGCCGTTCCTGTTGGCCGTGTGGCTGACGTGGGTGTTCCTGGCGAAGGCTCCGGCGCCTATCGATGTGTTCGCCGAGATGGAGGCGGAGGAGAAGGCTGAGGAGGAGCGGAAGGCTGCGGCCGCTCGGGGTGCCGAGTAGGGTTTCGCCCCCGCCGCCCCTACCCGTCCCATCCTTTGAAGGGGCTCCGCCCCTTCGACCCCGGGGTTCGTTGTCGGGTGCGGGTTCGTTGTGGTTGATCGCGCAGTTCCCCGCGCCCCTAAAAAATGGGGGGTATCGCCGCAAGAGCGGCGATACCCCCCCATTTTTGTCCCCTTACGCTTCCGTCTCTTCCCTCCGCACCGACAGCAGGTCCTCCAGCTGTTCCTCCCTCGCCTGGGCTGCCACGAACAGGAGTTCGTCGCCCGCTTCCAGGGAGTCTTCCGGGGTGGGGGTGAGGACTCGGGTGCCGCGGATGATGGTGACCAGGGACGTGTCCTCCGGCCATTCGACGTCGCCGACCTGGGTGCCGGCCAGGGCTGACTCCTCGGGGAGGGTCAACTCGACGAGGTTCGCGTCGCCGTGGCTGAAGCGGAGGAGGCGGACGAGGTCGCCCACCGAGACGGCTTCCTCGACCAGGGCCGACATGAGGCGGGGGGTGGAGACCGCCACGTCGACGCCCCAGGACTCGTTGAAGAGCCACTCGTTCTTGGGGTTGTTGACGCGGGCCACGACCCTGGGGACGCCGTACTCCGTCTTCGCCAGGAGGGAGACGACGAGGTTGACCTTGTCGTCGCCGGTCGCGGCGATGACGACGTTGCAGCGCTGGAGCGCGGCCTCGTCGAGGGACGTGATCTCGCAGGCGTCGGCGAGGAGCCACTCCGCCTGGGGGACCCGCTCGACCGAGATGGCCGTGGGGGCCTTGTCGACGAGGAGGACCTCGTGGCCGTTCTCCAGGAGCTCGCCCGCGATCGAGCGGCCGACGGCGCCGGCTCCGGCGATGGCGACCCTCATCGGTGACCGCCTTCCTGGGGGCCTTCCGCGAAGACCGCCTCGACCTTCTCGACCTCGTCGGTACGCATCATCACGTGCACGAGGTCGCCTTCCTGGAGGACCGTCTGCGAGGTCGGGAGGATCGCCTCGCCCAGCCGGGTGAGGAAGGCCACACGGACCCCCGTCTCCTCCTGGAGCGTGCTGATCTTGTGGCCGATCCACGACGGCGACGCGTGCACCTCGGCGAGCTGGACGCCCCCGGTGGGGTCGCGCCACAGCGGCTCGGCGCCGGACGGCAGGAGCCGGCGCAGCATCTGGTCGGCCGTCCAGCGGACCGTCGCCACGGTGGGGATGCCCAGGCGCTGGTAGACCTCGGCGCGGCGCGGGTCGTAGATCCTGGCCGCGACGTTCTCCACGCCGAACATCTCGCGGGCCACCCGGGCCGCGATGATGTTCGAGTTGTCGCCGCTGGAGACGGCCGCGAAGGCGCCCGCCTCCTCGATGCCGGCCTCGCGCAGGGTGTCCTGGTCGAAGCCGATGCCGGTGACCCGGCGGCCGCCGAAGGAGGAGCCCAGGCGCCGGAAGGCGGTCGGGTCCTGGTCGATCACCGCGACCGTGTGACCCTGTCGCTCCAGGGTCTGCGCGAGGGCTGAGCCCACTCTGCCGCAGCCCATGATGACGATGTGCATGGCCCTACACCACGCTCCCCACAGGTCCGCTGACCTGCTTCGCTGTCGTTCTCATGTCCCTCTCTCGGCTCTTCGGGCAAAGCATCGCGGCCGGATGGCGACCGCCAGGCAAACATCATGCCCGGGGAACCACCGGTCCAGGGCCCCGGGGCAGCCCACCTCCAACGTATCGGTTCTCCCCGGCGATCTCGCGGGCGGATGTCGGAGGGGCTCATTCCGTGTGACCGGGCGGTGAAGGTCGTTTCCGGGTGGGGGCGACCGGCTGTTCGAAGGCTTACGATTCTCTGTTGTGTCCAAACTGACCGACGTGCCCAAACGGATCCTGATCGGGCGCGCTCTGCGCAGTGATCGGCTTGGGGAAACGCTCCTGCCGAAGCGCATCGCCCTCCCTGTCTTCGCCTCCGACCCGCTGTCCTCCGTGGCCTACGCGCCCGGGGAGGTGCTGCTGGTCCTGTCCATCGCGGGCGTGTCGGCGTACCACTTCTCGCCCTGGATCGCCCTCGCGGTGGTCGTCCTGATGTTCACGGTGGTGGCCTCCTACCGGCAGAACGTCCACGCGTACCCGAGCGGCGGCGGCGACTACGAGGTGGCGACCACCAACCTCGGCCCCAAGGCGGGCCTGACCGTCGCGAGCGCCCTGCTCGTCGACTACGTCCTGACCGTCGCCGTCTCCATCGCCTCCGGCATCGAGAACCTGGGCTCCGCGATCCCCTTCGTCGTCGAGCACAAGACGGCGTGCGCGGTCGCCGTGATCGTCCTGCTGACGCTGATGAACCTGCGCGGCGTGAAGGAGTCCGGGAAGCTCTTCGCGATCCCGACGTACGTGTTCGTCGCGGGCGTCTTCATCATGATCGCGTGGGGCGCCTACCGGGGCCTCGTCCTGGACGACTCGATGCGGGCGCCGACCGCCCAGTACGAGATCAAGGCCGAGCACCAGGGGCTCGCCGGGTTCGCGCTGGTCTTCCTGCTGCTGCGGGCCTTCTCCTCCGGCTGCGCCGCGCTGACCGGCGTCGAGGCGATCTCCAACGGGGTCCCCGCCTTCCGCAAGCCCAAGTCGAGGAACGCGGCCACCACCCTCGCCGCGATGGGGCTGCTGGCGGTGACGATGTTCTGCGGGATCATCGTCCTCGCACTCGTCACGGACGTACGGATGGCGGAGAACCCGGCGACGGACCTGCTGAAGAACGGGGTCGAGGTCGGGTCCGGGTATGTGCAGAACCCGGTGATCACGCAGGTCGCCGAGGCCGTGTTCGGCAAGGGCAGCTTCCTGTTCGTGGTGCTCGCCGCGGCCACCGCGCTCGTGCTGTTCCTCGCCGCGAACACCGCCTACAACGGCTTCCCCGTGCTCGGCTCGATCCTCGCGCAGGACCGCTACCTGCCGCGCCAGCTGCACACCCGCGGCGACCGGCTCGCCTTCTCCAACGGCATCGTGCTCCTCGCGGGCGCGGCGATCCTGCTCGTGTGGATCTACGGCGCCGACTCGACGCGGCTCATCCAGCTCTACATCGTCGGCGTGTTCGTCTCCTTCACGCTCAGCCAGACCGGCATGGTCCGGCACTGGAACCGCCACCTCGCCACCGAGACCGACCCGGCGAAGCGGCGGCACATGGTCCGCTCGCGGGCCATCAACGCGTTCGGCGCCTTCTTCACCGGGCTCGTCCTCGTCGTCGTCCTCGTCACCAAGTTCACGCACGGCGCGTGGGTCGCGCTGCTCGGGATGGTCATCTTCTTCGCGACGATGACCGCGATCCGGCGCCACTACGACGGGGTCGCGGCGGAACTCGCCGCCACCGAGGGCCCCAGCGACGACAGCGTCCGGCCCTCCCGCGTCCACTCCGTGCTGCTGATCTCCAAGATCCACCGGCCGACCCTGCGCGCGCTGGCCTTCGCCAAGCTGATGCGGTCCGACACGCTGGAGGCGCTCACCGTCAACGTCGACCCCGTCGAGACGAAGGCGCTGCGCGAGGAGTGGGAACGGCGCGGGATCGACGTACCCCTCAAGGTCCTCGACTCGCCCTACCGGGAGGTCACGCGGCCCGTCATCGAGTACGTCAAGAGCCTGCGGCGGGAGTCGCCGCGCGACGCGGTGTCGGTGATCATCCCCGAGTACGTGGTGGGGCACTGGTACGAGCATCTGCTGCACAACCAGAGCGCCCTGCGGCTCAAGGGACGCCTGCTGTTCACGCCGGGGATCATGGTCACCTCCGTGCCCTACCAGCTCCAGTCCTCCGAGGCCGCCAAGCAGCGCGCCCGGCGCCGGCAGGAGTGGAACGCGCCGGGGTCCGTACGGCGGGGGCCGGCGGGGTCTCCCGAGCGGGCCAAGGAGCCGAGCGGGCGCGAGGAGTAGACCGGTCGTCGGCCCGGTGCGCAGGGCCTAGACTGGACGGCTGTCGTCGTACGACGCTCCTGGAACCCCCGTCGCCTTTTCGATCTGGAGTCACCCCGCCATGCAGGCAGAACCGAGGAAACAGCAGGCGGGGGAGGCTCGCGAGGTACGGGAGTCGCTGGTCGGGCGGGAGTACGAGGTCGAGGTCGGGCCCGTCGCGCACGGCGGGCACTGCATCGCGCGGACCGACGAGGGACAGGTGCTGTTCGTGCGGCACGCCCTGCCCGGGGAGCGGGTCCTCGCGCGGGTCACCGAGGGCGAGGAGGGCGCGCGGTTCCTGCGCGCCGACGCCGTCGAGGTGCGCACCGCGTCCAAGGACCGGGTCGAGGCGCCGTGCCCCTTCGCCGGGCCCGGGAAGTGCGGCGGCTGCGACTGGCAGCACGCCAAGCCCGGCGCCCAGCGCCGCATGAAGGGCGAGGTCCTCGCCGAGCAGCTCCTGCGCCTCGCCGGGCTCACCCCCGAGGAGGCCGGCTGGGACGGCACGGTCATGCCCGCCGAGGGTGACAAGCTGCCCGCCGGCGAGGTGCCGCAGTGGCGTACGAGGGTGCAGTACGCCGTCGACGCGGACGGCAACGCCGGTCTGCGCCGGCACCGCTCGCACGAGGTCGAGGTCGTCGACCACTGCATGATCGCGGCGCCGGGTGTCTCCGAACTCGGGGTCGAGAAGCGGGACTGGGCCGGGATGGAGTCCGTCGAGGCGATCGCCGCGACCGGTTCCCAGGACCGGCAGGTCATCCTGACGCCCCGGCCGGGCGCCCGCCTTCCCCTCGTCGAACTCGACAAACCCGTCTCCGTCATGCGCGTCGAGGAGAAGGACGGCGGCATCCACCGCGTCCACGGCCGGCCCTTCGTCCGCGAGCGCGCCGACGGGCGTACGCACCGGGTCGGCAGCGGCGGGTTCTGGCAGGTCCACCCCAAGGCGGCCGACACGCTCGTCCTCGCGGTCATGCAGGGGCTGCTGCCCCGCAAGGGCGAGATGGCCCTCGACCTCTACTGCGGTGTCGGCCTCTTCGCCGGCGCCCTCGCGGACCGGCTCGGCGAGAAGGGCGCGGTCCTCGGCATCGAGTCCGGCAAGCGGGCCGTCGAGGACGCGCGGCACAACCTCGCCGAGTTCCCCCGCGTCCGGATCGAACAGGGCAAGGTCGAGTCGGTCCTCCCGCGCACCGGCATCACCGAGGTCGACCTCATCGTCCTCGACCCGCCCCGCGCGGGCGCGGGCCGCACGACCGTCCAGCATCTCGCGTCGCTGGGGGCCCGGCGGATCGCGTACGTCGCCTGCGATCCGGCGGCGCTGGCCCGGGATCTGGGGTACTTCCGGGACGGGGGGTACAAGGTGCGGACGCTTCGGGCGTTCGACCTCTTCCCGATGACGCATCACCTGGAGTGCGTCGCGATCCTGGAGCCGGCGGGCAAGGGCGCCTGATCTCCGGTTCCGGCGGGGGCCGGGGGGTCCTCAGTCCGTCCCCCGCCAGATGTGGGGTTCGTCCTCGCGGGTGTCCTCGTCCTCGCCCGCCAGGAGGGGCTGGGGCGGGGGAGGGGCGGGTGTGGTCATGGTGGGGCTCCGGGGTCAGACGGTGAGGCGGCGGCCCAAGGGGGTGCGGGTGAGGATCAGGGTCAGGCCGGCGGCCAGGGTGATCAGGCCGAGGGTGAGGAAGTAGGCGGGGGACGGGGTCTCGTCGCCGGAGGCTTTGAGGGCGTTGCCGCCGAGGCCGCCGCCCAGGGCGCCGGCCAGCCAGAAGAGGCCGACCATCTGGCTGACGAAGGTCGCGGGGGCTATGGCTGTGGTGGCGCTCATGCCCACCGGGGCGAAGGCCACCTCGCCGGATGCGAGGAGGAGGAAGGCCGCCACCAGCCACCACGGGGAGACCGGGCCCGACGCCGACTGCCAGGCCGCCAGGGACATCACCGCGTAGGCGAGGGCCGTGCAGATCATGCCGATGCCGAATTTGACGGCCGTGTTGAAGCGGTCGCCGGCGCGTCTCCAGAGGGCGGCGAACAGGGGGGCCGTCAGGAGGACGAACAAGGGCGTCGCCGACTGGAACCAGCTCGTGGGGATCGTGAAACCGCCGACCGTGCGGTCCGTGGACTCCTTCGCGAACAGGGAGAAGACCGAGCCGCCCTGGAGGAACATCGCCCAGAACAGGGCGGAGGCCAGGAAGAGCCAGATGTACGTCTTCACCCGGACGCGTTCGGCGGGCGTGAGGAGGGGGTTGCGCAGCAGGCGCCAGAAGAAGACGGCCGGGACGACGACCGTCAACAGCCCGATCAGGCCCATGACATGGACGATCCGGAAGGTGCCGAGCGCGGCGTCCGTGCCGTAGAGGACGGTCACCGCGGCGACACCGGCCAGCGTGCGCCGCAGGACGCGGGCGCGCTGGGCCGGGGTCGCCGCGCGGGACGGGGCGGCGCCCGTGTCGCCGAAGTGCCGGGTGCCGCGTACGTACTGGAACAGGCCGAGGGCCATTCCTGCGGCGGCCAGACCGAAGCCCAGGTGCCAGTCGACGGTCTCGCCGACCGCGCCGACGATCACCGGGGCGGCCAGCGCGCTGACCTGGACGCTCATGTAGAAGATCGCGAACCCGGCGTCGCGGGCCGCGCGGTCGCCGGGGGCGTAGAAGGCGCTCAGCAGGTTCGCCATGTTCGGCTTCAACAGGCCCGTGCCCGCGGCGATCAGGAGGAGGCCCGGGTAGAACAGGACATGGCCCGGGACCGCCATCGAGACGTGGCCGCAGGCGATCAGGACACCGCCGTACAGGACCGCCCTCGACGAGCCGAACAGGCGGTCGCCGAGCCAGCCGCCCGGGACCGAGCACAGGAACACGGACGCCATGTACAGGCCGAACAGCAGGGTCGCGTCGCTGTCGGAGAGGCCGAGGCCGCCGTCGGCGGTGGGCTCCGTCGCGTACAGGACGAGGATCGCCGTCATGCCGTAGAAGCTGAACCGCTCCCAGACGTCCGTGCCGAACAGGGTGGTGAACCAGCGGGGCCAGCCGAGCGGCCCCCGTCTGCCGGCGCGCGCGGATGGGCGGAGGGCGGGCGGCTTGGCCGGGGCGGTCATGGCTCCTCCAGGGGACGCGGGGGAGCAGAGGCTGACGCCGGGCCGTCCAAGGGCGGTGGAGGACGGCTCGAAGGGGCGGACTTCGAGCGGCGGTCGAGGCGGGCCACGGACACTGGGCGCCGCCTTGAGGAGACCCCGGCCCAGGAGGTTGGTCGTATGTCGGATTCCCTGCCCTTTCGCGTGATGCTGCGGATGGAGACCGTGCCCGGACAGGGCGCCGAGTTCGAGAAGGTGTGGGCGGAGGTGGGGGCCGGGATCGCCGCGTGGCCGGGGTGTCTGGGGCAGGCGCTGGCGCGGTCCGCCGACGAGGAGGACGTGTACTACGTCGTCACCGACTGGGCGGACGCGCCGAGTTTCCACCGGTTCGAGCACAGCGCGGAGCACGTCGGGAACCGGCGCAGGCTCCAGCCGTACCGGCGGGGCGGGGAGATGCGGCTCAGCCGGGTGGTGTGCCTGCTGCCGGGGGAGTGAGCCCCCCCCGAGGCCCTGCCTCAGGGCAGCGTCAGCCCGTACCGCTCCAGCCACGCGTTCAGCTTCAGCGCCAGCTCCAGTTCCGTACGGCTGAAGCGGGGCGCCTCGGTCGCCAGCAGTGGCCGTACCGGGGCGTCGGGGGGCAGGGCCGTGAGGCGGGAGCGGAGGGTGTCGTCGTAGCCGTCGTCGTGGGTCATCGGGTAGCCGGACTTGCGGCGTTCGAGGACCGACCGGGGGAGGAGGTCCGCGACGGCGGCGCGCAGGGGGCTCTTCTCGTGGCCGTCGGCGGTCTTGACGGACCAGGGGATGTTGAGGGCGTACTCGACGAGGCGCGGGTCGCAGAAGGGGAGGCGTACGTCGATGCCGGTGGCGGCGCCGAAGCGGTGGGCGCGGTCGAGCTGTTCGGGCAGGAAACGGGTCGTGAAGAGGTACGCCAGCTCCCGCATCCGGCGCTCCTGCGGGTCCTCGCCGGGCAGGCCGGGGAGTTCGGCGAGGGCCGTGCGGTAGTGGTCGGCGCGGAACGCCCGCACGTCCAGCTCCTTCAGCGCGGGCCCGAACAGGGTGCCGACGAGTTCGTCGGTCGTCGGCGTCCACGGGAAGTCGGGGGCCTGCGCCCAGCGCGGATGGTGGAACCAGGGGAAGCCGCCGAAGAGCTCGTCCGCGCCCTCGCCGCCGAGCAGCAGGTCCGCCCGCCCGGCGACCGCCCCGTACAGCAGCGACATCGACGGCTCGGTGTCCGCGAACAGGCGCGGCTGGTCCAGCTCCTCGACCAGCCGCGTCCACACGGCGGGCCGGGTCAGGTCACGGGTCGTGAGGACGACGTCGGTGTGCGCGGAGCCGAGGTGCGCGGCCATGTCACGGACGAACGGGCTGTCCGGGCGCGGCCGCACGATGTGCGGGCGGAAGTTCTCCTCGTACCCCTGGTAGTCGACGGCGAAGGTCGGCAGCGGCCCGTCGACCCGGGCGGCGAGCAGCGCGGCCAGCGCACTGGAGTCGAGCCCCCCGGACAGCAGACTGCCCACCCGCACCCCCGCATGCCCGCTCTGCTCGGCGACGGCGTCCGCGAGGAGTTCCCGGACGTGTACGGCGGTGGCGTCCGCGTCGTGGGGGTGCCCGGCCGCCTCCGGGTGCCAGTAGCGGCGCGCGGTACGGCCGGCTGGGGTGAACGTGACGGTGTGGGCCGCCGGGACCTCGTACACGTCGGCGAACACGGTCCGGCCGGGCACGCTGATGCCGGACAGGACCAGGCGCAGGGCGTCCCCGTCGAGGCGGGCGCGGAGCGCCGGGTGGGCGAAGAGGGCGTCGGGGCGGGAGGCGAAGGCGACGCCGGTCGGGGTGCGCGCCCAGTACAGCGGGCGGGTGCCCAAGTGGTCGCGGGCCAGGGTGAGTTCACGGGTCCGGGGCTGCCAGACGGCGAGCGCGTACGAGCCGCGCAGCCGGGCCGGGGTCGCGGGCCCGGAGGTGAGCCAGGCCCGCGCGACCGCCTCGCCGGCGCTGCTCGCGGGGGGCAGGCCGGCGCGGTTGTCACAGAGCCCGGCGAAGGCGGCGACGGCTACGGGGCCGAGGCTGTCAGCCTCGACGGCGGGGCCGGAGGCGTCGGCTCGGCCGCGCTTGTGCGCTGGGGCGGCGCTGAAGCGGTTGCCCTTCAGCGCCGGGGTGTCGGCGCGGGCCCTGGGACTGTCGGCGGGGGCTCCGGCGAGGGCCGGTGCGGTGCCGGGACCGCCGTTCTCCGCCGGGCGGGCTGCCGCGAGGGTCACGGTCCGGGCCGTGCCCGCTCCCGTCGCGGCCGGTGACGGGCGTACCGCGATGACCGCGCCGGGGCCCTCCCAGAGGCGGATGTCCTCAGGGGTGCCGGCGCGCAGGGCGCGGGCCATCGCGAGGACCGTGTTCCGGGCGGCGGGGGAAGGCTGCGTGCCGACGAGATCGACCCAGCCTGCCAGCTCTGACATGGGGGAACTCCTTGAGAGGGGGGTGGGGTTGGCCGGGGTTCACGAGGCCCGTGGCGCCGGGTGCAGCCGGCCGCGGACCAGGGCCGCCGCGAGGCGCCCGCACGCCTTGGGGCCCGTGAGGCGTTCCGCCCGGGTGCCGTTGCGGGTGGCCGTGAGGATGCGGGTGGCGAGCCAGGGGGCGACGACGTCCAGGGGGTCGGACAGGACGCGGTAGTAGAGCTGCTGGCGCCGGCCCCGCAGGTCGGAGCGGAGGTCGTTGCCGGCGACCAGTTCCGTGACGACCAGGCCGGGGGAGAGGAGGCCGACGCGGACGGGCGTCCCTCTCGCCTCCAGGGTCAGCGTGTCGTGCAGGTAGGACAGGGCCCGCTTCGTCGACCCGTACGGCGCCATGCCCCGGGAGATACGGCCGTTGCTGCCGAAGCCGACCATGTTCCACACGAAGCCGCCGCCCTGCGCGAGCATCCGGTCCACGGCGACGGCGCTGCCGTTGATGGAGCCGATCAGGTTGACGTCCACGAGACGGCGTACGTCGTCCTCCGGGATCTCGTGCAGGAGCCGGGGTTCGAGGGCGATCCCGGCGTTGTTGATCCAGTGGTCGACGCGGCCGAAGCGGTCCGTGGCCTCGTCCCACAGCCGTCTCACCTCCGCCCGCGAGGTGACGTCCGCCCGCACCCCGAGCACGTCGGGACCGGCGGCCCGCGCCGCCGTACGCACCGTCTTCTCGTCCCGGCCGCAGATCACGACACGGCAGCCGTGCGGGAGGAACGCGCGCGCCAGGCCCAGGCCGATGCCCCGGCTGCCGCCGGTGATCACGATGACTGTCATACGGGCATGGTGGTGAGCGGCGCCTCACGGCCGGTCGAAGCACGCTCGAACGCGGGGGGCCGGTGGGGGTGCCTTCTTGAGCGGATGTGAAGCGACCCGTGGTGCACTGCGCGACCGAAGTCCCCCACGACGAAGGAGAGCAGGCCGTGGTGCCTGAACAACACGAGCGACCTTTGGACTTCCCCTTCGCCTTCCCCGCCGGTACGGCCCAGCCCGGTCAGCTCGCGCTGCTGCGCGGAGAGGCGCCGGTCGCCCGGGTGACGCTGGCGACCGGCGACGAAGCCTGGCTGGTCACCCGGTACGCCGATGTGCAACTCGTCCTGAACGACGCCCGGTTCAGCCGGGCCGCCGCCGAGGCGCCCGGAGCCCCGCGGATGGGCGCCTCCAACCCGGGACCCGACGTCCTGCTCGGCATGGACGGCCCCGACCACGCCCGGCTGCGGCGCCTCGCGGTCAAGCACTTCACGAACCGCCGGGTGGAGCGGCTGCGCCCCTGGACGCAGCGCCTGGCCGACTCGCTCCTCGACACGCTCGTCGAGACGGGCCCGCCCGGCGACCTGGTGCCGGGGCTCGCGCTGCCCGTGCCGCTGATGCTGGTCCTCGAACTGCTCGGCGTGCCCCGCGAGGACAGCCCGCGCCTGTGCGCCTGGACGGACACGGCGTTCAGCATGACCCGCCACTCCCACGCCGAGATCGTGGCGGCGAGAGGCCACCTGGAGGAGTACGTCTCCGGCATGATCGCGCTGCGCCGCGAGCGGCCCGGCGACGATCTGCTGGGCGCGCTGGTCGCCGAGCGCGACGAGGGCGGGCGGCTCACCGAGAAGGAGCTCGTCGGGTTCGCGTTCCTGCTGGTCACCGCCGGCTACCTGAGCACCGTCAACGCGATCTCCAGCGGTGTCCTGACCTTGCTGCTGAACCCCGGCGAGCTGGCCGGGCTGCGGGCACGCCCCGAGGCGGTGCCGGCGGCGGTCGAGGAGCTGCTGCGCCACAACCCCTCGGCGATCACGGGGGCGCTGCCCCGGGTCGTCCTGGAGGACGTCGAGCTGGGCGGCGTGCGGATCAGGGCCGGTGAGGCCGTGGTGCCGGCGATCGGGTCGGCCAACCACGACGCGGCCGTCTTCGACCGGCCCGAACTGGTGGACGTGGCCCGCGCCACCAACCCCCACCTCGCCTTCGGGTACGGCGTGCACCGCTGCCTGGGCGCGCAGATGGCCCGCATGGAGCTCCAGGTCGCGGTGGCGACGCTGCTGAGGCGGCTGCCCGGCCTCCGGCTGGCCGTCCCGGAGCACGAACTGCGCTGGAAGGATCACCCGGTCTCCCGAGGGTTGCTGTCGCTGCCGGTGGAGTGGTGATGCGGTTGGCCTGGGGGGTGCTGCGGTTGGCCGGGGGGTGAGGTGGCTGGTCGGGGGTGATGCGGTCGTCCCGGGGGTGACGCCGCTGGTCGGGGGTGACGCGGTCGGCCCGGGGGTGCTGCGGTTGGCCGAGGGTGACGCGGTCGGCCGGGGGGTGACGCCTCCGGTCGAGGCGTGATGCGGCCGGTCGAAGGGCAACGCGGTCGTGCCCGGCGGGAGGTGTCGCCGGGCACGGCCTCGCTCACCTCACCTGATGCTGCTCGACCTTGACCTCGGGCAGCGCCCGCGCCAGCGTCCCCGGCAGCCACCAGGCCCGCTCCCCGAGCAGCCGCATCGCGGCCGGCACGATGAGGCAGCGGATGACCACCGCGTCGATGAGGATGGCGACCGCGAGCCCGAACCCGAACTGCCGCAGCATCCGGTCGGGGCTGAGCATGAAGCCGCCGAAGACCACGATCATCACGGCCCCGGCGGCGGTGACGACGGCCCCGGTGTGGGCGAGGCCCTCGCGGACCGCGCGCCCGGCGTCCTGGGTGCGCAGCCACTCCTCCCGCATCCGGGAGACGAGGAAGATCTCGTAGTCCATGGAGAGCCCGAAGACGATCGCGAAGATCATGGTCGGGATGAACGCCTCGATGGGCCCGGGCTCGGCGCCGAACCAGCCGTGCTGGAAGACGAGGGAGACCGCGCCGAGCGCGGCGCCGACGCTGAGCAGGTTGAGGACGGCGGCCTTGAGGGGGATCAGCACCGAGCGGAACACCATCATCAGCAGCAGCACGGACAGGCCGATGACGATGGCCACGAACAGCGGCAGCTTGCCCCCGATGGTGTCGGAGAAGTCGATGACGGCCCCGGTCGCCCCGCCGACCAGGTACTCGGCCTTCGTCTGCGCGCTCACCCCGGGCAGCACGTCGTCCCGCAGGTGGTGGACGAGCTTCGTGGTCGCCTCGTCCTGCGGCGCGGTCCTCGGGACGGCCAGCAGCATCGCGGCCTTGCCGTCCTCGGTCGGGATCGGCCCGTTGACCAGCGCGATCCCGGGCGTGTCCTTGAGGGTCGCGGCGGCGGTCCCGGCGGCCTTCACCGCGTCGTCGCCCTCGGTGACGACGACCAGCGGCCCGTTGAAGCCGGGCCCGAACCCCCGGGCGAGGAGGTCGTAGGCGACTCGGCTGGTCGTGCCGTCCGGGTCGTTCCCGGCGTCGGCGAGCCCGAGCCGCAGGTCGGTCGCGGGCACGGCGAGCGCGCCCAGCGCGACGACGGGCAGCAGCAGCGCGGCCCAGGGACGCCGCTGGACGGCCTGCCCCCAGGCCCGCCACCGGGCGCCCTCCTCGGCTTTGCCCTTGGCGGCTCTCTTCGCGGCGCGCGCGGTGAACTGCCGGGCGAACCGCTTGCCGAAGATCGCGAGCAGCGAGGGCAGCAGGGTCAGCGAGGCCAGCATGGTGAGCAGGACGGTGAGCGCGACCGCGAGGGCCATGCCGCGCAGCGAGCCGAGACCGAGGGCGACGAGTCCGAGGAGCGCGATGATGACGGTGCAGCCCGCGAACAGCACGGTCCGCCCGGCACCTTCGAGGGCCCGGCGCTCGGCCTCGTCGGGGGCGACGTCCTGGACGAGTTCGGCCCGGTAACGGGCGAAGATCAGCAGCGCGTAGTCGATCCCGACGCCCAGACCGACCAGGGACATGACATACGGCGAGTAGCTGGCGATCGTGAACGTGTGCGAGGCCAGCACGATCACGCCCAGCGTCGCGCCGACCGCGAACACGGCCGTGATGACCGGGAGGCTCGCGGCGATCACCGTGCCGAACATGAACAGCAGGATCAGCAGCGCCGCGAAGATCCCGGCGCCCTCGGCCCCGCTGCCCTGGTTCTCGCCGAGCTTGCGCGCGGCCTCGCCGCCCAGCTCGACCTGGAGGCCGTCCTTCTTCTCGATCTCCCGCGCGGTGTCGAGGATCTTCTCGCTCTGTGCGAGGGGGACGTCCTCGGCGGGCCGGTCCAGTTCGACGGTGGCGTAGGCGATCGTCCCGTCGGCCGACACCGCCGACCTGTCCTGGTAGGGACTGGTGACCCCGACGACGCCGGGCAGGCCGGAGACCTGCTTCAGCATGCCGGCGACCGCGTTCTCGGTGCCGGGGTTCCGCACCCCGTTCTTGTCGTGCAGGACGATGTTCACGGTGTTCCAGGCGTTGCCCGCCCCGTGGTCCTTGAGGATCTCCAGCGCGTTCTGGGTCTCGGTGCCGGGCAGCGAGTAGTCGTCCCGGTAGCGGTCGCCCGCCTGCGAGGCGCCGGCCCAGACGCCGACGAGCACGGCGAGCCAGAGGATCAGCGCGGTCCAGCGGTGCCGATTGGCGAAGACCGCGATCCGGGAGAAGACACCGGGTGGGCGAGTAGACATGGCGGTCGTGATTCCCCTTGTGGAAGAGATGGGGAGACATGGACCCACACCCCGCTAGTGTCCGAGTACAGTCACGCTGGATTCACCACGGCATGGTGCCCGAGGACCGCAGGAACACCCCCGAAGGCCCGCCCTCCGGCAGCGTCGCGGCGTCCGCGACGGGCACGGCGGCCTCCTCCACCGTCCGCTCCGCGTCGGGCCGCATCCGGGTTCTGACCAGCCCCGGGTTGACGGAGTTCACCAGCACCCCGGTCCCCTCGGTCTCCTTCGCCAGCATCACGGTCAGCGCGTTCAGCGCGGTCTTGGACGCCGAGTACGCCGGACACCGCGCGGCCGGCCCGTACGCGAACGACGCGGCACCGCTCGACACGTTGACGACCCTGCCCCACCCGCGCTCCACCATCCCCGGCACCAGCGCCCGCGCCATCCGCCAGGCGCCCAGCAGATTGACGTCCAGGGTGTGGCGTACGACGTCGAGGTCGACGGCGGAGGGGGACTGGCCCCAGTCCAGCTGCACCCCGGCGTTGTTGACGAGCATGTCGACGGTGCCCGCGTGGCCGACCGCGCGGTCCACGGACGCCTGGTCGGTGACGTCGAGGACGAGGGGGACGGCGCGGGGGCCGAGGAGTTCGGCGGCCCCGGTCGCGGCGTCCTTGTCGCGGGCGGCGACCAGGACGCGGTGCCCCCGGGAGTACAGTTCGGCGGCCACGGCGAGGCCGAGACCGCGGTTCGCTCCGGTCACGAGGGCGGTGAAGGAAGGGGACATGTCGACTCCTGGACCGGACGCGGGCGCGGACACGTCCGAGCATGCGGGCGGCGGCTGGAGAACCGCTCGAACGGTGTGACATGCGGCTTCGCCACCCGATCGAGCAGGAATCGAGCAAGACTCCCCCGCCGCTCCGGAGGGCGAACCCATAATTCCCCAATGACTGGTAAAGAAAGCTCCACGACCGACTCTCACCGGGGAGGCGGTCCGGCCGTGGAGCACGGCGGCGGGGCGCCCGCGAAACGCCCCAGGACCATCCGCCGCAGGCTGCTGTTGATCACCGGGGGAGTGCTCGGCATCGGGGTGCTCGGCGCGGGCGCGTACGCCGCGAACTTCGCCGTCGCCTACCGGGGCCGCAAACTCAGCAACGTCGGCGACCTCTCCTTCGCGAACAAGGTGCGCATCCCCCCGCTCCTGGAGGGCAAGGACGACGGCTCCGGCCGGCGGGTCTTCGAACTCACCGCGCGGAAGGGGAAGAGCGAGCTGCTGCCCGGCAAGCAGACCTCGACCTGGGGCATCAACGGGGCTTTCCTGGGGCCCACGTTGAGGGTCCGCAAGGGCCAGAAGATCGCCGTCTCCCTCACCAACGACCTCCCCGAGGCGACCACCCTGCACTGGCACGGCATGCACCTGCCCGCCGACATGGACGGCGGCCCGCACCAGATGGTCCGCCCCGGCGAGACCTGGAGACCCGAGTGGGAGGTCGCCCAGCCCGCCGCGACCCTCTGGTACCACCCGCACCCGCACCAGAGCACCGCCGACCACGTGTCCCGGGGCATCGCCGGCCTGTTCATCGTCGAGGACGACGAGGCGGACAGGGCCGGGCTCCCGGGCTCCTACGGCGTGGACGACATTCCGCTGATCCTCCAGGACCGCGCCTTCGACGACGACGGCTCCATCGACCTGCGCGGCGCCTCCTTCCTCCAGAGCCTCGCCGGGGTCGGCAGCCCCGGGGTGCTCGGCGACAAGATCCTCGTCAACGGCACGTACGACCCGCACGTCGAGGTGTCCACCACCCTCGTCCGGTTCCGGCTGCTCAACGGCTCCAACGCCCGTTCCTACAACCTGGCGTTCACCGACAGCCGCGAGTTCCACCTCGTCGGGCAGGAGAACGGGCTCCTCGAACAGCCCCTGCCGCTGCGGCGGTTGCAGATGTCGCCGGGGGAACGCGCCGAGATCGTCGTGAAGTTCGAGCCCGGCGAGAAGGTCGTGCTGCGCAGCTATCCGCCGGAGCTGGGGCTGTCGTTCCCCACCAAGCGGTTCGGGGGCGGCGAGGACACCTTCGACATGATCGAGGTGCGCGCGAAGGCCCGGCTCACCACGTCACCGCCGCTGCCCGGGCGGCTGCGGGGGGCACAGGCCGCGATCACCGTCCCGGCGGACGCGAAGGTGCGCACCTTCGACTTCAACAGCACCGTGATCAACGGCAAGGGCATGGACATGAGCCGGATCGACGAGGTCTGCCCGGCCGGGAAGGTCGAGATCTGGGAGGTGAGCGGGGACGCGGAGGTCGTCCACAACTTCCACGTCCACGGCCTCACCTTCAACGTCATCGACTACGGCGGCAGGAAGCCGGACGCCTGGCTCAAGGGCCCCAAGGACACCGTGCGGGTGCCCCCGGGCGGCACGATGCGGCTCGCGGTCGCGCTGCCGCCGTACACCGATCCGAAGACGCCGTACATGTTCCACTGCCACATCCTGCGCCATGAGGACGTGGGAATGATGGGCCAGTTCACGGTCGTGAAACCCGGTACGGAGGGCAGCGCGCCACGCAGCGTAGAGGCGTCGCACCACTGACCGCCGCGAGAAGAAGCGCCGTACTCGGGATGCCGGGTGCGGCGCTTCTCCGTGTCCGGACGCCCGCGGCCTTCACTTGACATTCAAGTATCTCGACCCTCAAGATAAAGAAGTGCCTTGAACGTCAAGAAGATCGACCTTCAAGAGGAATCGTCGTGCGCCAAGAGCGGAATGTTGCCCAGGTTCCAGGAGGAACACTGTGATGAACACAAGGAGCGCGGCCCTCATCGGCTGCGGCATCGCCGGACCGGTCCTGGCCCTCTTCCTGCAGAAGGCGGGGATCGAGGCGGTCATCTACGAGGCCGGCGACGAACCCCGCGACGAGGCGGGCGCCTTCCTCAACCTCGCTCCCAACGGCCTCGCCGTCCTCGACACCCTGGGCATCCGGGGGGACGTCGAGCAGTACGGCAGCGCCACCACCAGCACCGCCTTCCTCAACCACCACGGCAAGAAACTCGGCGAGAACCCCGCCGAGACACTGCTCCTCAAGCGCGGCCTGCTCAACAAGGGCCTGCGCGAGGCGGCCGTGAAGCGCGGCATCCGCATCGAGTACGGCAAGTTCTTCGAGGCCGTCGCAGAGACCGACGACGGTGTCCTGATCCGCTTCGCCGACGGCTCCACCGCCGAGGCGGACATCCTCATCGGCTGCGACGGCATCCACTCCAGGACCCGCTACACCGTCATGCCCGAAGCCCCCCGCCCCGAGTACACGGGGGTGATCGGCACCGCCGGCTACACCCGCTCCCGGGACGCCGCGCCCGCCGACGGCGTCATGCGGATGTCCTTCTGCTACAAGGGCTTCTTCGGCTACCAGACTATCCCCGGCGGCGAGGTCTACTGGTTCGAGAACTACCACGAGCCCGTCGAGCCCGGCCGCGGCGAGACCGAGCGCACCTCCCACGACGAGTGGCAGAAGCGCCTCCTGCTGCGCCACCGCAAGGACCACCACCCGGTCTCCGCGATCATCGACTCCACGCCGGGCGGCATCATCGGCTACCCCATCTACGACATGATGACGCTCCCGACCTGGCACCGCGGCAAGGTCTGCCTCGTCGGCGACGCCGCGCACGCCACCTCGCCGCACGTCGGACAGGGCGCGTCGATGGCGATGGAGGACGCGATCGTGCTCGCCAAGTGCCTGCGCGACCTGCCCACCCCGCAGCGGGCGTTCGCCGCGTTCCAGGCGATCCGCCAGGACCGCGTGGAGAAGATCATCAAGGAGGGGCGCCGGACCGGCAACCAGAAGGCGGCGCCCAACGGCCTCGCCCGCATGGTCCGTGACCTGGTCCTGCCGTTCTTCCTGAAGCTCGGCGTCAAGGCGACCGTCCCCGTGTACTCCTACCGGGTCTCCTGGGAGGAGAAGGTGGCCGAGAACGCCGTGGCCGCCGCCCGCTGACGACGGACGGCGGCCCTCTGGGGAACCGGCAGGGACCGTGCCCTGCCGGTTCCCCCTTCTCAGTGGCTCGGTGAGCTCAGTGGGCTCGGTGAGCTCAGTGATCCGAGTGCGTCGAGATCTGCACGTAGTTGCCCTCGGGGTCGGCGACGTACGCCTGACGCTCCCCCCACGGCTGGTTCTTCGGCGCCATCAGGACCTTCGCCCCGGCGTTCTTCGCCTTCTTGAACGCGGCGTCCACGTCCGCGGCGAGCACGGCGACGTCCGACTGCTTCTGCGTCGACTTGCCGATGTGCTTCAGCGGAGTGTTCTGCTTGATCGTGTCGAACGACGTGAAAGTGATGTAGTAGGCGTCCCCCTTGGACACGGTTCCGAAGGCCGCGGTCCCCACCGCGGGGAATCGGAAGTCCACCTGGAAACCCAGGGCGTTCTTGTAGAAGTCGAGCATCTTGTCGACGTCGCTGGTGTACAGGTTCGGCTGGCCGAAACGGGCCGGGGCCGCCGCGGCGACCGCGGCCGTGCGCTGTGCCTCGGGCTCGGCGACGGCGTTGCCGACACTGTTCAGGCCCACCAGCAGCAGCGCGGTCACGCCCGTGCTCGCGGCCCATCTTCGCGCGTTCGACGACGTCCTCATCGGTCACTCCTCGTGCTCTGTGATGTACAGAGCCCGATTGAGCCAGACCGTGGCCGATTCCTGCTTGCGGGAGGCTCGCACACCACTCGAACGAGTGCATCGAGCCATGTGACGGCGCGTTGAGCCCCCTTCAACTCCCTTTCCAGCGTGGGCCCTCACGGTGGCGAACGGCATTCCGCCCCGCTACCGCGTCCCGGAGGGACGCAGGGATTGGAGATCTCATGCGCGACTCCACGCAGATCCTCGTCATCGGGGGAGGCCCCGCCGGCTCGACGGCGGCCGGCCTGCTGGCCAAGGAGGGCTTCGAGGTCACGCTGCTGGAACGGGACAAGTTCCCCCGCTACCACATCGGCGAGTCGATCCTCCCCTCCTGCCGGCCGATCCTCGAACACCTCGGCGTCTGGGACAAGGTCAACCGCCACGGCTTCCAGCCCAAGGGCGGCGCCTACTTCTTCTGGGGCCCCGAGGAGTGGGAGGTCAACTTCGGCGGCCTCGGCGCGGACGGCACCAACGCCTGGCAGGTCGTCCGCTCCGAGTTCGACGAGATCCTCCTGCGCCACGCCGCCGAACTCGGCGTGACCGTCGTCGAGGAGACCACCGTCAAGGAGGTCCACTTCGACAACGGCCGCCCCGTCGCCGCGAGTTGGGCCGGCACCAAGGACCCCTCCCGGTCCGGCCGGATCACCTTCGACTACGTCATCGACGCCTCCGGACGCACCGGCCTCATCGCCGCCCGGCAGCACAAGACGCGCGCGTACCACGAGGTGTTCCAGAACGTCGCCGCCTGGACCTACTGGAAGGGCGTCAAACGCCTCGACCGGGGACCCGACGGCGCCATCGCCGTGTGCTCCGCGCCCGACGGCTGGTTCTGGGTGATCCCCCTGCACGACGGCACGACCAGCGTCGGCCTCGTCACCGGCCGCGACATCTTCAACGAGAAGAAACGCCTCCAGGGCGGCATCCAGGAGGTGTACGACCAGGCCGTCACCGAGTGCCCGCAGGTCGCCGGCCTGCTGGAGGGCGCCGAGCAGGTCGCCGGGATGAAGGTCGAGCAGGACTACTCGTACACCGCCGAACGGTTCTGCGGCCCCGGCTACCTCCTCAGCGGCGACGCCGCCTGCTTCCTCGACCCGCTCCTGTCCACCGGCGTCCACCTCGCCACGTACAGCGGCATGCTCAGCGCCGCCAGCCTCGGCAGCGTGCTGCGCCGCGAGGTCGCCGAGGACGAGGCGTGGGACTTCTACCAGACCGTGTACCGGCACGCCTACGAACGGCTGCTGGTCCTCGTCTCCGTCTTCTACGAGAGCTACCGGGGCAAGGAGCACCACTTCTACAACGCCCAGCGCCTCACCCAGTCCCAGCGCGAGGGCCTCGACCTCCAGGAGGCGTTCAACCGCATCGTCACCGGCATCGCCGACATGGACGACGCGCAGGACGTCTACGCCAGCGTCCACGCCCACCTCAACGGCGCCACCAGCGGCGACCCCAACCCGCTCGCCAACCTCAACAAGGTGCACGAGCAGAAACAGGCGCCGATGAACCCCGCGAACGCCGTCGGCGGGCTGTACCTCACCTTCGGGCCCAAGCTCGGGCTGCGCCGCGCCGAAGGGAACCAGGGCCGATGACCCCCGACGACATCACGAAGATCAGTGGCCTCGCGCACAGCTTCACCGTCTCCAAACTCCTCCTGAGCGCCGTCGAGATCGACCTGTTCACCACCCTCGCGAACACCGTCGAGGGCAGCGCCGAGACCGAGGAACTGCGCGCCGCGACCGGGCTGCACGCGCGCGCCGCCACCGACTTCTTCGACGCGCTCGTCGCCCTCGGCCTCCTGGAGAAGACCGAGGGCCGCTACCGCAACAGCCCCCTCGCCCAGGGGCACCTGGTGCGCGGCGAGAACTTCCGGGGCGGCTTCCTCGACGGCGCGGGCCACGCCCTCTACCCCGCCTGGGGGCGGCTCACCGAGGCGCTGCGCACCGGGAAGCCGCAGGCCGAGGGCGACTTCGAGGCCATGCTCGACGACCCCCGGGCCCGGCGGACGTTCCTCGCGATGCAGGACGCGCTGAGCGCTCCGCTGGTGCCGCAGCTGCTGGCCGCCGTCGATCTCGGGGAGTTCTCGACCCTCGTCGACGTCGGCGGGGCACGCGGCAACCTCGCCGGGCTCCTCCTCCAGGCCGCCCCCGGGCTCACCGCCCGCGTCTTCGACCGGCCCCAGAACGCCGGGCCCTGCGCCGAGCACGCCAAGACCCTCGGCGTCGAGGGGCGGCTCGACTTCACCGGCGGCGACTTCTTCGCCGATCCGCTGCCCGCCGCCGACGTCGTCGTCATCGGGCACGTCCTCGCCGACTTCTCCGTCGACGAGCGGAAGGTGCTGGTCCGTAAGGCGTACGAGGCCGTCTCGCCCGGCGGTGCGCTGCTCGTGTACGACCCGATGCCGGGGGACGAACCCCATCTCCCCGCGCTCGTGTCCAGCCTCCACATGCTCGTCATGACACCCGCCGGGGCCGGCTATCACCCCGGCGACTGCGAACAGTGGCTGCGGGGCGCCGGGTTCACCGACGTCAGCCGGCATCCGCTGCTCCTCGGCAACACGTTGCTCGTCGCCCGTAAGCCCGGCTGAGAGAGGGGCGTTCCATGGAGGTCGGAGTGGGGCTTCCCACGACCGTGCCGGACGTCGACGGGGGCCGCCTCACGGGGTGGGCCCGGGAGGCCGAGAACCTCGGGTTCGCGAGCCTCGGTGTCCTCGACCGGCTGGTGTACGACAACTACGAGTCGCTGACGTCGCTCGCCGCCGCCGCTGCCGTGACCGAGCAGATCCGGCTCACGTCCAGCATCCTCATCGCCGCGTACCGGCCGGGGACGGCCGTCCTCGCGAAACAGGCGGCCACGGTCCATGCGTTGTCCGGCGGGCGGCTTGTGCTGGGGGTCGCGGCGGGTGGGCGGGACGACGACTACCGGGCCACCGGAGCGGCGTACGGGGACCGGGGGCGGCGGCTCGACGCGATGATCGCCGAGATGCGGGAGATCTGGGCCGGGCGGGGGGCGGTTCCCGGTATCGGGCCGGTCTTCTCCGAGGCGGATCGCCCCGGGCTGATCGTCGGTGGGCATACGCCGGCCGCGATGGCGCGGGCCGCGCGGTGCGCCGACGGGTGGATCGCGGGGGGTTCCTCCGCCACCGGGTACGCCGAACTCGCCTCCCGTGCGCGGGATGCTTGGCGGGTGGCGGGGCGGGTCGACAAACCCCGGCTTGTCGCCCTCGTGTACGCCTGCCTCGGGCCCCGTGCGCGGGACATCGCCGAGAGCTATCTCCGGTCGTACTACGCGTTCATCGGGCCCAAGGCCGAGATGGCCGCGAAGGCGGTGGTCATCGGGGCGGAGGCGCTGCGGGAGACTGCGTCGGCGTATGAGGGGGCGGGCTGCGACGAGTTGCTCGTGTTTCCGTGTACGGCGGAGCTGGGGCAGCTGGAGTTGTTGGCGAAGGCTGCGTTGGGGTGAGCCGGGGCGCCAACGGGGGTGCCACGATGGGGTGTTGGGCGGCTGCGGGTGCGTTGTGGTTGTTCGCGCAGTTCCCCGCGCCCCTATCGGCGTGGTGGTAGCCGCACATTGATACAGCCCCGCGCCCCTGGGCGGCGTACTTCGAAACGGAGTTGAATGGTGGGCGGGGCGGCTGTTGGTGGCCGTCCCGCCCGTTCGTTTCTCAGGTGCTGCGGTGGGCCGGTTTGCGGGATTCACGTACGGCTTTGTCCTCGCGGATCCGGTCCTCCGGGTAGATGAACGGGAGGATGATGCCCGCCATCGCCGTGGTCACCAGGGCCATGACCACCATCAGGGAGTACAACTGCTGGTCCAGGACGCCCAGTTGGAGGCCCACCGTCAGGACTATGAGTTCGGTCAGGCCCCTGGTGTTGATGAGGAGGGCCAGGACTGTCGAGTGGCGGGGGCGGATTCCGTTGAGGCGGGCTCCTGTGTAGGCGCCCAGGAATTTGCCGCCGATCGCCACCAGGAGGATCAGGGTCAGTTCGCCGAAGGATGTCGCCGTCATGGCGGAGAGGTCCACCTTCAGGCCCGCGACCATGAAGAAGACCGGGAGCAGGAGGACGGAGGAGGCTCGCTCGATCCAGGGGAGAGCGCGGTGGCGTAGGCGGGTCGCGCCCTCGCGGGGGAGGGCGATGCCCAGGAGGAACGCGCCGAAGATGAGGTGCAGGCCCATCCACTCGGTGGCCTCGGCGGAGAGGAGGACTCCGGTGGCCACGGCGAGGAGGATGGCCGCGTCCGTGAGCCAGTTCGCCCTTCCCTTGTCGCGGCGGGCCAGTTTCGCCAGCAGGGGGCGGACCATCCACAGCATCGCCGCCGCGTACGGCACGACCAGCGCGAGGTGCCAGGGGGCGCCGCCGGCGCCGGCGAGGGCGGCGACCGCGGCCAGCAGGGACCAGGCGAGGACGTCGTCGACGGCCGCGGAGGCCAGCGCGAGGCCGCCGATGGGCGTGTCGATGAGGCCCTTGTCCGTGAGGATGCGGGCGAGGACGGGGAACGCCGTCACCGACATGGCCGTACCGAGGAAGAGGACGAACGCGAGCCGGTCGTGCGTGGGGTGGTTCGCGGCGAGGTGGAGGGCGAGGAGGGCGCCGAGGGCGAAGGGGAGGGCGATTGCGCTGAGGGAGACGCTCGCGGCGATGCGGCCCTGGCCGCGCAGCAGGGCGCGGTCGAATTCGAGGCCGACGAGGAACATGAAGACGCAGACGCCGATGTTCGCCAGGTCCGTGAGGGCGGGGCGGATGCCGGCCGGGAAGAGGGCGGCGGTGAGGTCGCCGTCGAAGAGGGTCGGGCCGAGGAGGATGCCGCCGATGATCTCGCCGATGACGGGCGGCTGTTTGAGGCGTCGCGCTAGGGCGCCGAGCAGGCGGGCGACGGTGACGATCACGGCGAGTGCGAGCAGCAGTGCGCCGAGGGTGCTCAGGTCTTCGCTGGTCATCGCGGGGCTCTCCTTCGCTTCGCGACCCGCCCGCCGGGGGACGGACGGGCAGGCCGCGAAGGTACGGGGAGCCGCTCAAGGCTCTGTCGAAGGGGTCACACGGTCATACGCTGTCGCTCTCGGGGCGCGGGCCCGGCCGGGAGGGGTCGGGGAGGGCGGGGTGGTCGCCGTCGCGGTGCGCCCGGCGGGCCTCCTCGACGAACTCGCGCGTGAACATCGAGGAGAGGTTGGCCATGCCGCCCCGGGAGACCCGGACCTCGCTGTGCTGGAGGCGGCCGGTGAGCCGGATCCGGCGGCCGCCGGTGCCCGGGGCGTGCCGCTGGGCGTCCTTGACCTTGGAGTTGTCCGGGAGTTCGAGGCCGGTCTCGTCGAGCGTCGAGCCGTCCGGGACGAGGAGCTTGACCGTGGAGCGCTCGGCCGTCAGGTGGACGGTGATCTCGCCGTCCGGGATGCGGTGCGAGCGCAGGTCGAGGTGGAGGGAGGAGCGGCGGGCCCGGACCTCGATCCGCCGGGACTCGGTCCAGTGGCCGAGCTTCTTCTCCGAGGTGTAGTACACCTCGACCAGGACGGTCTCCTCGGTGTTGTTACTGTCCTTGTTCATGTCGTGCGGGGTGCTCATCGCAGTGTTCCTCCTGGAACCCGGGCAACATTCCCGATCTCGTACCGCCGGTGGTCCGCGCGGCTTGATTTTCCTTGCCGGTCAACTATCTTGACTGTCAAGGAGTACTCCTATCTTGAAGGTCGAGATACTTGAATGTCAAGTGAAGCTGTGACCGGCCTGGACAAGGACGCGCTGTCCTGGGAACTCGCGAACGAGGTCCGGGCCCTGCAGAGCGCTGTCGAGGCCGTGGACGCGGCCGCCGCCGCCCGGCTCGGCATCAACCAGACCGACCTGCGCTGTCTGGACGTACTCCTCCAGCGCGAGAGCGCCGCACCCGGGGAACTGGGTGCGGCGCTCGGACTCACCACCGGCAGCGTCACGGCCATGCTGGACCGGCTCGACAAGCTCGGGTATCTCACCCGCGAACCGGACCCGGGGGACCGGCGGCGGTCCGTCGTCCGGGCCAGCGAACGGACCCGGAAGGCGGCCGAAGAGATCTACCGGCCGCTCGCCGAGGAGGCCCACGCCGGGCTCCAGCGCTACTCGACGGAGGAACTCGGGCTGCTGCTCGACTTCGTCCGCGGCAGCCGCGAGGTCCAGGAGAGGCACGTCTCCCGGATCCGCGGCTGAGAGGTCACTCCTTCCTGGCCACGACCAGCGTCACGTCGTGGCCCAGTGCCGTGTGGCCGACCGAGGCGAAGCCCGCCGCCCGCATCCAGCCCGCGCACTGCTCCAGGTCGTAGCCCGTGCCGTGCGGGGTCATCAGCTGGAGGTTGAGGCTGCGGACCAGGTTGCGCAGATAGCTGTCCGCGCCGGCCACGATCACCGGGTCCCACACCAGGAACGCCCCGCCCGGCCGGACCGCCGCGAACGCCGTCCGCACCAGCCGCTGCCGCTGCTCGTCGTTCCAGTCGATCAGGGAGTGGCCGATCATCACCACGTCCGCCTCCGGCAGCGGCCCCGCGAAGAAGTCACCGCCGTGGAAGCCGACCTTCCCGGTCATCCCGATCGCCGCCATGTGCGCGGTGAAGTCGGGCTCCATCTGCGGCAGGTCGAAGACCCGGGCCGCCAGGTGCGGATGCGCCCGGACCAGCCCGGCCAGCACGTTCCCCCGGCAGCCGCCCAGCTCCAGCACCGAGCGGTGCGCCGACCAGTCGAAGCGGGACGCCAGCGCCGGGATCAGCGGACGGCTCGCGTCCTCCGCCATGCCGACGAGGCCGCCCTTCTTCTCCTCGCTGTCGTACAGCTCACCGAACATGTCCTCGCCGGTGAACGTCGCGGCCTGCGGGGCGCCCGTGCGCAGGGACTCCGCCAGCCGGCCCCACGCCCCGTACATCACCTGGTCCGCGGCCCTCAGGAACCCGCCCAGGTAGCCGTCGCCGCCCGGCACCAGGCAGTCCCGTGTCATCGGCGTGTCCCGGTACGTGCCGTGCTCGTCCCGCTCCAGGAAGCCCAGTTCGGCCAGGGCCGCCAGGAAGTGGGCGGTGCCCCTCGGGTGCAGGCCGAGCCTGACGCGCAGCTCCTCGGCGGTGCCCGGCTCCTTCGCCAGCGCCTCGAACAGGCCCAGTTCGAGGCCCGTCAGCACCAGCTTCGCCGACTGGAACGCCATCGCCTGCCCGAGGACGGCACCCGCGCTCGTGTCCGTCATCGCCGGCGCCCCCTCACACCGACGCCGGCGTGTGGCCGGCCGCCTGGGCGATCACGTCCGACAGCACCGCGAGGGGATCGCCCGCGGCGCCCAGGGAACGCCACGCCACGAAGGCGTCCGGACGGACCAGGACCGCGCCCGCCGCGCCCACCCCGTACACGTCCGTCCACGCGCGGTCCTCGGCCGGCCGCAGGGCCTCCGCCTCACCGATCGCGTGCGTGCGCAGCGGGATGCCCAGCTTCTCGGCGACCTTCGCCGCCGCCTGCGCCCACGCGGTGCCCTGCGGGCCGTGCAGCAGGACGTACGAGTCCCAGAACAGGTCGATCGTCGAGATCCGCTCCGTACTCGTGGCCGCGCCCCGGTACAGCCACAGGTGCGGGGCGCGGGTGCCCGGCTCGCCCGCCAGCTCCAGGTCCGGGGAGAGGACCTTCGCGCCCGGCGGGGCGATCACCGACGAGGAGCGGTACCGGTAGCCGAGGGTGATGATCACGTCGTCCACGAAGTCCGCGCGGTCCTGCTCGGTGGCGTAGCCGTGCCGGATGCGGTTGCGGACCAGGGCCTGCTCCGACATCGCCGTACCCAGCGGGCGGCGCTCCGCGTCGTACGTGTCGAGGAGGGCGTCCGAGCCCCAGCCCTGGAGGGCCGCCGCGAGTTTCCACGACAGGTTGTGGGCGTCGTGGATGCCGGTGTTCGCGCCGAAGCCGCCGGCCGGGGGGTGCAGGTGGGCGGCGTCGCCCGCGAGGAAGACGCGGCCCTTGCGGAACGTCTCCGAGACGAGCTGGGCGCCCCGCCACGGGACCTTCGCGACGACCTCGACGTCGATGTCCTTGCCCGCCGCCCTGCGGACGATCTCCGCGCAGCGCTCGTCGTCGAAGTCCTCCGGCTTCTCGCCCTTGTCCGGGTAGTACAGGGGCGTCGCCAGCCACGGGTCGCAGCCGTGCAGCCGGGACAGGCCCATCAGGGTGCCGCCCGCGCTCGCGTAGCACAGGATGAACTTCGCGTCCTTCAGCAGCACTTCCAGCTCGGGGGCGCGGAAGTAGATGCTCAGGGCGTCGAAGACCGTGCCCCGCCCGCTGCGGGTGACCCCCAGGGCCTCCCGGGTACGGCTGCCCGCGCCGTCCGCGCCGACCATGTAGTCCGCGCGGATCGTGAACCGCCTGCCGCCCGCCTCCTCGGCGACCGCCGTCACCCCGCTCTCGTCCTGCTCGAACGAGACCAGCCGGGTCCCGAAGCGTACGTCGGCGCCGGCCTCCCGCGCCTTGTCCGCGAGCACCTTCTCGTAGCGGTCCTGGCCGCAGCCCATCACCT
Source organism: Streptomyces sp. 4F14 (assembly GCF_048159485.1). Taxonomy (NCBI): domain Bacteria; kingdom Bacillati; phylum Actinomycetota; class Actinomycetes; order Kitasatosporales; family Streptomycetaceae; genus Streptomyces; species Streptomyces sp. 4F14. The sequence continues at coordinate 187,381 of NZ_JBLRVY010000003.1, forward strand.
TCTCCGGGCTCACCGTCGGACCGTCCAGGGACGGGGCCTCCAGCAGGACCGCGTCGTCGATCTCCGCGAAGGTGTGCACCTTGATGATGCCGCCCTCGAAATAGGCGTGCGAGTCGCCCATCTCCAGGGCCCTTATCTCCGGGCCCAGGCCCGCCGCCCGGAACAGCTCCATCGTGCGGGCCTGCAGACCCGGGGCGCGCGGGAGGGTGGAGGTGCTGTCGCGCTTCTCCAGCAGCATCGTGCGCACACCGCGGCGGCCGCTGAACAGGGCGGTGGACAGCCCCACGGGGCCTCCCCCGATGATCAGCACCGGGATCCTCACGTCGTACATGCATGTCCCCTCTGGACGATCCGGACGGTCGGACGAACGCGAGATGAATAGCCGCGCGGGCTCAAGGGGCGGTGGAGCGTACGGCGGGTCCGGGGGCGCACTGTCCGGGTTCGAGGGGCTCTCGACCTGGGGGTGGGACGGTCCCCGGGCCGCGGGGCACACCGCCACCGCGGGTTGGGAAGGAGCGCACGCGTCATGACGCACACCACTCCGGATGTCAGTACTCCGGCCGGGATCATCCGGCTGGGGAACATGTTCTGCGACGCCAAGGCGTTGCTGACGGCCGTCGAACTGCGGCTGTTCACCGTGCTGCACGAGAAGGGGGAGGCGAGCGAGGAGGAGCTCAGGCAGGCGCTGGACCTGCACGGGCGCGGGCTCGGGGACTTCCTCAGCCTCCTCACCGCGCTCGGCCTGCTGGAGCGCGCCGGCGGCAGGTACCGGAACTCCACCGGCGCCGACACCTACCTCGTCCAGGGCGAGAAGACGTACGTCGGAGGGTTCCTGGAGCGCTCCAACCGCAACCTCTACCCCGCCTGGGGACGCCTCTCCGAAGGGCTGCGCACCGGGCGGCAGCAGTCCGGCAGCGACTTCGACGCCGTCACCAAGAACCCGCACATCCTGCGCCAGTTCGTCGGCATGATGGACGCCCTCACCCACGTCGTGGGGCCCGAACTCGCCCAGAAGTACGACTGGTCCGGGCACGCCTCCGTCCTCGACGTCGGCGGGGCCCGCGGCAACCTCTGCTCCATCATCACCAAGCACCACCCCCACCTCACCGGCCACGTCTTCGACCTGCCCGCCATGCGGCCCCTCTTCGACGAGCGCGTCGCCGAGGACGGCCTCGCCGAACGCGTCACCTTCCACGGCGGCAGCTTCTTCGCCGACCCCCTGCCCACCGCCGACGTCGTGATCCTCGGCCACGTCCTGCACGACTGGGACAAGTCCCAGCGCGCCGCCCTCATCGCCAAGGCGTACGACGCCGTCAACCCCGGCGGGACCCTCCTGATCTACGACCGGATGCTGGAGGACGAGTCCACGCACATCGAGAACCTCGTCATCAGCCTCGACATGCTCCTCGTCACCGACGGCGGTGAGGAGTACCCGGTCTCCGAAGCCGTCGCCGTCGCCCGCGAGGTGGGCTTCGCCGAGGTCGAGGTCTCCCCGCTCAGCGAGTACGACACCCTCGTCGTCTGCCGCAAGACGTCCTGAACCCCCCGCCACCAGAGAGGAGTTCGTCCATGACCCAGGCGCCTACCGAGGTACAGGTGCTGATCGTCGGGGGCGCGGTCACCGGCCTGTCGACCGCCGTCCTCCTCGCCCGGCACGGGGTCGGCACCCTCGTCGTCGAGCGGCACCCCGACACCCTGAGCCACCCCCGCTCCCGGGGCATCAACCCCCGCACCGTCGAGGTCTACCGGCAGGCCGGACTGGAGTCCCGGATCTGGGCCGAGGCCAGCCTCGCCACCGACTTCAGCAAACTCCAGATGATCAGGGCACGGACCCTGGCCGCCGAGGAGCACTTCGCCGGGCCGACCGACAGCCCCGACCCGTCCGGCGAGGTCAGCCCCTGCGAGTGGGCGCCGATCGACCAGGACCGGCTGGAACACCTCCTGCGCGCACAGGCCGTCCAGCTCGGCGCGCAGCTCGCCTTCTCGACCGAGCTGGTCTCCTTCGAGCAGGACGACGACGGGGTCACCGCGCTGCTCAAGGACCGCGAGAGCGGGGCCGAACGGACCGTGCGCGCCCGGTACCTGATCGCGGCGGACGGTGGGCGCAGCCCCGTACGCACCTCGCTCGGCATCGAGCTCGACGGGCCCGGGGAGTTCGCGACCACCGTGTCCGTGCTGTTCGAGGCGGACCTCTCCGAGGCGGCCCGGGGGCGGCCCGTCGGGGTCTGCTACCTCGACGAGCCGGCACCCTCCACCATCCTCTTCGCGCACGACGGGGACAAGCGGTGGATCTTCGCGACGCCGATGCCGCCCGGTACGACGCTGGAGACGGTCACCGAGGAGCAGGCCGTCGGGCTCGTGCGGGCCGCCATCGGGGTGCCCGACCTCGCCGTGCGGATCGTTCCCCAGCTGCCCGCCGGCGGGGCCAAGTGGCTCAGCTTCGTCATCGGGGCCCAGGTCGCCCGCGAGTACCGGCGCGGGCGGGTCTTCCTCGTCGGGGACGCGGCCCATCTCGTGCCGCCCACCGGGGGGTTCGGGGCCAGCCTCGCCATCCAGGACGCGCACAACCTCGCGTGGAAGCTGGTCGCCGTGCTCGACGGGAGCGGGGGAGAGGGGCTGCTCGACACGTACCAGGCCGAGCGGCAGCCCGTCGCGTGGATGACCCTTCAGCAGACCATGGCCATGATGCAGGACCGGACCGGGGCGGAGGGGGGTGACGACGGAGGGCTCAGTCCTGCGGACAGCTACAGCACGACCGTCTTCGGGTACCGGTACTCCGCCGGGCCGCCGGTCCTTCCTCGTCTTCTCTCCGGTGAGCCGGGGACTCGGGCGCCGCATGTTCCGCTGGAGCGGGGCGGCGAGTCCATCTCGTCCCTCGACCTCTACGGGGGCGGGCCCGTCCTCGTCACCGGGGCGGGGGGTGGGGGCTGGGAGGCGGCTGCGGTCGCGGTGTCGGAGACGCTGGGTGTGCCTCTGGCCGTCCACCGCCTCGGCACGGGCGGGCTGACCGACCCCGCTGGTGTCTTCGCCGACCGCCACGGCATCGGGTCGGCCGGCGCCGTCCTCGTCCGCAGCGACGGGTTCGTCTCGTGGCGGGCGGAATCCTCCGGGGAGAAGCCGGAGGCGGAACTGACGGACGCGGTCCAGGGACTTCTGGGCCGGGCCTGACCCTGCCTACGGAACGCCGGGCGAGCTGAGATCCAGCTTGTCCGGCGTTTTTGTGGGTGAGTGGGTGCGAGTTCGTTGTCGATGTAACGCCACCGGCCCGGGAACCGAGTACCGGTTCCCGGGCCGTGCGTGTCGTGCTTTCAGTTGTCCTCGATCACCTTGATCGAGTTCGTCGGGCAGGCCCGGACCGCTCGGTGCACCTCCTCGTGGAGGTCGGGGGCGGGGTGGTCGTCGAGGATGAGGACCAGGCCCTCCTCGTCCTGGTCGAAGACCGTGGGGAGGCGGTAGACGCAGAGGCTGCTGACCGCGCAGGTGGAGGGGGTGGCTGTGATGCGCATGGCGTCACCAGTCCACGGGGATCTCGGTGAAGCCCTCCATGAAGCCGCCCAGGGCGCGGGGGAGTTCGGAGGCCGGCTTGGCCAGGTGGATGGTGGGGAAGCGGCGGAGGAGGCTTTCGGTGGCTATCTGGAGTTCCATGCGGGCCAGGGCCGCGCCGACGCAGTAGTGGATGCCCGCGCCGAAGGTCATGTGGTGGTTCTCCTCGCGGCGGATGTTCAGGTCGAAGGGGTTCTCGAAGACCTCCGCGTCGCAGTTGGCGCCTTCCTCGGAGAGGAGGACGCTGGTGCCCTTCTTGATGACGCTGCCGTCGGAGAGGGGGATGTCGTCGATGGCGTAGCGCATCGTGCCGACCGAGGAGCCCATGATCTGGGTGCGCAGGAGTTCCTCGACGGCGGAGGGGACCAACGACCAGTCCGCCTGGATCTCCCGGACCAGGTCGGGGCGGTTCAACAACACCGCCGTACCCGTGCCGATCTGGCTCGCGGTGGTGACGTATCCGGCGATCAGGAGGCCCTGGCACCAGAAGTGGAGCTCGTGTTCGTTCATCCGGTTGTCGTCCTCGTCGCGGACGCGGATGAACTCGCTGATGAGGTCGTCGGCGGGGGCGGACCGCTTCGCCTCGATGAGGTCGCCCAGGTACTTCCACAGGTTCTGGCGGGCGCGGCCGATCTCCTCCGGGGGGAGTTTCGTGACGGCGAGGAATCCGTCGACGTACCCCCGGAACTGGTCCCGGTCCTCGGCGGGCACGCCGAGCAGCTTGCAGATGACCTTGATGGGGAGGGGGAAGGCGAACGCCTCGTTCAGCTCGGCGGGCCGGGGGCCGGCGGCCATCTCGTCGAGGAGTTCGTCGGCGACCTCCTGGACGTACGGCCGCAGCGACTCGATCCGGCGCGCGGTGAACGCCTTGGTCACCAGCGACCTGACCTGCGTGTGCTTGGGCGGGTCGGGGTCGATGTGCGGGTCCATGAACAGGTCGTTGTCCTTGGAGATCCGCGCGCAGTCGGGCCGCGCGATGTTGCGCGACAGCCGCTTGTCGGCGAACAGGGCGCGGACGTCCTGGTAGCGGGTGACGAGGGTCGCCGTGTCCCCGCTGGGCAGCGTCACCTCCATCGCGGCGGCGCCGTGGACGTCGCGCAGGGCCCGCGGCATCTCCATGGGCGGCTCCCAGGCGAACGGGTACCTGGGCGGGGCGGCGTGCGGGCACACTTCGGGGCTCACGTCGGCGGTCACATCGATCCCTTCACGGACGGCAGGACGGTTACGGGTTTCACAGCGGCCACCCCGACCTGGACCAGGCGGCCTCGGCGAACGCCCACTCGTAGCGGACGCTCGTCGTGAAGTACTCGACGAGCTCGGCACGGCCGGGCACGGCCATCCGCTCGCCCAGCTCGTCGTACGCGGTCATGAAGGCCCGTACGGCGAACCGGTACCCCTCGCCGGGGTGGTAGGCGGCGATCCAGTCGGCGTAGCGGGAGCCCGGCGTGTGGCGTTCGACGAGGTCGTCGGAGATCCGGTGGTTGAACCAGACCATCGGCAGCAGCGCCCCCATGCCCGCGGCGACCGTGGAGGCGGTCGCGGCGTGCAGGAAGGTGCAGTGGGCGTGGGTGGCGGCGGACGCCTCGGGGCGTTCGGCGAGGGGCGGGAGGTGGAGCCGGGGCGCGAGGCCGGTGTACGCGGTGCGCAGCCGGTCGCGGGCCTCCAGGGAGCCGGTGACCGAGCGGGCGAGCAGCGCGGCGTGCTCGTCCCACCGGGTCGCGGCGGCGGTGCGGGCCATGGCGCGCGCGTAGGCGGGCAGCAGATGGCTCGTGTCCTGCTCGACGAAGTGGGCGAGGGACTCGGGCGGCAGCGTGCCGTCCCGCAGCCCCGCCCAGAACGGGTGCTCCTTGACCTTGGCGAGCACGGGCTCGGCCAGCTCCTGGAGTTCCTTGCTCAGCACGGCATCCTCCTTCTTGGAACAGAGAGAACGGAGACGGTTCAGAGGTCTAGGCGCACCCGCTGCCGGCGCAGCCAGGTGTCGAGCTGGAGGACCATCTCCACGTCCCGCCGCTCGCCCCACCCGCTGACCTCGATCGGCCGGTCCTGCGCGGCCAGCCGCGCGCACGCCTCCCGGTCGAGGAGTGAGGTGACGGGACCCGAGGGGTCGTTGACGACGGCGTCGAAGCGTTCCTTCAACACCCGCCCGTAGCCCGGGTCTTGGGTGATCGGGAAGGGGCTCTTACGGCGCTCGGTCACCGACGCCGGCAGCAAGTCGGCTACGGCGGACCGCAGTACGCTCTTCTCCCGCCCGTCGGCGGTCTTCATCTCCCACGGGATGTTGTAGACGTACTCGACGAGCCGGTGATCGCAGTACGGCACCCGCAGTTCGAGCCCGACGGCCATGCTGAGCCGGTCGTCCCGGGTCAGCAGCAGCGGCATCCAGCGGGTCAGGTGGACGTGGCTGACCCGCCGCATCCGGTGTTCGAGTTCCGACTCCCCGTCCACGCGCGGGACTTCGGCCACCGCCTCGGCGTACCGCTGGGCGGCGTGCCCGGGGACGTCGATCTTCTTCAGGAGCCCGGGGTCCAGCAGACCGGTGCTCATGCCGTGCGGCGCGACCTTCAACCCCATCGTCACCCAGGGGAAGTTGCCGGTGTCGACCAGCGCCGGGTCCTGGAACGAGCGGTAGCCGCCGAAGAGTTCGTCGGCCGCCTCGCCCATCAGGGCCACGGTCGAGCGGCGCCGTACCGCGCGCAGCAGCAGGTACAGCGAGCGGTCCATGTCGGGGATCGGGCGCGGCAGGTCCTGGGAGAGGAGCGCCGCCGCGTCGACGACCGGGTCGACGAGGTCGGCCGTCCGCAGGACCACCGGCTCGTGGTCGGTGCCGACGTGCCGGGCGACCTCGGCGGCGTACGGGGCGTCGGGGTCCTCGTGCCAGAAGTCCTTCTGGAAGCGTTCCGTGTGGCCCTCGAAGTCGACGGCGAACGTCCGGGGCCGGCCCCCGGCGCGGGTCGCGAGGGCGACGATCGCGCTGGAGTCGACGCCGCCCGACAGCAGCGTGCACAGCGGTACGTCGGACACGAGATGCGCCTCGACGGACTCGGCGAGCAGACCGCGCACGGTGTCGATCGTGGTCGCCGTGTCGTCGGTGTGGGCGCGGTTCGGGAGCGTCCAGTACGCCGACTCCGCGATCCCCGCGTGGGTGACAACCGCCGTGTGTCCGGCGGGGAGTTCACGCACGCCCCGGTACACCGCGTGCCCCGGCGTCGCGATGTACGCCAGCAGCTCGGCGAACCCCTCCGCGTCGACCGCGCACTCCAGCGCCGGGTGCGCGAACAGCGCCTTCGGCTCGGAGCCGAACAGGACACCGCCCTGCGCGGTCCTGGCGTAGAACAGCGGCTTGATGCCCAGCCGGTCGCGGGCCAGCAGCAGCCGTTCGCGGCCCGGGTCCCACACCGCGAACGCGAACATGCCGTCCAGGTGCTCCGCGCACCGCTCGCCCCACTCCAGGTAGGCCCGCAGCACGACCTCGGTGTCCCCGGCCGTCCGGAACCGGTGCCCCCGCGCCTCCAACTCCCGCCGCAGCGCACGGAAGTTGTAGATCTCGCCGTTGTGCACGACGACCGCGAGCGTGCGGCCGTCCTCCTCGGCGACCATCGGCTGGGTGCTGTGCTCCAGGTCGATCACCGAGAGCCTGCGGTGCCCGAGCGCCGCCCGCCGGTCCGTCCACACACCCTCCGCGTCGGGGCCCCGGTTGGCGAGGGCGGCGACCATCGTCCGGACGGTCGCGCCCTCCTCGCTCAGGTCACGCCGGAAGTCGGTCCAGCCCGCTATGCCGCACACGTGATCACCTTCGTCCGCAGTTCGTTCACGATGTCGGCGGGCGAGGGCCGCTCCAGCATCCCCGCCCGCAGCGCCCGCGCCGTCTCCCGTACGGCGGCCCCCGCCTCCGGGTCCAGCAGCCGCCCGGCCTCCTCACGCAGCCGGCGCGGCGTCGCCTCGTCCCGCGACAGCACCTCACCGGCCCCGGCGGCGAAGACCCGCCCCGCGTGCCCGGTGTGGTCCGGCAACTGCGGTACGAGCAGCAGCGGGACGCCGGCCCGCAGCGCGGTCAGGACGGTCCCCGCCCCGCCGTGCGCCACGACCAGGTCGGCACCCGGCATCAGGGTGTGCAGCGGTACGTCCGTCACGATCCGCGCCCGCGACGCCGACGCCGGGTCGAGCAGCGGGCGTTGGGACGCCGACACCGCCAGCACGACCTCCGTGTCCCGCTCGCACAGCGCCGCCGCGACGTCCCCGGCGAGGAAGAGCCCCGGGCTGAGCTTCGCCATCGTGTGCCCCCACGTCACCACCACCCGCCGGACGCCCGGCGCGGGCGCGGGCAGCGGGCCGGGGGAGACGCCGACGCCGTTGTAGGGGACGTGGCGGACCGGGAGGCGGGCGTAGTCGGTGGGGACCTGGAAGGTGTCGGGGCACGGGTCGACGGTGACCGTGCCGAGCGGGTCGAAGCCGGTGACGCCGTGCCGGTCCAGGAGCGGCGCGAGCACCTCCGGGAGCAGGGCACGGGCCCGCAGCATCAGGTCGGTGCCGAACAGGACCCGGATCGCCGGGATGTCCAGCGCCGCCGCCGCGATCGGGCCGGCCAGCGCGGTCGGCTCGTACACCACCGCGTCCGCCCGCCAGTCGCGGGCCAGCTCCACCAGGCCGTCCGTCATCGACTCCGCGTGCGCCGAGAACATCCGCAGCGCCCTGGGGCCCTTGCCCTCGCGGGGGGCCTGCGGGCCGCCGAAGTCGCCGGCCGAGGAGCGCAGGACGTACCCGCGGACCATCCCGACCGCGTCCACGTCGTCGCCGACCACCGCCGCGGGCAGGCCCGTGCGCTCGATCTCCGGCTTCAGCTCCGGCTGGCTCGCGATCAGCACCTCGTGGCCCGCCGCCCGGAACGCCGAGGCCAGCGGGACCAGGGCGTACAGATGGGAAGGCCAGGCCCAGGTCGTGAACAGTACGCGCATGGAATCCGTCAGCCCCTTCGTGACGTCGAGGGCCCCGGCAGCCCCGGGGCTCCGATGCGGAACCGACGGTGGGCCACGGGGCTAGGCATCCGCTCGGGATCGGCTCGATACGGGGAGCCCGGGTGCGGGCAGACCGGTGCCCTCCGCCGGGCGGGCGCCGGGGAGGGCACTTGAGGGTGTCCGGTCAGTGTTCCGCGATCACCGCCGCGTCCTTCGCCCCGTCCCCGGCCGCCACGACCGCCGAGAAGCGGGCCAGGACCGTGTCCAGGACCGGCAGCGTGAGCCCCGCCGCGTGGGCGGCCTCCGTGGCGATCCGTACGTCCTTCTCCATCAGGTCGGCCCGGAAGAACGCCGGTTCGTACGTGCCCCCCTTCATCAGCGCCGCCCGGAACTTCATCACCACGGAGCTGAACCCGCTCTCCGCGATGGACGTGATGAGCTGCTCCCGGTCCAGGCCCGAGGCCACGCCGTACGCGACCGCCTCCGCCATCGACGCGACCTGCGCGCCCAGCAGGAGGTTCAGGACCAGCTTCATGCTGGTCGCCGTGCCGGGCGGGCCCAGGTGCAGGACCTGGGTGCCGAGCGCGTCCAGGACCGGGCGGACCTCCGCGAAGTCCTCCCCGGCACCGGAGACGTACACGCGCAGCGCGCCTTCGCGGGCCTGCAGCGGGTTCCCCACCACGCACGCCTCGACCCGGCGCAGCCCCTTCGCGGCGAGCCGCTGTGCCGCCTCCCGGGCGTAGCCGGGGGACACCGTCGACGTGTCGACGACCAGCGCGCCCGGGTCGAGCACCGGCACGACCCGGCCGAACAGCACCTCGTCGACGGCCCGTTCGTCACTGAGGCTCAGCAGGACGACCCGGTGCCCCTCGGCGGCCTCCTCGGGGGACCCGGCGAGGACGGCGCCGGCCGCCGTGAGCGGCTCGGCCTTCGCGGCGGTCCGGTTGAACACCGTGAGCCGGTGGCCCCGCTCCAGCAGCCGGTGCGCCATCCCGCCGCCCATGTTGCCGAGGCCGATGAACGCGAGCTGAGGGTGGTTCATGACGGTCACCTCTCCTTCGTGGCTAGTACGCCGCGTCGACCTCGTACACCGCGAACGGCGACGACGTCCTCGTGTCCCGGAACGGCCGCAGCGGAGCCGTGTCGTCCCGGTGCCCGGCGCCCCGCTCCCACTCCAGGAACGCCGCCATCGACTCCCAGCGGCTCACGACGGCCAGCGCGGTGGGGTCGGCGGGGCTGCGCAGCAGCTCGTTGCCGAGCATGCCGGGGACCTTCGCGAGGCGTTCGCTCACCAGGTGGTAGGCGGCCCGGACCTCGGCGAGCTGCGTCTCGTCGTACGCGGCCTGGTAGACCAGCACGCGGACCTCAGCCGGCACCGGACGACGCCTTTCCGGTCAGGTGGGTGACCAGCTCCATCGTGTGGAAGGAGCCGCCCTTGCGGAACGGGTGGAGGGTCGCGCGGTGCTTCAGGTGTTCCGGGCTGTCCTCGAAGGCCCGGAAGCGGGGCTCGTCGAGCCAGTCGCTGACGATGTAGTACGTGCTGTCCTCGGCGGTCGAACGGGACAGGGATTGGCCGAGGTTGGCGGGGTGGCCGGTGACCGCGTCCGTGCCCTCGTGCCAGGCGCGTTCGAAGTCGGCCTCCTTGCCCGGCTCGATCTCCATGCGCAGCATCACCCGGAACATCAGGAGATCCCCCCGTCGACGCCGATGACGTTGCCGGTGACGTACCGGGACAGGTCGCTGGCCAGCCACAGCACCGCGCCCGCGACCTCGTCCGGCGTGCCGAGCCGGCCGAGCGCGGTCTTCGCGCTGTACCGCTGGGTCATCAGCGTGCGCTGCTCCTCGGGCATCGCGTGGAAGTTCTCGGTCTCGATGACGCCGAGCGCGAGGACGTTGAAGCGGATGCCCTGGGGGCCGAACTCCTTGGCCAGGGAGCGGTTCAGGCCGACCAGCGCGGCCTTGGTCATCGTGTAGTGGGCGCGCAGCGGGATGCCCGCGTCGATCGAGCGGGAGCCGATGCTGACGACCGAGGACCCCTCCGAGAGCAGGGGCAGCGCGTGCTGGACGACCAGGTGGGCGCCCGTGACGTTGGTGTTGAGGATGCGCTGCCACTCCTCCAACGCCAGGTCCTGGTACGGGACATGGCTGATCGTGCCCGCGTTGTTGACGACCAGGTCGAGGTGGCCGTACCTCTCCTTCGCCTGCTCCAGCAGGGCGGCGATCTCCGCCGGCCGGGCCAGGTCGGCGCGCAGGACGTGGTGGTCGCCGCCCGTCTCCTTCAGTTCGGCCTCCAGGGAGGCGACGTGGTCGCTGTCGTTGCGGTAGCAGGTGATGACGTCCACGCCGGCGCGGGCGAGCGCGAGGACGATGCCCCGGCCCACACCGCGCGTGCCGCCGGTGACGAGGGCCTTCTTGCCGTCGAGCGCGAGATCCATGGTTTCTCCCAGTCGGGTCAGAGCAGGACGCCGAGTCCTGCGCAGTTGAGGAGCAGGGCGGTGATCGTGAGGAGGCTGCGTCTGCGGTTCCAGGCGCCCCAGTCGGCGCGGGGGTCGCGGTCCGCGAAGTCGGCGGGCAGGTCGGCCGGGTCGAGCGTGCGCATCCAGCGGTTGACCGGCACGTTCTTCGCGACCGAGATGACGGAGGTCGCCGCGGCGCCCGCGGCGGCCACCGCGAACGCGGCCCGCGCGAGGGGCTCCGGCGCGAGGAACGCCAGCGCCGTGTCGCCCGCCAGCGTGCCGACCAGGCACAGCGGCATCGCCGGGTCGTAGCGGGTCCCGAAGAACGCGTGCGCCTCCACGTACCGGTCCGCCGGGAGCGAGGCCAGGTAGGGGAAGCCGCCGAGCTGCGTGCCGAACAGGACGCCCGCCGCGAGGCCGTTGAGCAGGAGGACGACGGGGACCGAGAGGGCGAGGAAGGTCACCGCGCCGCGGCCTCGACCTTCTCCTTGATGAGCGCCATCTGCACCTTCGTGTTGCGGTTCAGGTGCTCGGTCATCTGCTCGTCCGTCGCGGGGGCCTGCGGCTTCATGTGGAAGTCCTGCACCCAGCGCATCCGCACCCCGCCGCCGGGCTCCTCGGTGTACTCCCAGTAGATCTTCATGAAGTCGAACGGGCCCGTCTCCACGCGCTCCGCGTGCACGGTCCGCGTTGTCGGGTCGCTGGTGCGGCGCGAGACCCACGACCAGACGTTGCCGTCCTCGTCCGGGTGCATCGTCAGGCGGAACAGGACGGTGTCGCCGTCGCGCTCCAGGACCTCCGCCTTCGCGTACTCGCTGAACAGGTCGGGCCAGTTCGGGACGTCGTCGGTCATCCGCCACACCAGGTCCAGCGGGGCGTCGATGACGATGTGGTTGTCGGTGTGTCCGGCCATCGCCGTGCTCCTTGTTCTTCTTGGGAGGGGGTCAGCGGCCCAGGACCAGGGCCGAGGTGAATCCCCCGTGGCCGCGCGCCAGCACCAGCGCGTGACGCAGGGGGAGTTGCCGGGGGCCTTCGGTGACGAGGTCGATCTCCAGGCCCGGGGCCGGGCGCCGGGTCCCGGCGGTCGGCGGTACGACGCCGTCGCGCAGGGCGAGCAGCGCCGTCGCCACGTCCAGCGGGGCGCCGCCGCCGTACAGCCGGCCGGTGAGGGTCTTCGGCGCGGTCACCGGGACGCCACCGGCGCCGAACAGGGACGTGATCGCCTCCGCCTCGGCGCGGTCGTCGTCCGGGACGCCGGCCGCGTCCGCGAACACCACGTCGATGTCGTCCGGCGTCAACCGGGCGTCCTTCAGGGCCTGTTGGACCACCCGGCGCAGCACCCGGGGTTTCCCCGCCGAGGGCGGCGGGTCGAAGCCGGCGGCGTGGCCGAGGACTCTGCCGTAGCCCGGCCCCGCCCCCCGCGCGCCGGCCGACTCCGCGCTCTCCAGGACGAGGATCGCGCCGCCCTCGCCGGGGACATAGCCACGGGCCTCGGCGTCGAAGGGGGCGTAGGCGCGGGCCGGGTCCTGCGAGGTCGACAGCTTGCCGGTGGAGAGCTGCGCCGTCAGGCCGTACGGGCACAGGGACGCGTCCGTGCCGCCGGTCAGCACCAGCCGGGCGCCCTTGCCGGTCAGCCGCCTCGCCTGCGCGACCGCGTCCAGACCGCCCGCCTGCTCGCAGGCCAGCACCCCGCAGGGGCCGCGCATCTGGTGCCGGATGGAGAGCTGGCCCGTCGTCGCCGCGTAGAACCACGCGATCGACTGGTACGCCCCCACCCACGACGGCTCGTGCTGGTACAGCGCCGTCATCTCCCGCTGCCCGAACTCCGTCCCGCCCGAGGAGGACGAGGTGACCACGGCCATCTCGAACTCCGGCAGCGCCCCGGGATCCACCTCGGCGTCGGCGAGCGCCTCCTCGGCCGCGGCGAGCGCGAGATGCGTCCAGTGATCGGTCTGCGAGATCAGCCTCCTCGGCCGTACCGCGCTCTCCGCGTCGAACCCCGGTACCTCCCCGGCCAGCCGTACGGGATACCCGGCCGCGTCGAACCGCTCGATCCGCCCGATCGCGGACTTCCCGGCGAGCACGGCGGCCCAGTGAGCCTCGACGCCGATACCGGTGGGGGCGGTGATCCCGATGCCGGTGATGACCGGCGGGGGCGTCACGCCCCGCCCCTTCCCGCCGCCGCTGCCTTCGTGCCCGGGCGGGCCAGCAGCATCGCCGTCTGGAAGCCGCCGAAGCCGCTGCCGACGCTCAGGACCACGTCGAGGGGGTGGTCGCGGGCCGTCAGGGGGACGTAGTCCAGGTCGCACTGGGGGTCGGAGTGGTGGAGGTTCGCCGTGGGCGGGACGACCTGACGCTGGAGGGCCAGCGCGCAGGCCGCGACCTCGATCGAGCCGATCGCGCCCAGGGAGTGGCCCACCATCGACTTGATCGAGCTGACGGGGATGTCGTAGGCGTGCGCGCCGAGGCTGCGCTTGAAGGCGGCCGTCTCGTGGCGGTCGTTCTGTTTCGTGCCCGAGCCGTGGGCGTTGACGTAGTCGACCGCCGTGGGGTCCAGTTTCGCCTGGTCCAGGGAGACGCGGATCGCCTCGGCCATCTCGCGGCCGTCCGGTTTGAGGCCGGTCATGTGGTAGCCGTTGCTGCGGCCGGCGAAGCCCACGATCTCGCCGTAGATGTGGGCGCCCCGGGCCTCGGCGGCCTCCCGTTCCTCCAGGACCAGGACCGCCGAGCCCTCCGCGAGGACGAAGCCGTCGCGGTCCCGGTCGAAGGGGCGGGAGGCGTGCGCGGGGTCCGCGTTGTTCGGGGTGGTCGCCTTGATCGCGTCGAAGCAGGCCGAGGTGATCGGCGACAGGGGCGCGTCGGTGGCGCCCGCGACGGCGACGTCCGCCGAGCCCTCCTCGATGAGCTGCGCGGCGTGCGCGATCGAGTCGAGGCCCGAGGTGCAGCCCGTCGAGATCAGCGCGACCGGCCCCTCCGCGCCCACCTCCCAGGCGACCTCGGCGGCCAGCGTGCTCGGCACCATGTAGCCGTACAGGTGCGGGACGCCGTACTCGTGGTCGACGAGCCATTTGCGGCCCCGGTCGCTGAGGACGACGTACTCCTCCTCCAGGCCCATCGTGCAGCCGACCGCGCTGCCGATGCTCACCGTCAGGCGTTCCGGCGCCAGCGCCGCGAGGTCGATGCCGCTGTCCTCGACGGCCTCCCGGGCGGAGACCACCGCGAACTGGGCGGCCCGGTCCATGCGCCGGACCTGCTGCGCGGTCAGGCCCGCGGCGGCCGGGTCGAAGTCGACCTCCGCGGCGACCTGGGAGCGGAAGGGCGCCGGGTCGAAGAGGCTGATGCGGCGGGTCGCGGTACGGCCCTCGGACAGCAGCTCCCAGAACGCCTCCCGCCCCACCCCGCCCGGGACGACCGCGCCGACGCCGGTGATGACGGCCCGTCGGCTCACGGCGTACCGCCCACGGACGGGTTCGCCTGCTCCGGGTGCTGGGCCGGCTCGGTGTCCACGTGGCCCAGCTCCGGGCGGGGGGCCAGCGGGGAGAGGTGGAAGGCGCACTTCGCGGTGGTGTCGCCGACGTTCACCAGGCGGTGGCGTACGCCGATCGGCACGAGCAGCGAGTCGCCGGGGGCGAGGTCGATCTGCTCGCCGTCCATCGCCATGCGCAGCTCGCCCTCGATGACGTGCAGGAACTCCTCCGAGTACGGGTGGTAGTGCTCGGTGACGTGGTCGCCGGGGGCCAGCGTCATCGTGCCGCCGAAGCCGGACGTGCAGCCGACGGTCTTCGGGCTGAGGGTGACCCGGATGTCGCCGCCCCGGCGGGTGTTGGGCACGGCCTCGTCGACGGAGACCTTCACGGTGCGGGTGATGGACGTGGTCACTGGATCCGCCCCCCGTCCTTCGTCCAGACGTAGAAGGGCTCGGCCATCGCGTCCTTGGGTTCCTTCCAGTCCGGGTCGTACGGCTCCACGCAGGCCGCGAGCCGTGTGTTGATGTCGTCGTAGAGGGGGTGGCTGCGGGCCCGGTACAGGTTCGGGGAGATGTCCTCGTCGGCCTCGACGAGGTGGAAGTACAGCCCGTGGAAGCGGAACAGGGTGCGCCGGGAGACGCCGATCATCCCCGGCAGGTCCGTCGCGTCGGAGTCCGCGAAGATCCCGGCGATGTCATCGGCCTTGTCCGGCTTGAGGCGGGCGACGATCAAGGTGCGGTGCACGGCGTACCTCCACAGGGACGGCGTCAGGTCGGACCGGACCGTCGCACCGGGGTCTGGAGAGCGGCTCGAAACACCGTCCATCTCCGGGGTGCAGCTCGCTTCGAGCGGCCCGCGAGGCGGCTCGGGTGCGGTACGGGGACCCGAGCGAAGGAGGCGGCCCATGCCGTTCGCGGCGATCACCTACGACATCAGGCCCGGCTGCGAGAAGGAACTCACCGAGATCTTCGGCAACTTCAGGCGCGTACGCGGCAGCAGTGTCACCGACGCCGAGGGGAGGGCGGCGGGCACGATCCTGGCCACGGCGGTCTTCCTGCGCGACGACACCCTCGTCCGGGTCATCGAGTACACCGGCGACCTCGACGCCGTCGCCCGCCACATGGCCTCGCAGCCCGGCGTCCGCGAGGTCGAACGCAAACTCAAGCCCTACCTGACCCGCCCCCGCGACACGGACACTCCGGAGGGGTTCGTCGCGACCTTCCGGCGCAGCCTGCTCACCACGGTCGCGGAGATCTCCGTACGCGACGCCTGAGCGGCGACAGGGAACGCCGCGCGCTCTGTCCCGCCGACCGGGACAGGGCACGCGGCGTCCGTCTAGAGCGCGGTCACCCCCGTAGCCGTGACCGCGAGGGCGAGGACCGCGAGGGTGGTGCGCAGGAGGTGCCAGCGGCGCCACAGGGGGCGTGGGTCCTGCCAGTCCGCGGGGAGGTCGGACGGGTCGGTGACGGCCTTGACCCGGCGGTTGATGGGGACGTTGCAGAGGTGGGAGACGGCCGAGACGCCCAGCAGGAGCAGCACGGACACCGTGAACAGGGCGCGCGCGGTGCCGGACGCCAGGGCGGCCAGCGCCCCGTTCGCCAGGGCGCTGGCGAGGACGATCACCGGCATCGTCGGGTCCCAGTTGCGGCCGAGCAGCCGGTGCGCGTACACGTACGTCCCCGTCTCCATCGCGAAGAGCGCCGGGACGACGCTCAGCGCGACCGCGAACAGCACCCCCGCCGTGATCCCGCCGCCGAGCAGCGCGGCGACACCCAGCAGGCCGGTCATGACGCCGGAGCCGCCGCGGGGTGCGTGTCGACGGTGAGCTGGGACACCGTACGCATGGTCGCGTCCCGGAAGTACTCCGCGAACCCCTGGCCGGTGCTGGTCTCGCGCTGCTCGGCGAGGTAGGGCGCGAGCTTCTCCTCCAGGACGTGCACCCCCTTCTGCGCGGCCATGTGCCGGGCGACCGCCGAGAAGTCGCCCTCGTAGTGGATGACCCGGACGAGGACGTCGTCCTTCAGGAACACGGCCGTCCCCAGCAGCCGTCCGGCCGCCTCGCCCTTCGTGCCCGTGAAGTCCGGCGTGTCGACCCGCTGGAACCCGGCGAACACCGCCGCGATCTCCTCCTCGTGCCCGGGCTTCACCCGGTAGGTGATGGCTGCGTACGGCATCAGATACCTCCGTCGACGTCGATGGTGGCGCCGGTGACGTACGAGGCCGACGCCCCGGCGAGATACAGGACCGCCCCGGCGACGTCCTCGGGCTTCCCGAGCCGGCCCAGCGCCGTCATGGCGGCGAGCCGGCCGGCGAGGGCGGGCGGCAGCCCGGCGCCGGGTTCGGTCTCCGTCACCCCGGGGGCGACGGTGTTGACGCGGATGCCCCGGCCGCCGAGCTCCTTCGCGAGGGCGCGGGTGAACCCGACGAGCGCGGCCTTCGAGGCGCTGTAGTGCACACCGAGGGGCCGGCCGCGCAGCGCCACGGACGCGCCCACGTTGACGACCGACGCGCCCTCGGGCAGCAGCCCCACCAGCGCGTGCGTGACCAGGTACGCGGACGTCGCGTTGTGGTCCAGCACCCGGCGCCACTCGTCCTCGGCGAGGTCGTCGAACTTGGCGTGTCCGTCGACACCGACGTTGTTGACGAGGACGTCGGCCCCGCCGAACTTCTCGCGCACCGTGTCCGCGAGGCGCCGGGCCCCGGCCCCGGTCGTCACATCGGCCCGCACGAGGGCGTGCTCGGCCCCCGCGCCGGCCAGCTCCGCGGCGAGCGTGCGCGCCTGCTCCCCGTCGGTGCGGTGGACGACGACGAGCCGGGCGCCGGCCCGCGCGAAGGCCAGCGTGACGGCCCGGCCGATGCCACGGGTGCCGCCCGTGACCACGACCCGGCTGTCCGCGAAGCCGGTCACCGGACCGCTCCGGCGCCCGGCGCCTCCTTGATCATGTTCAGCAGCAGCCGCGGGGTCTCGGCCTCCATCACGGCGTCGTCCGACAGCACGATGCCGTGCCGGCGCGTGATCAGGCCGGTGACCTGGAGCAGCGCCAGCGAGTCGTAGCCGAAGTCCAGGAACGGCGTGTCGAGGGCCTCCTCGGTGTCGAGGCTCGTGCCCTCCTCCGGGGCTCCGACGCATTCGAGCAGCAGCTCGCTCAGCTCGGACAGGGTGATCTCGCTCATCGGCGTACTTCCTTCCACGAGTCGGTGGGTTCGGGGATGTGACGGGGACGGGGAAGTTCAGGTGGGGAGAGGCGGACCGCGGCCGGTCTCAGCCGACCTGCGCGAGGCGGCCGGACGGCATGCCGACCTCCAGGTCGAGCAGGGACGAGCCGAGGACCGCGCGCTGGAGGTGCTCGATGCCCGGCGACGGGTCCAGGCCCAGGTTCTGGCCTAGGGCCGTGCGCAGCTGCCGGTACGTCGTCAGGGCGTCGCCCCGGCGCCCCGCCCGGTACAGGGCCACCATCAGCTGGCCGTGGATGCCCTCGTTCAGCGGGTAGCGGGCGGCGAGCCCCGACAGCTCGCCGATCAGCTCGTGGTGGCGGCCCAGCCTCAGGTCCGCCTCGATCCGCCCGTGCAGCACGCTCATGCGTGACTCCTCCAGGCGGGTCGCCTCCACGTCGAGCAGCGGACCGCGCTGTACGTCGACCAGGGCCCGGCCGTTCCACAGCGCCAGCGCCCGGCCCAGATGCGCCGAGGCCGCCGACCAGTCGCCCTGCTCCAGCGAGCGGTGCCCGGCCGAGGCCAGCACCTCGAACTCCTGCATGTCGAACAGGCCGCCCTGAGTGTCCAGCAGATAGCCGCCGGGCTCCGTGATCAGGACGCTCTTCGCGCCGTTCGGCAGGCCCGCGCACTCCTTGCCGAGAGCCGCGGCGATCAGGGTGCGCAGTTGCAGGATGTAGGTCTGGAGGGTGGTCTGCACGCTGCGCGGCGGAGCCTCCCCCCACACCTCCTCGACCAGCGAGGACACGGACACGAGTCGGTTGGCCTGGAGGGCCAGCAGGGCGAGTACCTTGCGTGGCTTGACGGCGGTCGGCGTCACCGACACACCTGACTGGGTCGCTTTGAACGGGCCGAGTACGCAGATGTCCATCCGCGGATCTCCTTCCACAACGAACACGTCAGCCGACCTGGGGCAGCGGCATCTCGGCATGCAGCGCCGCACCGACGGCAAGGGGCAACTCACGGCCGCGGACGAAGAAGTGCGCACCCGGCATCGTCCGGAAGTGGAACCGGGACGAGGTGCACCGCTCCCACGCGCGGACCTCCGAGACCCCCACCATCCGGTCGTCCCGGCCCGCGAAGGCCCACAAGGGGCACGGCAGCGGGCCGGTACGCGCCGAACGCAGACCCCGGGCGAGGCGCAGATCCGCCCGGAGGGTGGGGAGCGTGGCCCGCAGCCACTCGGGGCGCCCGAGCAGCAGCTCGGGCACACTGTCGTCGTCGGCCAGCAGACCGACCAGCTCCTCGTCGGTCACCCCCGGCAGCGCCGCCGCCTCCAGCAGACGGGACGGCAGGTGCGGGGCCGGGCAGGCGCCGACGAGGACGACCTCCGGCGGCCGGCGGCCGGCCGCGACGAGATGCAGGGCGAGCCGGTGGGCGACCAGCGCGCCGAGACTGTGACCGTAGAACGCGTACGGCACGTCCAGGAGGGGGCCGAGGTCCTCGGTGAGCTCCTCGACCAGCCTGTCCGCGTCCGTGAACGGGGGTTCCCTCAGGAGGGACTCCCGGCCCGGCAGCCGGACCGGCAGGACCGTGACACCGGCCCCGACCCGCCGGCTCCAGCCCGCGAACGTCATGGCGCCGGCCCCGGCGTGGTGGAAGCACAGCAGCCTCCTGGCCGGGCCGGCGGACAGCGCGTCCGCCGTGTGCCGGGTCGCGAGATAACGATGCACCTTCCGGATCCCCCTTCCGCACGATGCCTTCCGGCGAGACGACCCAGAGCCTCACCGCGTCCTCTGGAAACGCGCTCAACGAGCGGTGGAGCGGGGGTCGGAAGGCGGCCCACGGCCACTGCCGGATCACTGAAATCCCCAGCTCAACCAGGGTTCACCGGTTCTTCGAGGTTGACTGGACGATCACCAGCGGACTGGTGCGGAACGTCGCACGTTCGCTGGAGCGAATCGCACCGGGCGCACGCGGGGCGTGCGGAAGGGCTGCTCGCGAAGGGTGCTCTAGCCGGGCTCTAGCGGTTCTTGCTCAGGTGTCACCTGCAGGCCGCGAACGCGCACGCTGCGGTGAGACACCGACGACACCCCGGAAGGACGGTGCGCTGTGGCGCGGGAGGCGGCGAACGGGGAGACCCTGGACCCCCGTCCGGCCGGACTCCGGTGCGATCCGGGCCGGCTCGTCGCCACCCTGCGCCGGTTCGAGGTCAGCGGTGAGGGCACGCCGGAGAGCCTCGAACGGGAACTGGCGCGCAGCAGCCGGTGCCAGGAGGGCCGGCGCGGGATGCGGGGGCAGGTGACACTCCGCTCCCTGGACCGGCCCGGGAGCTATCTGCACGTCAGCTGCTGGCGGTCGTTCGGGACCCTGCTCGGCGCGATCCACGCCGCACCGTCCTGCGCCGAACTGGACCGCCTCACCCGGCTCGCCGACGTCGAACCCGGCCAGGCGGTCGGCGTCGGCCTGCTCGGCACGGCCCCCACCGTCGCCGACACCGCGCACGCGATCCTCGTCGAAGCCCTCCTCGACGGCGACGCCGCCCGCTTCGAGCTGGACTTCGGCGCCCTCGCGGGCCAGTTCATGCACGACACCGGCTTCGGCGGCGTCCTCCTCCTGCGCTCCACCACCGACCCCCGCGCCTACCTGGGCCTCCTGTGGTGGACCACGGCGGAACTCTGCGACGAGGCCCTCGGCAGCGCCCGTTTCGCCACCCGCCACCACCGCCTCCACTCCACGACCACCCGCCTGACGATCGAACGAGCCCAGGCGACGGGCCCACACCCAGCCGGCTGACACCCCCGGAACGGCACGCGGGGAAGCATGACGCTGCCCGCCCCCCCGGATGCCGCCGCCCCCTCCCACCCTGTCCCTCACCCCCGCTCCACCTTCCCCCCGCCGCCGCGCGACCGGAGTTCGAGGGGAGTCCTGCACAGTGGGCGCATGTCCGAGATTCCGCTCCTCAAGGTGGTCCGGGGGCAGCCGGACGTGGGTGAGTTGGCCGCGGTGGTCGCCGCGTTGCTGGTGCTGGCGAGAGCGGGCGGGCCGGCGGCCGAAGCGGGTCCTCGGCGGGCCGGGTGGGGCAGCGGGCGGTTCCGTCACCGCGCCGCCGCCTCCTGGACGGCTCCGTGAATCGTCGCGCCCCTGCACGGAGGGACGCGCGCAAGCTAGGGGGACGTGTTGACCAGCCACCGGAACTTCACCGAACTCATGCTGGCCAGGACGGAGCGCGCACCCGGACGGGACGCGCTGCTCCTGCTGCCGGACAACGAGGAGAGAGGGCGCCCCAAGTCGATCTCGTACCGAAGCCTGGACGCGGCCGTACGACGGCTCGCCGGCTGGCTGCAGAGCCAGCACGCGGCCGGCGAACGCGTCCTGCTCCTGCACCACTCCCGCCGCCAGTTCGCGGTCAGCTTCCTCGCCTGCCTGTACGCGGGAGCGATCGCCGTACCCTGCCCGCCCGGCGGCGGCCACGCGCACCACGAGGAACGCATCGCCGGCATCGTGAAGGACACCGCGCCCCGCGTGACCCTCACGGACGCGGCGCTGGCCCCGGAGGTCTCCCGGCTGCTGGCCCGCTGCGGCTACGGCCAGATGCCGTGCCTGCCCGCCGACGCCGTACCGACGGCCCCGCCCTGGACCCCGCCGCCCACGGCCCCGGACACGGTCGCCTACCTCCAGTACACGTCGGGTTCGACCGGCCAGCCGCACGGCGTGGTGATCACCCACGGGAACCTCCTCGCCAACCAGGAGGCGATCCGGCGGGCCCTGGACACCCGGCCCGGCGACCGGATCGGCGGCTGGCTGCCGCTCCACCACGACATGGGCCTGGTGGGCCAGCTGCTGCACCCGCTGTGGCTGGGCGGCACCTCGGTGATGCTCCCCGCGGAGACCTTCGTACGCCACCCGGTGCGCTGGCTGGAGGCCGTGCAGCGGCACCGGATCACCGTCAGCGGCGCCCCGGACTTCGCCTACGACCTGTGCCTGCGCCGCGTCACGGACGAGCAGCTCGCCGGCCTCGACCTGTCCGGCTGGCGCACGGCCGTGTCCGGCGGCGAACCCGTCCGCCCCGAGACCCTGCGGGACTTCGCCGCCCGCTTCGGCCCCGCGGGCTTCCGGGAGGAGGCGTTCGCCGCCTGCTACGGCCTCGCCGAGGCCACCCTCCTGGTCTCCGGCAGCGGCGGCAGCCTCCCGCGCCGGGAGCGGACCGTCGACGCGGAGGCTCTGGAACGCCACCTGTGGCAGGCCCCGCGGCCGGGGCACCCGGCCCGCCGCCTGCTGTCCTGCGGCCCGGCGTCCGGCTGCGAGGTCCGGATCGTCGACCCGGACACCCGCGCCGCCGTCCCCGACGGCGCGATCGGCGAGATCTGGGTCCGCGGCCCCGGCGTCGCCCGCGGCTACTGGCGCGACCTCGGCGAGACCGCCCGCGTCTTCGCCGCCGCCACCGCCGACGGCGAGGGCGGCTTCCTGCGCACCGGCGACCTCGGCACCCTCGACGACGGCCACCTCTACGTCACCGGCCGGCTCAAGGACGTCATGGTCGTCGCCGGCCGCAACCTCTACCCGCAGGACGTCGAGCGCACCGTCCAGCACGTCAACGCGCTCTTCGGCCCCGGCACCGCCTTCGCGGTCCCCGGCGAACGCGAACGCGTCGTCGTCGTCCAGGAGTTGCGCGCCCGCAGCGGCTATGCCTTCGACGACTCCGCCCTCGCCGCCCTCGCCTGCCAGGTGGAGCGCTGCCTCACCGAGGAGTTCGACGTCCGCGTCGGCGGCGTCCTGCTGGTGCGCCCCGGCACCGTACGCCGGACCACCAGCGGAAAAGTGGAGCGGTCCGCGATGCGCGAGCTCTTCCTGCGCGGCCGGATCCGCCCGCTGCACCAGCGGCTCGACACCGATCTGGTCCCGGGGCCGGCCGCACTGACCGGATGAACCAGGGCGACGGAGGGGGCGGGCATGATCCACGTACTGGGCGGCGAGCGGCACGAGCGGGAGTTCCTGGGCTGGCTGACGGAGCGGATCTCGGACTACGCGCGCCGCGAGGTCGGCCGCGACGCCCTGCTCGTGGAGTGCGGGCTCGACTCGGTGGCCCTGCTGAGCCTGTACGGCGACATCGAGGCGGAGTTCGGCTCCCTGATCGGCCCGGAGGACATGTGGATGTACCCGACGGTCCGGGAACTGGCCCGCCACCTCGCCGTACGCAGAGCACGCGGGGAGCCGCGCCCGGTGCGTACGGCGGTCCGCCCGGTGTTCGTGTTCAGCGGCCAGGGCAGCCAGCACCCCGGCATGGCGGGGGGCCTCTACCGGCACTCCACCCCCTACCGCTCCAGCCTGACCTGGGTCGACGAGGTCCTGTGGCCCTACCTGGGCCGCTCGGTGACCGAGCTGATCCTCGGCCAGGACCCCGGCATCGACCGCACCGCCCTGTCCCAGCCGGCGCTGTTCGCCGTCGAGTACGCGCTCGCCCGCACCCTCCTGGACGCCGGGGTCCGCCCGGTCGCCGTCCTCGGGCACGGGGTCGGCGAGTTCGCGGCGGCGACGGTTGCCGAGGCCCTCACGCTGGGCCACGCGGCCCGGCTCGTGGCACTGCGGGGCGCGTTCATGCAGCGCCTCCCGGACAGCGGCGGCATGCTCGCGACCTGCGCGGACCCCTACGAGGCCGCCGAGGTCGCCGCCTGGGAGCCGGGCGTGTCGATCGGCGCCGTCAACGCGGCCCGCGCGACCGTCCTGACCGGCGACCTGGAGGGCCTCACCCGGATCCGCGGCCGCCTCGCGGACGCCGGGATCTCCAGCCGCCTCCTGCCGGTCGCGCACGCCTTCCACTCGCCGTACATGGCGGACGCCGTCCCCGGCTTCACGGCGGCGGCCCGCCGCGCCCCCGGCACCCGGCCCCGCGTCCCGTTCTACTCGACCGTCTACGGCCGCCAGCTCGCGGAACCCCTGGGCGCCGCCTACTGGGCCCGCCAGATCACCTCACCCGTGCGGTTCGCGGAGGCGGTACGGCGGATGCTGGACCGGCACGCACCCACCCATGTCGTGGAGGTCGGGCCCCGGGCGGTCCTCACCCCGCTGCTGCGCCGGATCGGCGGCGCGGACGGGCCCCGGTGCCTCGCGGTGTGCCAGGGCCCGGACAGCGACGCGGTGGATCTGGCGGGGGTGCTGTCGGCACTGGACGCGGGGCCGCTCGCGGAGGACGTGTGAGCGCCCCCGGGAATCCAGCGCCCTCAGGGGATCCAGTCCGCCTCTCTGGCGATGCGGATCGCGTCGATCCGGTTGCGGGCGTTCAGCTTCGCCACGATCGCCGTCAGGTAGTTGCGGACCGTGCCCTTCGTCAGGTACAGCGCGTCGGCGATCTCCGCGGCGTCCGCTCCCCGCGCCGCCAGCCGCAGCACCTCGGCCTCGCGCGGGGACAGCGGCGACTCCACCGCCTCCCAGGCGGACAGGGCGAGCTGCGGGTCGACGACCCGCTTGCCCGCGGCCACCGCCCGCACCGAGTGGGCCAGCCGGTAGGGCGGCGCGTCCTTGAGGAGGAACCCGCAGACGTGCGCGGTCAGCGCCCGGCGCACCATGCCGGGCCGGCCGAGGCTCGTGAGGATCAGCACCCGGCACGTCGGCAGCCGCTCGTACAGCTCGGCGGCGGCGGTGATGCCGTCCGTGCCGGGCAGGTCGATGTCGACGACGGCGACGTCCGGGCGGGTGCGCAGGGCGGTCTCCACGATCAGGTCGCCGCGGTCCACCGAGGCCACCACCTGAAGGTCGGGCTCCAGCTCCAGCAGGGCGACCAGGGCTCCCCGGACCATGTGGACGTCCTCGGCGAGCAGGATCTTCACCGACAGCATTGACTCCCCCTGATCGAGCGTGTCCGCGTGCGCGGTGACGGCTACGCGATCTCCCGCACGGCAGTGGTCGCTGCCGGGGCGGTGAGCGGTCGGACGGGTACTTTGGCCACCAGCCGGAACCGGCCGTCGTCGCGGACCATGGCCGTCAGCCGGCCGCCGACCGCGTCGGCGCGGGCGCGGAGGTTGTCGAGACCGCTGCCGTGCGAGGCGGCGGTCCGGCCCTCGGTGAGCACCCCGTCGTTCACCAGGACGAGCCGTACGCTCTCCCCCTCGCGCACCGCCCTGATGTCGCAGACGCGGGCCTTGCTGTGGCGCAGGATGTTGGTGACGCCCTCGCGCAGCGCCGTCGCGAGGACCGTGTCCACGGCCGGGTGCAGCCGGCCGCAGGAGATGTCCATCGTGGTGCGGATACCGGCCGCGGCCATGACCTCCACCGCGGCCTCCGCCTCGTCCGCCAGCGACATGTCCCGGTAGCCGCTGGCCACCAGCCGCGCGTCCGCGACCGCCTGCCGGGACACCGCGAGGACCGACTCCACCTCGTCCAGGGCGCGGCCCGGCTGGACCGGCACCAGACGGTGGATCAGCTCGCACTTCAGGGTGATCGCGGAGAGGCTGTAGCCCAGCAGGTCGTGCACGTCACGGGCGATGCGTCGGCGCTCCTGGGCCACCGCGGCGCGCGCCAGCTCGGCGCGGGTCGTGTGCAGGGCGCGCACCAGGTCCGTCAGCAGGGTCAGGCCGTGCAGCACGAGGCCGGTGAGAACCGCGATCAGCGGCGCGTAGACACGGCTCACCAGCGGCAGGTCGGACAGGGCTGCGTACCCGCCGATCACGGCGACCACCAGGGCGAACAGCCCCCACGCGACGCGGCGGGGCAGCAGGAGCAGCAGCGAGGCGCCGAGGATCCCGCCCACCGGGGCCCAGGCCGGCCCGAACCACGCCAGCGGCGCGAAGGCCAGCGCGGCCTGCACGGCGAGCACCGGCACCCCGCGCCGCAGGGGCCAGGCACGGGCCCGGGGCGAGAGGAGCAGGAGCTGTACGGCGCACACGGCCGTCACACAGGCCAGGCACCCCGCGAGCTTCCCCGGGCCGGGGCCGTCCCGCAGGACGTTGAGCACCAGGACGGCGGAGTAGCCGCACAGCACGGCCACCGCGATCATCCTCGACACCCACGTCGGCGGCAGGTCCCCGCCCGGACGGATACCCCGTCCCGCGATCCCGGATAACGGGTCGGCCATGCGGTGCCCCCTCCTCTGCCCGCTTGAACTGTTCGAAATATACGTTGTCTTGGTCCTGGAGAGACTGGCTGAACCGGTATTGATTACCCGAAGCCGGGACTCGGGTTCGGAGAGTCACCACCGATCGTGGGACCGGGAAGAACGAGCCGTGCCGTCACGCACTTCGTGAAGCGATGCGGCGCGCGCGGCGTGCCCGTGACGACGGGCCGGGCGCGAGGATCTCTCCGCGCGCGATGCCGGTGACGGCTGATTCCCGACGGTTCGGTGAACCGAGTTCCGCGCCGTACGCGCCGAGCACGTCATGGCGGGACCGTGAACTTTTCATGATTGCGCTCATGCGTTGCTCACTGGGCGGCTCCCACCAGGGATGGGAGCATGCCCAGCACGCTCCGAGTGGGGGACACCCGGGTCCAGGGGATGCGACTCGAAAGGGGAGAGCACGCCATGGAGATCAAGGTTTTGGGGCCGCTCACGGCGGTCGAACAGGGCACCTCGGTGGTGCCCAGCGCGGCCAAGCCCCGGCAGATTCTGGCCCTGCTCGCGGTACAGGCCGACCATGTCGTCACCGTGCCGACACTGATGGCGGAGATCTGGGGGGAGCGGATCCCGCGCAGCGCGTCCACGACGCTCCAGACGTACATCCTCCAGCTCCGCCGCAAGATAGCCGCCGGCCTCACCGGGGACGCCCGGGGCGCGAAGGACGTCCTGGTCACCCAGTTCGGCGGCTACCTGCTGCGCCTGGAGCCCGGCCAGGTCGACGCCCAGGAGTTCGAGCGGCTCGTCGCCGAGGGCCGGCACGCCTACGACGCCGGCGACTACCGCACCGCCTCCCGCCTCCTCGGCGCCGCCCTCGCCCTCTGGCACGGCCCCGCCCTCGTCGACGTCCGCGCGGGCGGCGTCCTCGAACTGGAGGTGCTGCGCCTGGAGGAGAACCGCATGGCGGCCCTGGAACGCCGCATCGAGGCCGACCTGCGCCTCGGCCGGCACGCCGAAGTCGTCCCGGAACTACGGGTGCTGACGGCCCGGCACCCCATGAACGAGCGGTTCTGCGCCCAGTTCATGCTGGCCCTGCACCGCTCCGGCGGCGCCTGGCGGGCCCTGGAGGCGTACCAGCGGCTGCGCGGCGCCCTGGTCACCGAGCTGGGCCTCGAACCCTCCCCGTCCCTGCGGCAACTGCACCACGCGGTCCTGTCCGGCGACACGGCCCTCGACTCCCAGCCGGCCGGGGTCGACTGACCCCCACCGACCTCCACCCCGGCTTCAGCCCCCTTCAAGGCCCCCTCCCTACGGTGACGGGATGACGACCCTCGACGAACGTCTGGCCGCCGTGCCGGTGCCCGATCTGGGGCGGGCCACCGCGGAGCTGAAGCTGCTGAAGGAGGAGGTGGGCCGGGGACCCGACCCGGACGCCACGCGGCGCCAGCACGGGAAGGGGAAGCTGACCGTCCACGAGCGGCTGGAGCTGCTCTTCGATCCGGGGACGTTCACCGAGATCGAACCGCTGCGCCGGCACCGCGCCACCGGGTTCGGGCTGGAGGAGCGCAAACCGCACGGGGACGGTGTGGTGATCGGCTGGGGGGAGGTGCACGGGCGGACCGTGTTCGCGTACGCCCACGACTTCCGGGTGTTCGGCGGCGCCCTCGGGGAGGCGCACGCCGCGAAGGTCCACAAGGTGATGGACCTCGCCCTCTCGGCCGGCGCCCCCCTCGTCGGACTCAACGACGGCGCGGGCGCCCGGATCCAGGAGGGCGTCACCGCGCTCGCCGGCTACGGCGGCATCTTCCGCCGCAACACCCGCGCCTCCGGCACGATCCCGCAGATCAGCGTCATGCTCGGCCCCTGCGCGGGCGGCGCCGCCTACTCCCCGGCGCTGACCGACTTCGTGTTCATGGTCCGGGGCACGTCCCAGATGTTCATCACCGGCCCGGACGTCGTCCAGGCCGTGACGGGCGAGGAGATCACCCACGACGCCCTCGGCGGGGCGGACGTGCACGCCGCCCTGTCCGGCGTCGCGGGCTTCAGCCACGACGACGAGGCGGAGTGCCTGGAGGACGTCCGCTTC
The DNA here is from genome assembly GCF_048159485.1 of Streptomyces sp. 4F14. Classification (NCBI taxonomy): domain Bacteria; kingdom Bacillati; phylum Actinomycetota; class Actinomycetes; order Kitasatosporales; family Streptomycetaceae; genus Streptomyces; species Streptomyces sp. 4F14. Next base: position 215,085 of record NZ_JBLRVY010000003.1, read on the forward strand.
CTGCTCTCGCTGCTCCCGCAGAACAACCGCGAACTCCCCCCGGACGCCCCGGCGACCGACCCCGCGGGCCGCCGCACCGACACCCTCACCGCCCTGGTCCCCGCCGACCCCGCCCAGGCGTACGACATGCGCGCGGTGATCGAGGAGATCGTCGACGACGGCGAGTTCTTCGAGGTCCACGAAGCCTGGGCGCGCAACGTCGTGTGCGGATTCGCCCGCCTCGGCGGCCAGGTCGCCGGCATCGTCGCCAACCAGCCCGCCGCCCTCGCCGGGGTCCTCGACATCCACGGCTCGGAGAAGGCCGCCCGGCACGTCTCGATCTGCGACTCCTTCAACATCCCGCTGGTCACCCTGGTCGACGTACCCGGCTTCCTGCCCGGCGTGGACCAGGAGCACGGCGGCATCATCCGGCACGGCGCGAAGCTGCTGTACGCCTACTGCAACGCGACCGTGCCCCGGATCTCCCTGGTGCTGCGCAAGGCGTACGGCGGCGCCTACATCGTCATGGACTCGCGCTCGATCGGCGCGGACCTCTCCTTCGCCTGGCCGACGAACGAGATCGCGGTGATGGGCGCGGACGGCGCCGCGAACGTCGTCTTCCGCCGGGAGATCGCCGCCTCCGCCGACCCGGAGGCGACCCGCGCCCGCCTGGTCGAGGAGTACCGCGCCGAGCTGATGCACCCCTACTACGCCGCCGAACGCGGCCTCCTGGACGACGTGATCGACCCCGGCGACACCCGCGCCACCCTGATCCGCTCCCTGCGGATGCTGCGCGGCAAGAACGCGGTCCTCCCCGACCGCAAGCACGGCAACGTACCCCTGTGACACAGTGCCGGGATGTACGACGACATGGGAACCCCGGTCCACCTGCCCCGCCTGCCGCGCCGTGTCGTCTCCCTGGTCCCCTCCCTCACCGAGGCCCTCGCCGCCACCGGCACGCTGGTCGGCGCGACCGACTGGTGCACGCACCCGGCAGGCCTCGACGTCACCCGCGTCCGGGGCACGAAGAACCCGGACCGGGCGGCGGTCACCGCGCTCGCGCCGGACCTGGTGATCGCGAACAAGGAGGAGAACCGGGAGCTGGACGTACGGCGGCTGCGGGAGGCGGGCGTGCCGGTGTGGGTGACCGTCGTGGAGACGGTGCCCCAGGCGATCCGGTCGCTGGAGCGGCTGTTCACCGAGGCGCTGCGGGTCGGGGAACCGGAGTGGCTGGGGGAGGCGCGGGAGCTGTGGGCGGGGGAGGTGCCGCCGGTCACGGCCAGTGTGGCGGTGCCGGTCTGGCGTGATCCGTGGATGGTCGTCGGGGGGTCCACCTTCACCGGGGATCTGCTGCGGCGGGCCGGGTTCGCCAATGTGTTCGACGGGGATGCGCGGGGGCGGTATCCGGGGGTGGAGGTCTCGGAGATCCGCGCGGATGTGGTGCTGCTGCCGGACGAGCCGTACGCGTTCTCCGCGACGGACGGGCCCGAGATGTTCCCCGGCGTGGAGGTGCGGCTGGTGAGCGGACGGCTGCTGACCTGGTACGGACCGTCGCTGGTGGAGGCGCACCGGGTGTTCGCCGGGATCTGATCCACCACGCTTGCCACGAATTCACTTGGACGTCCTACTATCTATTTAGTAGGACGTCCAAGTATCTGGTCGCACGTTGCTGGAAGGCCCTCATGAGCGAACTGCACCGGCCCACGCACCCCGTCCGCCTCGTCACCGCCTCCGCCCTGTTCGACGGGCACGACGCGTCGATCAACATCATGCGGCGGATCTTCCAGTCCCAGGGCGCGGAGGTGATCCACCTCGGGCACAACCGCTCCGTGCGCGAGGTCGTGGACGCGGCGCTGGAGGAGGACGCGCACGGCGTGGCCGTCTCCTCCTACCAGGGCGGGCACGTCGAGTACTTCGAGTACCTGGTGGAGTCCCTGCGCGAACAGGGCGCGGACCACGTCCGGGTGGTCGGCGGCGGGGGCGGCGTCATCGTCCCCGAGGAGATCACCCGGCTGCGCGCCTCCGGCGTGACCATCTTCTCCCCGGAGGACGGCCAGCGGATGGGCCTCGCCGGAATGGTCAACTCGGTCGTGAAGGACTGCGACTTCGACCTCTGGGACGGCCGCCCCGCCGATGCGGACGCCGTGCTGGCCGGTGACCGCTTCGCCGTCGCACGCGCGATCACCGGAGCCGAACTCGGCAAACTGCCGCCGGAGTTCCTTTCGGCGCTGCGTGCCACGACCCGTACGGTCCCCGTCCTCGGCATCACCGGCACCGGCGGCTCCGGCAAGTCCTCGCTCACCGACGAACTGGTCCGGCGCTTCCGCGTCGACCAGCAGGACAAGCTGCGGATCGCGGTCATCGCCGTCGACCCGACCCGGCGGCGCGGCGGAGGCGCCCTGCTCGGCGACCGGATCCGGATGAACTCCCTCGACGGGAACCGGGTGTTCTTCCGCAGCCTCGCCACCCGGGGGAGCCGTGAACTGCCCGAGCACCTCGCCGACGTGATCGACGTCGTGAAGGCCGCCGGCTTCGACCTGGTGATCGTCGAGACGCCGGGCATCGGACAGGGCGACGCGGCGATCGTGCCGTTCGTCGACACCTCGCTGTACGTGATGACACCGGAGTTCGGCGCGGCCTCCCAGCTGGAGAAGATCGACATGCTCGACTTCGCCGACACGGTCGCGATCAACAAGTTCGAACGCCGGGGCGCGAAGGACGCGCTGCGGGACGTCGGCCGCCAACTCGTGCGCAACCGGGAGGCGTTCGGGCAGAAGCCCGAGGACATGCCGGTCTACGGGACTTCGGCGGCGACCTTCAACGACGACGGGGTCACCGCGCTCTACCAGCACCTGCGGGACAGGCTCGGATGGGGGGAGGGGGCGCTCCCGCAGGCGGACGTCCGGTACTCCTCCGGCATCCGGCAGGTGGTCCCGGCCGAACGCGTCCGCTACCTCGCGGAGATCACTGACACCGTCCGCGCGTATCACGCCCAGACGCTCCAACTCGCGGATGCCGCACGCCGGTTGCAGCGTCTGGAGGCCGTGGAGGAGGAGCTGGAGAGGGCGGGCTCCGACGCTGCCGGTGTGCACGCGCTCGCCCGTGCCGCCCGCCGTGATCTCCCGGCGGCCATCGCCGACCAGATCGCCGACTGGCCAACTGTCGTGGCCAGTTACTCCGGCGACGAGCAGATCGTCACCGTACGCGGCAAGGAGATCCGCACCAGGCTCACCCGCGAGTCCCTCTCCGGCAACAAGATCCCGCGCGTCGCGCTGCCTCGCTTCGTCGACCACGGGGAGCTGGTGAACTACTGGCGCCGTGAGAACCTGCCCGGCCGATTCCCGTTCACGGCAGGGGTGTTCCCCTTCAAGCGGGACGGCGAGGACCCGGCGCGGATGTTCGCGGGCGAGGGCGACCCGTTCCGCACGAACCGGCGCTTCAAGCTCCTCTCCGAGGGCCAGCCCGCGACCCGCCTGTCCACCGCGTTCGACTCGGTCACCCTCTACGGCCGCGACCCCGACGAACGCCCCGACATCTACGGCAAGGTGGGCACCTCCGGCGTCTCCGTCGCCACCCTCGACGACATGAAGGCCCTCTATGACGGCTTCGACCTGGTCGCCCCCACCACCTCCGTGTCGATGACGATCAACGGCCCCGCGCCGACGGTCCTCGCCTTCTTCCTCAACACGGTGATGGACCAGCGCACCGACGCGTTCCGCGAGGCGGAGGGCCGCGAACCGTCCCCCGAGGAGGCGGAGGGACTGCGCGCCGAGGCACTCGCGAGCGTGCGCGGCACCGTACAGGCGGACATCCTCAAGGAGGACCAGGGCCAGAACACCTGCCTGTTCTCCACGGAGTTCAGCCTGCGCATGATGGCCGACATCCAGGAGTGGTTCATCGAGCAGAAGGTCCGCAACTTCTACTCCGTCTCCATCTCCGGCTACCACATCGCCGAGGCCGGCGCGAACCCCATCAGCCAGCTCGCCTTCACCCTCGCCAACGGATTCACCTACGTCGAGGCGTACTTGGCGCGCGGTATGCACATCGACGACTTCGCCCCCAACCTCTCCTTCTTCTTCTCCAACGGCATGGACCCCGAGTACGCGGTCCTCGGCCGCGTCGCCCGCCGGATCTGGGCGGTCGCGATGAAGGAGAAGTACGGCGCGAACGAGCGCAGCCAGAAGCTGAAGTACCACGTCCAGACCTCCGGACGCTCCCTGCACGCCCAGGAGATGGACTTCAACGACATCCGCACGACCCTCCAGGCGCTGATCGCCCTCTACGACAACTGCAACAGCCTGCACACCAACGCCTACGACGAGGCCGTCACCACCCCCACCGAGGACTCGGTGCGCCGGGCGCTCGCCATCCAGCTCATCATCAACCGCGAGTGGGGCCTCGCGATGAACGAGAACCCGCTCCAAGGCTCGTACGTCATCGACGAGTTGACCGACCTCGTCGAGGAGGCGGTCCTCGCGGAGTTCGAGCGGATCAGCGAACGCGGCGGGGTGCTCGGCGCGATGGAGACCGGCTACCAGCGGGGCAGGATCCAGGACGAGTCGATGCTCTACGAGCAGCGCAAGCACGACGGCACGCTGCCGATCGTCGGCGTCAACACGTTCCGCAACCCGCACGCCGACACGGCCGCCCCCGGCCCGGTGGAGCTGGCCCGCGCGACCGAGGGGGAGAAGCGGTCGCAGCTGGAGCGGGTCGTGGAGTTCCGTACGCACCACCGGGGCGAGGCCCACAAGGCGCTGGCCGCGCTGAAGGAGGCGGCGGTGGGGGACGGGAACGTGTTCGCGGTGCTGGTGGAGGCGGCGAGGGTGTGCACGCTCCAGCAGATCACCGAGGCGTTCTTCGAGGTGGGGGGACAGTACCGGCGGAACGTCTGAGCGGGGGGCCGGGAGGGAAAGGCGAGCGAGAAAGCTTTTCACATAGCTTTCTGATTGCCTTTTAGGGTAGCTTCCTCCGTGCGGAAGCCACCCGCGCCCTCGCGTCCCCTCCACACGGAGCCCCCATGCGCGCAGTCCATGTCCCCGAGCCCGGCGACACCCCCGAGCTCGGTGAGATCCCCGCCCCCGACGTCACCCCGGGCCACGTCCTGATCCGGGTCAAGGCGGCCGGCCTCAACCCCCTCGACAACGTCATCGCCGCCGGCGTGCTGGCCGGCCGGTTCCCGTACGAGTACCCCGTGGTCCTCGGCCGGGACGCCGCCGGAGTCGTGGTGGCCGTCGGTGAGGGCGTCGGTGAAGTCGCCGTCGGCCAGGAGGTGTTCGGGCACATCCCGCTCACCGCGCCGCTCGGCGCCGGGACCCTCGCGGAGTACGCGCTGCTGCCCGCCGACACCGTCGTACCGAAGCCGCTCGGCCTGGACTTCGTGGCCGCCGCCGCGATGCCGCTCGCCTCGGCCGCCGCGTTCGCCGCCGTCGACCAGATCGACCCCCGGCCCGGCGAGGTCGTCCTCGTCAACGGCGCGACCGGGGGAGTGGGTCGGTACGTCGTCCAGCTGCTCGCGCGCAGAGGCGTACGCGTCGTCGCGACCGGCCGCCCCGAGGACGTCGAGGCGCTCGTCGCGCTCGGCGCGTGGGCCGTCGTCGACCACACGGCGGGGCCCGTCGCCCCCAGGATCCCCGGCGGGGTCGACGCGCTGGTCAACCTCGTCGGCGAGGCGGACGACATCCCGCTCGACGCCGTCCGCCTCGGCGGCCGCGTCGCCACGACCACCGGCGCCCCCACCGCCGCCGACCTCGAATCCGTCGGCCTCACCGGCTCGACGGTCTACGCCCGCCCCCTGCGCGAGATCGTCGAACCCCTCGCGGAACAGGTCGCGGACGGCACCCTCACGGCCGACGTGTACGCGGTCCTCCCCCTGGACCGGGCGACGGAGGGCCTCGCCGTCCTCGCCGCCGGAAAGGCGCGCGGCAAGATCGTCGTCACCTTCGACGACGCCGCTGCCCGAGACGGTGACCGTTGAGTGTTCAACTTCCTTGAGGGGCGGGTGAGTTGATCTCCGGACCGTTCGGTGAGCGGACGTGAAGGGTTCGTGCAGGAGAGATACAACTTTAAGTCTCAAGATTCCCTTGACGGGTCCCGCCTGTGAGGCTGTGAGGAACGGGGGTTGTCCGAGTCGGATCGAGCGACCAGGAACAGAAGTGACTCACGACCACAGGCGCCCGGGATCGGCCCCCGTGCTGCCGGCCCTCGTCCTCGCCGGCCTGCTGGCCCTCGGCTGGGCGGTGGCGGGCACCCGCCCGGCCTCGGTGGAGGCCCCGCACTCCTACCCCCAGCGGCTCTACGGCGACGGCGTCCGCGTGATCCAGCTCGACGTGGTGTGGGTGACGCGGGCGTCGGGGCGGGCCGAGCCGCCCGCCCCTGAAGGACGCTTCCCGTCCCCCTCCCCGCTGCCGGCGCCCGCGCCGCCGAGGTGAAGGCCCGTGTCACCCGGGGGAGCGGCCCGGGCTGCGGCGAGGTGAGGGCGTTGCTCTAATGACGGGGACGGTCGAGGTGATGGCGCTTGCCGCAGCCCCGGAGAGGCGACGGTGATCGTCACACTCTCAAGCAAGTATCTGTATAGTCAGATACTGTGCCGTCAGGCGGATTACTCGCCATCCCCGCGCCTCCCCAAGGAGCTCCCATGAGCACCCTCACCTTCACCGTCCTCGACCTGGACTTCCCGGCCGGCAGCAAGAACAAGACGGCGACGCTCGTCACCGGCGAGAGCGAGGCGCTGCTCGTCGACGCCGCCTTCACCCGCGCGGACGGCCACCGCCTCGCCGCCGCCGTCCTCGACTCCGGCAAGACCCTGACGACCGTCTTCGTCAGCCACGCCGACCCCGACTTCTACTTCGGCGCCGAGGTCATCGCGGACGCCTTCCCCGAAGCGCGGTTCGTCGCCACCCCGCTCGTCATCGAGCACATCCAGGACTCCTACGAGGGCAAGCTCAAGGCGTGGGCGGCCCTCGGCGCCAACCTCCCCACCCGGCTCGTCGCCCTCGAACCCCTCACCGGCGACCTCGCCCTGGAGGGCCACCGCTTCGAACTGAAGGGCGGCTCCGCGGAACTCCCCGACCGCCACTACCTCTGGCAGGCCGAGCACAAGGCGATCCTCGGCGGCGTCCTCCTCTTCCAGCGCGAGCACGTCTGGGTCGCCGACACCCCGGCCCCCGGCGACCGCGCCGCCTGGATCAAGGCGCTCGACGAGATGGCCGCGCTCACCCCCGAGCTGGTCGTCCCCGGCCACCGCCTGCCCGGCACCCCCGCCGACGCCTCCGCCATCACCGCGACCCGCGAATACCTGGTCGCCTTCGAGGAGGAACTCGCCAAGGCCCCCGACGGCGCCGCCCTCACCGCCGCCCTCGTCGCCCGCTACCCCGACAACGGCATGCTGATCGCCGCGCAGATCGGCGCGAAGGTCGCCAAGGGCGAGATGAAGTGGGGCTGACCATGACCTACGACACCCCCGCCGACGTCGTACGCCGCCAGTACCTCGCCTCCGCCGCCGGCGACCTGGCAGCCCTCCGCGCCACCCTCGCCCCCGACGTCGAGTGGACGGAGATGGCGGGCTTCCCCCTGGCCGGCACCTACCGCACGCCGGAGGGCGTCACCGCCGCCGTGATGGAGAAGCTGGGCCAGGACTGGGAAGACTGGACGGCCCACGACGACACGTACGTGGTGGACGGCGAGAACGTGGTGGTCCTGGCGCGGTACACGGCCGTGAACACGGCGACGGGCAAGCAGATCAACGTCCGGGTCGCACACCACTTCGTGGTGAGGGGCGGCCTGATCGTGAGGTTCGAACAGTTCGTGGACACGGCGCTCGTACGCGAGGCGATGACGGCGTAGCCGTCCGCTGAACGCCGCCCTGCGTGGGAAGGGCGGCGTTCGTCCTGTGAGTGTGCATTCTCTTCGAGAGGGGGTGGCGGCACGCCCCGTCTTTTAAGGGGCGCGGGGAACTGCGCGACCAGCTACAACGCCCCCGCAGCCGCGAGACAACCGCACCACCCCCCACAGGGCGTTACGCAGCCGCACCCCCCGCAAAGTCGCTCGCGAACGTCGTCTCAACCGTCGAAGCAACCGACTGGGCAACTCCGGTCCCGGTCAGAATGATCCCCAACTCCCGGTTCTTCGTCAGCGAGTTGGTGCTGATGTTCATCGACCCGGCCTCCACCGCCTGCGTGGACAACCCGTAGTCGGCCACCATCGCCTTCGCGTGGATGTAGAACCCGTCGGGGTCGGAGTACCCCACGACACTCCCGCCCGCCGACTCGATCTCGGACACCTCGGAAGCGTACGAGGACGGGCTCTCCAGAACGACCCGCACCTTCACCCCCGCCGAAGCCCGCGCAGCAATCGCGTCGACGACAGCACTGTCACTGAACTCCAGCTCCTCGACGTCCAGCGTGCTGGTGGCCCCGTTGATGACGGACAGCAGCCGGCTGCGCGCGTCCGTGGGGGACCACAGCAGATGATCGCCGTCCGTGGGGGTCACCGCCGCTCCGGCGTAGTCCGCGGCGAAGACCTTCTCGATGGCGGCGACATCCCGGCTGTCGTCGTCGAACACCCCGTAGTCACGCCCGGTGGCGTAGTACTGGGAGGTCAGATTCCCGGTGAGGATCAGGGACTTGGCGCCATCGACGGTGATGGTCTTCTGGTGGGTGTAGACGTACGACGTGGAGGACCAGGCCACCCCCACCCCGGCGTTCGTGAGCGCCGTGTACGCGGAGCTGTTCGCGGACTGGTGGGCCTGGTCGAGCACGACCCGCACGGTGACGCCCTTGTTCTCCAGGGCGATGAGGTCATTGACGGCGGTGGTGTCCTCCAGCTCGTACATCGTCATGTCGAGCGAGCTGGTCGCGGAGTTGATGAAGTCGTAGATCTGCGGCTGCCCGCCGCTCTGCGAGAACGCGAACGCGGAGTAGCTCGCCGCGCTCGCGGGGACAGCGGTGGCGACGACGGCTGCGCCGGCCGCGAGCGCGACGCCCGTACGGCCGATGGCCTTCCACAACATGCGTGACTCCTGGTCGAGTTGGTGTCGCCCGCCAGGGGGGAGCGGCGGGCGGGAGCAGAACACCACGCGCGTAGAACACCGGAGAAGAGCCGCCCGGTGAACTCGGGGTTACCGGACGGCTCTTGAGTCGGGGCAAAGTGGACTCCCCGCAGGTGGGAGGCGGTTCATGCGCTTCCCGCAAGATCGCAAAATGTGTCTGTTGGACCCCTTCGGGAGGGCGATCGAGGGGTCAGTCGGCCTTCAGGACCGGCGTGTTCGCCGCGAACTCGTCCGCCGCCGCCAGATCGAAGTCCCCGTGATCGCTGCCCAGCCCCTGCGCGACGAGCGCCGCCGCCGCGCACCCCAGCACCGCCGACTCCACGGCCGTACGCCCGAGCCCGATCCCCCGCAGGAACCCGGCGGAGAAGGCGTCCCCGCAGCCGGTCGTGTCGACGACGTCCACCGCGAACGCCGGTACCGTCACGGCCTCTTGAGCCGTCACCACCAGCGCGCCCCGCGCGCCCATCGTCACGGCGACACACCCCACCCCGCGCTCCAGGAAGACCCGCGCTCCCGCCTCCACGCTCTGCGCGCCGGTGAACCCGAGCACCTGGTCCTCGTTGGGCAGCAGGTAGTCGACGTGCGGCAGGGCGTCCGCGATCCAGTCGAACAGCCCGCTCTCGCCGCCCGCGAGGATGTCGACCGAGGTGACGGTCCCCGCCTCCCGTGCGGGCCGCAGGATCTTCGCCGCCGCCTCCCCGCCCATCAACTCCGGTGCGCCCAGGTGGAGATGGGTCGCCGCCGCGATCTCCGCGTGCGGGGCGTCGTCGGGGCCGTAGGTGATGTTCGCGCCCAGCACGTGGAACGCGGGCCGGCTGCCGTCGGCCCGGATCGGCAGCACGGACGCGGAGGTCTGGGCGTCGGCGCGGCGTACGACGAGCGAGGTGTCCACGCCGAAGCTGCCCAGCAGGGTCAGCATCAGGTCGCCGATCGGGTCCGTGCCGATCGCGCCGGCCGTCCTGACCTCCGCGCCCAGCTTCGCCAGCGTCACCGCCGTACCGGCCGCCGTGCCCGCCGGGCCGAACCGGATCTGGTCGACCAGCGTCGCCCCCTGGCCGTCCGGGATGGACTCCACGGGGCGGACCTGGACGTCGAACACATGGGCGCCGAGCGCTATCACCGACTGACTCACGGGACTCCCTCTCCGAGGACTTACGGTTTCGCCGCGCGTGTGCTGCCGTACCCGCTGTTCAACGCGGCCGTGATGACGGCGACCTGCTGCTCCTCGTCCAGGGCGCGCGGCGTGCCCAGGGCGGCGGCGCGGGCGTAGACGTCGCAGGCCCACTCCAGGAGCAGGGCGTTCTCCACGGCCTTCTCCAGCGTCGAACCGTGCACCACCGCACCGTGGTTGGCCATCAGCGCCGCCGACTTGCCCTCCAGCGCGGTCAGTACGTGGCCGGCCAGTTCCGGGCTGCCGAACACCGCGAACGGGGCGACCCGGATCGCGCCGCCGAGCAGCAGCATCTGGTAGTGCACGCACGGGAGTTCGTCGAGGACCAGGGAGAGCGCGGTGGCCAGGGGCGAGTGCGTGTGGACGACCGCGCCCGCGCCGGTACGCCGGTACACGCCGAGGTGCAGCTCCAGTTCCGACGTCGGCGCGAGGCTCCCGGCCAGCACCCGGCCGTCCAGGTCGACGACCGTCACCTCGTCCGGGGTCACCCCCGCGAGGACCGCGCCGGTCGCGGTGACCGCCACGGCGTCGCCGGTCCGTACGCTCACATTGCCCGCCGTGCCGATCAGCAGCCCGGCCTCCGCGAGACGCCGCCCCGCATCCGCCACCGCACGCCGGGCCTCCGCCAGATCTGGACTCGCCTCCGTCATGACGCGAAAGCTAACGTGAACCTGAAACAAAGTCACGTTTGGTTTCAGGATCCAGGCAAGTCACCCGATGACGCCGGGGAGTTCGACCGAGAGGAACAGGATGCAGCCGGGGGAACTCGACGGGGTGCGGTTGCGGCGGCGGCCCCGGCAGGCGCGGTCGGTGGAGAAGGTGGCGAAAGTGCTCGCGGCGGCCGAGCGGCTGCTCGCCGAGGACGGTGTGGACGTCCTGACGACGACCCGGGTCGCGGCCGAGGCCGGGGTGTCCGTCGGGGCGCTGTACCAGTACCTGCCCGACCGGGACGCGATCGTCGAGGCGCTGGCCGACCTCTATCTGGGGCGGCTGGAGGCGGCGATGGAGACGCTGGTGCACCAGGCCCGCGAGGAGGTCTGGCCCGACCCCGTCACCGTCCTCGTCGACGCCTTCGCCGGGCTCTACCGCTCCCAGCCGGGCTTCCGCGCCCTCTGGTTCGGCCGCCACCTCACCGAAGGCACCCGCGAGGCCGACCGCCGCCACAAACACGCCATGGCCGAGAGCCTGCACCGCGTCCTGATCGCCCAACACCGCCTCCCCGACACCGAGGACGCGGCAACGGCCTGCCGCACGGCGTTCCTCGCGGCGGACGCGGTCACCCAGGAGGCATTCCGCGCAACCCCCGAGGGCGACCCGGCCCTCCTGTCCCACCTCAAGACTCTGCTGGGGGCGTATCTGGGGCGGTTGGGGGAGTAGGGGCGCACGCAGGTAACGGGCGGGAACTGGTCGTCGTAGGCGGGATGGGGGCGGGGTGGGCGGGCCCCTTTCGCGCGGAGGGTGAGAGGTGGTGCCCGGGTCTGGGGCCGCAGGGGAACGGGCGGGAAGCGGTCGCCGTAGGCAGGGCGCGCGGCGGGGGTGGGCGGTAGGCGACGGCCGGGTGGCTTCCGCGCGGGGGTACGGGCGGTGGCGGGAGGTGGTTGCCGGGCCGATCGCCCACGGCGGTGCCGGCGGTGGGCGGGACGCGGGTCGCCGGGCAGGGGGGCGCCTGGCCGGTTTCGTGCCGAGGGGCGCCGGTGTGCGCCGAGTCGGCCTCGCGCGCGCCCCGGAGGGTTATCGCACCGCCTCCGTCGGGCGCTCCCCGCTGTCCGTCTCCACCTCCTGCGGCTCGCCCCCCGCCAGGTCCGGCAGGAGGCCGCACAGGGCGTTCACCTCTGTCGGGCCCATCACCTCGCCCAACGCCTCGCGGACGGTTGTCGCCAGCGTGCAGGACGTTTCGCGGAGGAGGTCGCGGGCCTTGTCCGTGAGGAGGACCGTGATGCCTCGTTTGTCGCCGCAGACGGAGCCCCGGGTGACGAGGCCGGAGTGCTGGAGGCAGGCGATCTGGTAGGTGAGCCGGGTCTTGGGGCGGCCCAGCAGCTCCGCGATCCGGGTCATCCGCAGGCCCTCGGGCCGGTCCGCGAGCAGGCACAGGACCAGGAACTCGTCGTGCGAGACGTCCAGCCGCTCCTTGACCAGCGTGTGCAGCCGCTGCTCCACCGCGCCCGTCGCGGCCAGCAGCAGCATCCAGCCCCGCAGCTCGCGCGGGAGGTCTCCACCCTGCACTTTTCCAGGGCATTGGGGCAGGTCGGTGGGGTGTTCGTCGCTGGCGGCCATGGTTTCGAGTGTATCGGCGGTCCGGATTTTCCCCAGGGGGTTGTCCAGATTTGGATTACTGGATACGCTCCTCTCATCCAAATTTGGATAACCGGATCGACCTGGAGTTGTGAACCATGACCGTCGCCGTCGCAACAGGGCTCTGGCAGCTCGACCCGACCGCCACCACCGTCGCGCTGAAGCACAAGACGATGTGGGGTCTGGTCACCGTGAAGGGCGTCTTCTCCGGCGTCACCGGCAGCGGCGAGGTCGGCGAGGACTCCACCGCCACCGGCGTCTTCTCCGTGGCCGCCGCCTCCATCGACACGAAGAACGAGAAGCGCGACGTCCACCTGCGCTCGGCGGACTTCTTCGACACCGACAACCACCCGGAGATCACCTACGCGGTGCGTACGGCGGAACTGCGCGGCTCGGACCAGGTGCACGTCACCGGCCAGCTCACCGTGCGCGGCATCAGCCGCCCGCACACCTTCACCGCCGGCCTCGCCGACGTCAGCGCCGACGCGGTCACCCTGAACGCCGAATTCGTCATCGACCGCAAGGACTTCGGACTCGACTGGAACCAGCTCGGCATGATGAAGGACCGGACGACCATCACGGCCGCCCTCCGCTTCACCCGCAAGGGCTGACGCCAACTCCGGCGCGGCAACGGCAACTTCACCTGGACGTCCTGGCTGGACAGCGTCCGCGGACCCACCCCGAGGAGGCCGGAGTTCCCGACGCGCCAGACGGTGACCGTCGAGACCGGCAGGGCCGTCGCCGCCGGCGCCGTGATCAGGATCACCGGCCGGCGGTCGTGAGAGGCGGCCTGCGTCCAGGCGTCGTGGCCGACGGGAGTGTCAGGATCCGGTGCCACTGCTGGGGCGCGGGGGTGACGGCGGCTGTGAAGAGGCCGGTGAGAAGGGGTGCGGTGGTGTCGCCGTCCGTGTCGTTGTTGGGCCGAACGGGTGACATGGCGTAAGAATTGACTGGTGCAGGATGGAACGCGAGTCAGTTCGGGGGGTGCCGGTGAACCGATACGACGTCACCGATGAGCAGTGGGAAGGGCTCGCCCAGGTCGTGCCGCTGAGGGGCCGCGACGCGTGGCCTTCGGCGGTCGGCCATCGAGCCCTGCCTGAACCGGACACCGAGGCCCGCCGCCGCTTCGTCGTCCTCCGCATCAACGTCTTCGCCGACGCCCGCGAGGTCGCCGAGACCCTCATGGCCGGCATCCCGGTCCTCCTCGACCTCACCGGCGCCGAGACCGAGGTCGCCAAACGCGTCCTCGACTTCTCGACGGGCGTGGTCTTCGGCCTGGCCAGCGGGATGCACCGGGTCGACCGGAACGTCTTCCTGCTGACCCCGCCCGGGACCGAGGTCAGCGGAATCATGGAGGGCGCGGGGGTGTAGGGCCTGTCTGCCGGGCCGACCATCGCACCGGCGCCGGTTTCGGCCACGAACTCCGGCCGGATCCCGCTGCGGTGGTCGCTCGTTCGGGGGAACGGGCGACGGGCGGAACGGTTCGCCCGCTCACCGGACTCCTACGGTCCCGACATGACCACCTCCCACGCGTCACCGCCGCGGCAAGCCGTTGCGCCGTCCCTGCGCGCGCCGCGCGTGCCCCCGCCCCGCAGCCGCGCCGGACGGAGGGCGGAAGGCGGTTCCAGGATCGCTTCCGTCGTGGCCGCCCTGCCGCCGTTCCCCGGTGGCCCCGAGGACCGGATCCAGCGGCCCTGTCTCACCGAACTGCGGCTTTCCGCCTACGCCAATCACCGGCGCGGGGTGTACCGGCTGGGGCCGGTCACGCTGTTCAGCGGGCGCAGCGGGAGCGGGAAGAGCAGCGCGCTGCGGGCGTACGCGGCGTTGTCGCGGCTCGGGGGCGGGAGCCCGGTGCGGGAGGTGTTCACGGACGTGGGGGAGTGCGTGCCGGTGTGGGCGCGTGCGGACCGGGAAGGGCGCCGGGGCTTCCGGATCGGGTGTACGGCGGACGGCCCGGAGGGACCCGTCGCGCTCGACGTCGCCGTACAGGCCGAACCACGCATGCGGATCGTGGGGGAGCGGCTCAGCGCCGGGGGCAGGGTGTTGCTGGAGACGGCGTTACGGGACCCGACCCAGTCGTACGTGGACGCCGCCTGGTACACCGGCGGCTCCTCCCCGAGGATGCGCGCGCCCTTCCCGGACGACCGGCTCGTGACCTCCCTGCTGCCGCTGCGGGTCGCGGGCCGGACCGGCGGGCAGCGGCATGTGCTCGCAGCCGCCGAGCAGATGGTCGTCGCGCTGCGGTCCGCCTTCTTCTGCGACCCCCGCCCCGACGCCATGCGCGTACCGGTCCTGCCCGGCTCCGGACGGCTGGTGGCCGGCTGCGACAACTTCGCCGACGTCGTCTTCCGCACCCGCGGCGAGTGCGCCGCACGGCACGCGGCGCTGGTCGTCGCGGTGGACGCCGGATGCGCGGGACCGGTCGTGGACCTGCGGGCCGAGGCGACGCGGGACGGCCGTCTGCATGTCGTCCTCGACCACGGCACGGGGACCACCGCGCTGCCGCGGCTCGGGGACGGTGAGCTGCGGCATCTCGGGCTCGCGCTGGTCCTGCTCACCGGGACCGGCGTCCTGACGGTCGACGCGCCGGGCGAACGCCCCACCGCGCTCAACGCGTTGACGGTGCTCGCCGACAACTTCGACAACCTGCTGGACCTGCGCCAGCGGCACACGCTGCTCGAACTCGCCGCCCTGATGGCCGACCGGGGGCACGTCCGCCTCCTCGGCACCTCCCCCGACGCCGGGTGGGCGGTCGGGGCGCCCGGCGTCACGGTGGTACACCTTGAGAAGTGACAGGAGAGACCACCCCCCTCGACGTGCCGGAACTCCAGCGCAGGCTGGCCGCGTTCGCCGCCGCCCGCGACTGGCAGCCGTTCCACACTCCCAAGAACCTCGTCGCCGCGCTCAGCGTGGAGGCGTCCGAACTGGTGGAGATCTTCCAGTGGCTGACCCCTGAGGAGTCGGCCCGGGTGATGTCCGACCCGGACACCGCCCACCGCGTCCGGGACGAGGTCGCCGACGTGCTCGCGTATCTGCTCCAGCTCTGCGAGATCCTCGGCGTCGACCCGCTCGCCGCGCTCGCGGCGAAGATCGAGCGCAACGAGAAACGCTTCCCGGCGGAGCGGCCCGGAGCGGAAGCGGAATGAGCGGCGTGCTGGAACAGGCACGTCCGCTATCGCTCTGAGTAATCGTTCAGCCGCCCGAAACCGATTTGTTGTCCACAGATTTCCGCCTTCCTCTGGCTTTTCGTCTCAGGGTCCCTCACTCTGGGTAGTGGACAAGGGAGTTGAGACGGGCGCGTGAGGAACGGGTCCGGGACGGACGGGGGTGGCCCATGGACGCGGTGCGGCTCATCCTGGCGAGCCGGTGGGCGCTGGCGCGGGGCGGTGACGGCGCCGAGCTCCTCGCGGAGGTGTGGCAGGCGCAGGCACTCGCGCAGGCGATCGGCAGCCGCCTCGCGGTCTCGGGCCCACCCGAACTGCGCGGCGAGGCCCTGGGGCTGACGGAGCTGGCGGGCCGGGGCTGCGGGGTCCTCGACGCGCCGGACCTCGCCCCCGAGGCCCTGCGCGCCGCCCAGCTCACCGACCTCGACGACGCCCGCCAGACCCTGCTGTGCCTCGGCGGCCTCCTCGGCGAGGTCGGCATCGCCCTCGTCGGCCTCGCCTCCACCGCCCCCGACCAGGCGAGGTACTGGCAGTGCATGGAGGCCATCGACGCGGCGGACGAATCCCGGGACCGCGTCCTGGAGATGCTGCGCAAGCTGGCGGCGCGGGAGGAGGAGGCTTTACCGGAGCGGTGAGGCTCCGCCGGGAGGCCGGGGCTTCGTCGCGAGGCGGGTGGAGAGCCGGAGGGCGTCGGCGTCCGGGCTGCGAGTGTGGCCCCTCGGCCTGGGAGGCACAGACTCCTTGGGGCGGGGGCTTTGCGGAAGAGACGGGGCGCCGACTCGTCGAGGCGAGGGGCGCCGGTTCCTGGCGTGAGGGGCGCCGCCGGTCCCGGGATGTGAGGGGGCGTCGGCCCCGGGGTGCGAGGGGGGCGCCGGCCCTGTGGCAGGGCCGGACGGGATGCGGAAGGTTTCGGCAGGCGCCGTACGCCCGGCCTCAGCCGGTCGGAGCTCCGGCCTCGCCCTCCTCGGGCACCGCCCGCGATGAACTCCCGGTCGACTGAAGGTCCGCGTCCAGTGCGGACAGGTCCGCGTTCAACGACGCCATCAGCTCTTCCATCTGCTGAAGCAAGCCCTTCGGCTGCCCGGCGGAGCCCAGTTCCTCGGACATGACGGCCTCCTCGGCCCGCGGCCCCCCTCAGGAGGCCGATACGGGTGACGCCCCGGCGTTGACCTGCCGGGCACGGGTGCCGGGCGGTCCGGCTCCGACGTCCCAACGATCATCACGAGGGCCGGTCACTGCCCGACGCGCCCGGCGCCCGCGATATTCACCCGGGAGGGGATTCCTGGGGCGCCCTTGACCGGCGGGGTTGACGATCGCACGGATGTACGGGGTGCGAGCATGGGCCCATGGATCTGCGTATCTTCACCGAGCCCCAGCAGGGCGCGAGCTACGACACCCTCCTCACCGTCGCGAAGGCGGCCGAGGACCTCGGCTTCGACGCGTTCTTCCGCTCCGACCACTACCTGAAGATGGGTGACGGCGACGGCCTCCCCGGCCCCACCGACGCCTGGCTCACCCTCGCCGGGCTCGCCCGCGAGACGAAGCGCATCCGGCTCGGCACCCTGATGACCGCCGCGACCTTCCGGCTGCCCGGCGTCCTCGCCATCCAGGTCGCCCAGGTCGACCAGATGTCCGGCGGCCGGGTCGAACTCGGCCTCGGCGCGGGCTGGTTCGAGCAGGAGCACACGGCGTACGGGATCCCCTTCCCGGCGGAGAAGTTCGGCCGCCTGGAGGAGCAGCTGGAGATCGTCACCGGCCTGTGGAGCACGCCGGCCGGGGAGACCTACGACTTCGAGGGCACCCACTACACGCTGACCGACTCGCCCGCGCTGCCCAAGCCCGCGCAGGCGAAGATCCCCGTCCTCATCGGCGGGGGCGGCCCCAAGCGCACCCCGCGCCTGACGGCCCGTTACGCCGACGAGTTCAACATGCCGTTCGCCTCCGTCGCGGACACGGACCAGCAGTTCGCCCGCGTCCGCGCCGCCGTCGAGGAAGCCGGGCGCCCCGCCGACGCCCTCACCTACTCCAACGCCCTCGTCGTCTGCGTCGGCAAGGACGACGCGGAGGTCGCCCGCCGCGCCGCCGCGATCGGCCGCGAGGTCGACGAACTGAAGGAGAACGGCCTCGCGGGCACCCCGGCGGAGGTCGTCGAGAAGCTCGGCCGGTACGCGGAGATCGGCTCGACCCGCTTCTACCTCCAGATCCTCGACCTCACGGACCTGGACCACCTGGAGCTGATCTCGTCGCAGGTGCAGTCGCAACTGGGCTGAGCCCGGGGCGGATACGCGACGCGCTGGGGCTGGGGCTGGGGTCGGAGTCACGGCTGGGGTCGGGGCTGGGGTCGGAGTCAGGGCCGGGGCCGGGGCCAGGGTCGGGGCTGGGGTCGGAGTCGAGGCCGGGGTCGGGGCTGGGGTCGGAGTCGAGGCCGGGGTCGGGGTCGGGGTCGGCGGGTGGAGCCCGACCCCGGCTTCGGCTCACCGTCCGGCCCTGGCTCACCGTCCGGCTTCGGCTCACCGTCCGGCCCTGGCCCACCGCCCGGCTCCGGCCCACCGCCTGGCCCCGGCCCACCGCCTGGCCCCGGCCCACCCGAGCCCGCCTCCCGCCTGAGCCCATCCCGCCCGAGCCCCGCCCGAGCTGTGACACGCCTGTGACCGGAGGTGTGGCCTCCGTCACAGCCCCGTGATCACGCCGCCTGATGGGGTGGGCCGATGCGCAGACTTCCCCTCCTCGTCCCGGCCGTCGCCGTTCTGCTCGCCGTCTCCGGCTGCGGTGCCGAGAAGGCGGACGTCGGGGCCCGGGGCGGGGTGGCGTCCGCCTCCCCGGTCAGTGACCCCGGTGTCGACGGCGTCCGGATCACCTCCGTCCGGCTCCCGCCCGCCCCGTCGCCCCGGCCCAGCGGCGACTACGTCGTACGGCCGGACAGCCTGGCCCGGGTCACGGCCGCGTACGAGGTCGTCAACAAGGGGCCGCAGACGATGACGTACACCGTCACCGTCTCCTTCCGCTCGGCGGCCGGCGAGGCGCTGGACAACCGGGAGGTGACCGTGAAGGCGGTCGCGCCCGGCAGGACGGTCACCGGGACCGTGGAGGCGATCGGCGTCGCCGGAGCGGTCACGGCCAAGGTGATCAAGGCCGCCAAGGTGCCCACCGCCGAGGCACCTTCGCAGGGCGGCGCCTGCCCGGCGTCGGGGATCCGGGTGTACGCCGACCGGGGCGACGCGGCGATGGGCCTCAGGGTCGTCGGCATCCACCTGGAGAACTGCGGCACGACCCCCTACTCCCTCGACGGATACCCCGAGTTGACCCTCCTCGACGACCAGTACCGGACCGTCGAGGGCATCGAGATCCTCAAGGGCACCGGCGACATCCCGATGGCCCCCGACAGCGCGCCGCCCCGCCCGATCACCCTGAAGCCCGGCGAGCGCGCGTCGGCGGGACTGGCATGGCGCAACACCACCGGGTTCGGCGACGCGTCGAACGTCCCGTACGTCCGGGTGCGCGCCAAGTCCGGCGCCGACCCCGTCGTGATCTCCCCGGACCTCGACCTCGGCACCACCGGACGACTTGGCGTGGGCGCCTGGGAGCGCGAGGAGCGGTAGGGCCGCCCGGCATAAAGCAAAGGCGCCGGTCAGACCCGGTATGAGAAAGTCTGTGCGACCGCTTTCACCTACTCTCACACCCGGCCGGAGAGGCCCATGTTCCTGACCATCACCACCACCGGCACGCCCGAACGCCCGGCGACCGACCTCGGCTACCTGCTGCACAAGCATCCCGACAAGGCGCAGACGTTCTCCACCTCCTACGGCACGGCGCACGTCCTCTACCCAGAGGCGGACGCGGATCGCTGCACGGCGGCGCTCCTGCTGGAGGTGGACGCGGTGGCACTGGTCCGGCGGGGCAAGGGCAAGGGCCGCGGCGGCGCCCCGGACGCGGCGCTCGCCCAGTACGTCAACGACCGCCCGTACGCGGCGAGTTCACTGCTCGCCGTGGCGATCGGCGCCGTGTTCTCCAGCGCGATGAAGGGCGCCTGCCACGCCCGCCCCGAACTCCCGGAACAGCCGCGCCCGTTGCGCATCGAGGTACCCGCCCTGCCCGCGCGCGGCGGCGCCGACCTCGTCCGCGGCCTCTTCGAGCCGCTCGGCTGGCAGGTCACCGCCGAACCGGTCGCGCTGGACGCCGAGTTCCCCGACTGGGGCGACTCGCGGTACGTCCGACTCGTCCTGGAGTCCGAGGAGCTGACCCTCTCCCAGGCGCTGCGTCACCTGTACGTCCTGCTCCCGGTGCTCGACGACGCCAAGCACTACTGGGTCACCTCCGAGGAGGTCGACAAGCTGCTGCGGGCCGGCGAGGGCTGGCTCTCGGCGCACCCGGAGCAGAAGCTCATCACCAGCCGCTATCTGTCCCGGCGCTGGTCGTTGACCCGGCAGGCGCTGGAGGCCCTCGAACTGGTCCGGCTCGCGGAGACCGACGACAGCGAGGTCGAGGAGATCGACAACGCGGTCGAGTCGGAGACCGAGGCGGAGGAGAAGCCGACCCCGCTGGCCGTCCAGCGCCGCGAGGCGATCCTCACCGCCCTGCGCGCGGCGGGCGCGGCCCGCGTCCTCGACCTGGGCTGCGGCCAGGGCGAGCTGGTCAAGGAGCTGCTGAAGGACGTCCGCTTCACGGAGATCGTCGGCCTCGACGTGTCGGTGCGGGCGCTCACCATCGCTGCCCGCCGCCTCAAGCTGGACCGCATGGGCGAGCGCCAGGCGTCCCGGGTCACCCTGCGCCAGGGCTCGCTGGCGTACACCGACAAGCAGTTGAAGGGGTACGACGCGGCCGTCCTCAGCGAGGTGATCGAACACCTCGACCTGCCGCGCCTGCCCGCCCTGGAGTACGCGGTGTTCGGCGCGGCCCGCCCGCGCACGGTCCTCGTGACCACCCCGAACGTCGAGTACAACGTCCGCTGGGAGTCCCTGCCCGCCGGGCACGTCCGGCACGGAGACCACCGCTTCGAGTGGACCCGCGAGGAGTTCGGAGCCTGGGCCCAGAAGGTGGGTGAACTCCACGGCTACGACGTCGAGTTCGTCCCGGTCGGACCCGACGACCCCGAGGTGGGACCGCCGACCCAGATGGCGGTCTTCACACAGAAGGCGCAGCAGACAGAGACCGAGAAGGAGGCGAAGGCGGCATGACCGAGCAGCACACCAGGGGACGCGAACTCCCTGTCACCGACCTGTCCCTCGTCGTCCTCGTCGGCGCCTCCGGGTCGGGCAAGTCCACGTTCGCGGCACGGCACTTCAAGCCCACCGAGATCATCTCCTCCGACTTCTGCCGGGGCCTGGTCTCCGACGACGAGAACGACCAGAGCGCCAGCCGGGACGCCTTCGACGTCCTGCACTACATCGCCGGCAAGCGGCTCGCCGCCGGCCGCCGTACGGTCGTCGACGCGACCAGCGTCCAGCCCGACGCTCGGCGCCAACTCGTCGACCTGGCCCGCAAGTTCGACGTCCTGCCGATCGCGATCGTCCTCGACGTCCCCGAGGAGGTGTGCGCCGAGCGCAACGCGGCCCGCACCGACCGGGCCGACATGCCGCGCCGGGTCATCAAACGGCACATCGGCGAACTCCGGCGCTCTCTCAGGCAGTTGGAGCGCGAGGGCTTCCGCAAGGTGCACGTCCTGCGCGGTGTGGAGGAGGTCGACGCCGCGACCGTCCGCACGGAGAAGCGGTTCAACGACCTCACGCACCTCACCGGGCCGTTCGACATCGTCGGCGACATCCACGGCTGCGCGAGCGAACTGGACGCGCTGCTCGGCACGTTGGGGTACGTCGACGGCGTGCACCCGCAGGGCCGTACCGCCGTGTTCGTCGGCGACCTCGTCGACCGGGGGCCGGACAGCCCGGGCGTGCTGCGGCGTGTCATGTCGATGGTCAAGTCCGGGAACGCGCTGTGCGTGCCGGGCAACCACGAGAACAAGTACGGGCGTCACCTCAAGGGCCGCAAGGTCCAGCACACGCACGGGCTCGCCGAGACCATCGAGCAGATGGCGGGGGAGAGCGAGGAGTTCGTCACCGAGGTACGGGAGTTCATCGACGGGCTGGTCAGCCACTACGTCCTGGACGGCGGGAAGCTCGTCGTCTGCCACGCCGGGCTGCCCGAGCACTACCACGGCCGCACCTCGGGGCGGGTCCGCTCGCACGCGCTGTACGGGGACACCACCGGGGAGACCGACGAGTTCGGGCTGCCGGTGCGCTACCCGTGGGCCGAGGACTACCGGGGGAGCGCGGCCGTCGTCTACGGGCACACGCCGGTCCCGGAGGCGACCTGGCTCAACAACACCATCTGCCTCGACACGGGTGCGGTGTTCGGCGGCAAGCTGACCGCGCTGCGCTGGCCGGAGCGCGAACTCGTCGACGTACCCGCCGAGAAGGTCTGGTACGAGCCGGCGAGGCCGCTGCGCTCCGAGGCGCCGGGCGGGCACGACGGGCGTCCGCTGGACCTCGCCGACGTGCACGGACGGCGGATCGTGACGACCCGGTACGAGGGGTCCTTGCGGGTGTCCGTCCGGGAGGAGAACGCGGCGGCGGCCCTGGAGGTCATGAGCCGGTTCGCGATCGACCCGAGGCTGCTGCCGTACCTGCCGCCGACCATGGCGCCGACGGCGACCTCCCGGGCCGACGGGTACCTGGAGCACCCGGTGGAGGCGTTCGCGCAGTACGCCGAGGGCGGGGTCCAGCGGGTCGTGTGCGAGGAGAAGCACATGGGGTCGCGGGCGGTCGTCCTGGTGTGCCGGGACGCGGAGGCGGCGCGGAAGCGGTTCGGGGTGGACGGTCCGACAGGGGCGCTGTACACCCGTACCGGTCGGCCGTTCTTCGACGATGCCGCGGTCACCGAGGAGATCCTCGGGCGGGTGCGGGCGGCTGCCGACGCGGCCGGGCTCTGGGCGTCCCTCGACACTGAATGGCTGCTGCTGGACGCCGAGTTGATGCCGTGGTCGCTGAAGGCGACCGGGCTGCTGCGGTCCCAGTACGCCGCTGTCGGCGCGGCCTCCGGGGCGGTGTTCCCGGGTGCGCTGGCCGCGCTCCAGGGAGCCGCCGAACGCGGCGTGGACGTGGGCGAGTTGCTGACCCGGCAGCGGGAACGCGCCGCCGACGCCTCGGCGTTCACCGACGCGTACCGGCGTTACTGCTGGCCCACAGAGGGTCTCGACGGGGTCCGCCTGGCGCCGTTCCAGTTCCTCGCGGTCCAGGGCCGCAGCCTCGCCGCGCTCCCGCACGACGAGCAACTCGCCCTGCTGGACCGGCTGGTGGAGCACGACACCACCGGCCTCCTCCAGACGACCCGGCGCCTGTACGTCGACACGACCGACCCCGAGTCGGTGCAGGGCGGCGTCGACTGGTGGCTGGAGCTGACCGGGGCGGGCGGCGAGGGCATGGTGGTCAAGCCCCTCGGAGCGGTGGTCCGCGACCAGGAGGGCCGCCTCGTCCAGCCGGGCGTCAAGGTGCGCGGCCGGGAGTACCTGCGGATCATCTACGGCCCGGAGTACACCCGTCCCGACCAGCTCGCCCGCCTGCGCGGCCGGTTCCTGAACCACAAGCGGTCCCTCGCGATCCGCGAGTACGTCCTCGGTCTGGAGGCCCTGGACCGCCTCGCGGAGGGCGAGCCGCTGTGGCGCGTCCACGAGGCGGTGTTCGGGGTGCTGGCCCTGGAGTCGGAGCCGGTGGACCCGAGGCTGTGAGGTGAGGGGGGTCTTTGTGCCGCGCGGCAGAAAGACCCCCCGGAAGCCGGGTGAACCGGCGCCCTGAAGGTCAGGATGGAGACATGGCATTCCACGTGGACTCCGAAGCCGGGCGGCTGCGCCGCGTCATCCTGCACCGGCCCGACCTGGAGCTGAAAAGGCTCACCCCCACCAACAAGGACGCCCTGCTCTTCGACGACCTCCTCTGGGTCCGGCGGGCCAGGGCCGAGCACGACGGGTTCGCGGACGTGCTGCGGGACCGGGGCGTCGCCGTGCACCTCTTCGGCGACCTGCTCACCGAGACGCTGGCGCTCCCGGCCGCGAGAACCCTCGTACTGGACCGCGTCTTCGACGAGAAGGAGTACGGTCCGCTCGCCACCGACCACCTCAGAGCCGCCTTCGAGACGCTGCCGTCCGCCGAGCTCGCCGAGCTGCTGGTCGGGGGGATGACGAAGCGGGAGTTCCTGGAGGTGCACCCGGAGCCGACCTCCGTGCGGTTCCATGTGATGGAGCTGGACGACTTCCTGCTGGGGCCGCTGCCCAACCACCTCTTCACCCGGGACACGTCGGCGTGGATCTACGACGGGGTGTCCATCAACGCGATGCGGTGGCCGGCGCGGCAGCGGGAGACCGTGCACTTCGAGGCGATCTACCGGCACCACCCGTTGTTCCGGGACGAGCGTTTCCACGTCTGGTCGGAGGGGCAGGCGGACTATCCGTCGACCATCGAGGGCGGGGACGTCCTGGTGATCGGCAACGGCGCCGTCCTGATCGGGATGAGCGAGCGGACCACCCCGCAGGCCGTCGAGATGCTCGCGCACAAGCTGTTCGCGGCGGGCTCGGCGGAGACGATCGTGGCGCTGGACATGCCGAAGGGCCGGGCGTTCATGCACCTGGACACGGTGATGACGATGGTCGACGGCGACACCTTCACCCAGTACGCGGGCCTCGGCATGCTCCGGTCTTACACGATCGAACCCGGTGTGGGCGAGAAGGAGCTCAAGGTCACCGACCATCCGCCGGAGCACATGCACCGGGCGATCGCCGCCGCGCTCGGCCTGGACGCGATCCGGGTGCTGACGGCGACGCAGGACGTGCACGCGGCGGAGCGCGAGCAGTGGGACGACGGCTGCAACGTGCTGTGCGTGGAGCCGGGGGTCGTCGTCGCGTACGAGCGGAACGCCACCACCAACACCCACCTGCGCAAACAGGGTGTCGAGGTGATCGAGATCCCGGGGAGCGAGCTGGGGCGGGGGAGGGGCGGGCCGCGCTGCATGAGCTGTCCGGTGGAGCGGGACGCCGTATGACGGGGGTCCGTGCGTATCGTCGTACCGCAGACTGAATAGAAATGCCGAGTATCGTATAGACTTCCACAGGTCAGTCTGTTCACGTACCTCTGGAGCGCCCCCATGGCGACAGTCCCGACCGCCCTCGCCGGCCGCCACTTCCTCAAGGAGCTGGACTTCACCGCCGAGGAGCTGCGCGGTCTGCTCGCGCTCGCCGCCGAGCTGAAGGCCGCGAAGCGGGCCGGGACCGAGACGCGCCGGCTGACCGGGAAGAACATCGCGCTGATCTTCGAGAAGTCCTCGACGCGCACCCGCTGCGCGTTCGAGGTGGCCGCCGCCGACCAGGGCGCCTCGACGACGTACATCGACCCCTCGGGCTCGCACATCGGCAAGAAGGAGTCCACGAAGGACACCGCGCGGGTGCTCGGGCGCTTCTTCGACGCGATCCAGTTCCGGGGGGACGCGCAGACGGTCGTCGAGGAGCTGGCCGCGTACGCCGGGGTGCCCGTCTACAACGGCCTCACCGACGACTGGCACCCCACGCAGATGCTCGCGGACGTCCTCACGATGACCGAGCACAGCACGAAGCCGCTGACCGACATCTCCTTCGCCTACCTCGGCGACGCCCGCTTCAACATGGGCAACTCCTACCTGGTCACCGGCGCCCTGCTCGGCATGGACGTACGGATCGTCGCGCCCGAGCAGTACTGGCCCGCCCAGGAGATCGTGGACCGCGCCCGGGAGCTGGCCGAGACCAGCGGCGCCCGGGTCACGCTGACCGAGTCCGTCGCCGAGGGCGTCACCGGCGCCCACTTCGTCGCGACCGACGTCTGGGTCTCCATGGGCGAGCCCCAGGAGGTGTGGGCGGAACGGATCGCCGCGCTCGTGCCGTACGCCGTGACCATGGACGTCCTGCGCGCCACCGGCAACCCCGACGTCAAGTTCCTGCACTGCCTGCCGGCCTTCCACGACCTCGGCACCAAGGTCGGCCGGGAGATCTTCGAGACGTACGGCCTGGAATCCCTTGAGGTCACCGACGAGGTCTTCGAGTCGGCCCACTCGGTCGTCTTCGACGAGGCGGAGAACCGGATGCACACGATCAAGGCGATCCTGGTGGCGACGCTCGGCTAGGCGCTCGCCGGGAGCACCGCCAGCCGGAACCACACCGCCTTGCCCTTCTCCGTCGGCCGGTGGCCGCAGGAGGAGGACAGGGCGCGGATCAGGAGCAGGCCCCGCCCGTGTTCCTGCCAGGGGTCGGGGTCGCCGCCGGAGGGGCGGGTCAGCTCGCCCGGCGGGGCCGGGTCCTGGTCGTGCACCTCGACCTGGCAGCCGCTCGGCAGCAAGTGCACGACCAGCTCTATCGGCTCACCGCCCGCCGTGTGCTCGACCGCGTTCGCCACCAGCTCGGCCGTCAGCAGCTCCGCCGTGTCGCAGTCCGCGCCGCACTCGACCTCCGCCAGCGCCGTACGGACCAGGGCGCGCGCGACGGGGACGGCGGCGGCGGTGTGCGGCAGCGCGATGCGCCAGGAGGCTGAGGCCGGTCGTTCAGGCAAGGCGAGTCCGTTCATGGCGCAGGTCCCCTTGATCGACATCAGGCAGTCCTGCTTTCAACTTTGTGGAATGGTACGGCGGCCCCCGGTCCTTGTGCACCAGGGGAGGTGCGCGGGGTTCTACCCGTCCCAACGGCCCCTCCCGCCTCGCTGATCCCGCTGTTACCGCCTTATCGACGACCGGTGACACTGCTATATCGCACCCGTGACGACAGTCACATACGGGTGATAACTTCGAAGGCGTGAGTCCCTTCACCGGATCCGCCGCGCGCACACCCCGTTGGGAACACCTCCGCGTCGACGTCACGGACGCCGTCGCCTCCGTCACGCTCGCCCGCCCCGCCAAACTGAACGCCCTCACCTTCGGCGCCTACGCCGACCTGCGCGACCTCCTCGCCGAGCTGTCCCGGGAGCGGTCCGTGCGGGCGCTCGTGCTGAGCGGAGAGGGCGGCGGCTTCTGCTCCGGCGGCGACGTCGACGAGATCATCGGCGCCACCCTCGCCATGGACACCGCCCAGCTCCTCGACTTCAACCGCATGACCGGGCAGGTCGTCCGGGCCGTGCGCGAGGCGCCGTTCCCGGTGATCGCCGCCGTCCACGGCGTCGCCGCCGGCGCCGGAGCCGTCCTCGCGCTCGCCGCCGACTTCCGCATCGCCGACCCCACCGCCCGGTTCGCCTTCCTCTTCACCAAGGTCGGCCTCTCCGGCGGCGACATGGGCGCCGCCTACCTCCTGCCCCGCGTCGTCGGCCTCGGCCACGCCACCCGGCTGCTGATGCTGGGCGACCCGGTGAAGGCACCCGAAGCCGAACGCATCGGCCTCCTCAGCCAGTTGACCGAACCCGGCGCCGCCGACACCGCCGCCCTCGTCCTCGCCCGGCGCCTCGCCGACGGCCCCGCCCTCGCCCACGCCCAGACCAAGGCCCTGCTCACCGCCGAACTGGACATGCCGCTCGCCGCCGCCGTCGAACTCGACGCCGCCACCCAGGCGTTGCTCATGACCGGCGCCGACTACCGGGAGTTCCACGCCGCGTTCACCGCGAAGCGCCCGCCGAAGTGGCAAGGACGATGACCGGCCGGATCGCGGTCATCGGCGGCGGCCCCGGCGGACTCTACGCGGCGGCCCTCCTCAAACGCCTCGACCCGGCACGGGAGATCACCGTCTGGGAGCGCAACTCCCCCGACGACACCTTCGGCTTCGGCGTCGTCCTCTCCGACGAGACCCTCGGCGGCATCGAACACGCCGACCCGGCCGTGTACGCCGCGCTGGAACGGGAGTTCGTCCGCTGGGACTCCATCGAGATCACCCACCGGGGGCGACGGCACGTCTCCGGCGGACACGGGTTCGCCGCGCTCGGCCGCAGACGACTCCTGCACATCCTGCACGAACGATGCCGGGACCTCGGCGTCGACCTCCGCTTCCGCACGGAGGCCCCCTACCCGGCCTGGCTCGCCGAGACGTACGACCTCGTCGTCGCCGCCGACGGCGTGCACAGCGCGACCCGGGAGACGTTCGCCACCGCGTTCCGGCCCCGGCTGACAGCCCACCGCTGCCGCTACATCTGGCTCGGCACCGACCTCGCGCTCGACGCGTTCCGCTTCGACATCGCCGAGACCGACCACGGCGTCGTCCAGCTCCACGGCTACCCGTACGCGCCCGGCGCCTCGACCGTCATCGTCGAGATGCGCGAAGAGGTGTGGCGGGCCGGGGAGTTCACCGTCGAGCGGTGCGCGGAACTCTTCAAGGAGACCCTGCGCGGACACACCCTGCGGACCAACAACTCCGCCTGGACGACGTTCCGTACGGTCGTCAACGACCGCTGGTCCAGCGGCAACGTCGTCCTCCTCGGGGACGCCGCGCACACCGCCCACTTCTCCATCGGCTCCGGCACGAAACTCGCCGTCGAGGACGCCCTCGCGCTCGCCGCCTGCCTCGACGAACAGCCGGACACAGCAAGGGCGTTGGCCGCGTACGAGGCCGAGCGGCGGCCCGTCGTCGCCTCCACCCAGCGCGCCGCGCGGGCCAGCCTGGAGTGGTTCGAGAACCTCCCCCTGTACGTCGGCCAGCCGCCGCGCCGGTTCGCCTTCAACCTCCTCACCCGCAGCCGCCGCGTCACCCACGACAACCTCCGGCTGCGCGACGCCGGCTTCACGGCCTCCGTGGAACGGGAGTTCGGCTGCCCGCCGGACACGCCGCCCATGTTCACGCCTTTCCGGTTACGGGAGTTGACCCTCCGCAACCGGGTCGTCGTCTCCCCGATGGACATGTACTCCGCGACCGACGGCGTGCCCGGCGACCTCCACCTCGTCCACCTCGGCGCCCGCGCGCTCGGCGGGGCGGGGCTCGTGATGACCGAGATGGTGTGCGTCAGCGCCGAGGGCCGCATCACCCCGGGCTGCACCGGCCTCTACGACGACCGGCAGGGCGCCGCCTGGCGCCGGATCACCGACTTCGTCCACACCCAGGCCCCCGGCACGGCGATCGGCGTCCAGCTCGGCCACTCCGGCCGCAAGGGCTCGACGAAGCTGATGTGGGAGGGCATCGACGAACCCCTCCACGACGGCAACTGGCCGGTGGTGGCGGCCTCTTCCCTGAAGTACCGCCCGGACAGCCAGGTCCCGCGCGAGCTGACCAGCGCCCAACTCGCGCAGATCCGGGGCGAGTTCACCACTGCCGCCCGCCGCGCCGCCCACGCCGGCTTCGACCTCCTCGAACTCCACTGCGCCCACGGCTACCTGCTCTCCGGCTTCCTCTCCCCCCTGACCAACCACCGCACCGACGCGTACGGCGGCTCCCTCGCGAACCGCCTGCGCTTCCCGCTGGAGGTCCTCGACGCGGTACGGGACGTCTGGCCCGCCGAACTCCCCCTGACCGTACGGATATCCGCCACCGACTGGGCCCCCGGCGGCACGACCCCCGAGGACGCCGTCGAGATCTCCCGCGCCTTCGCCTCCCACGGCGCCGACGCGATCGACGTCTCCACGGGCCAGGTCGTCGCCGACGAGACCCCCGAATACGGCCGCTCCTACCAGACCCCGTACGCCGACCGCATCCGCAGCGAGGCGGGCGTCCCGGTCATCGCCGTCGGCGCGATCTCCTCCTGGGACGACGTCAACTCCCTGATCCTGGCGGGGCGTACGGACCTCTGCGCCCTCGGCCGCCCCCACCTCTACGACCCGCACTGGACACTGCACGCGGCTGCCGAGCAGGGCTACGAAGGGCCGGGCGTGGTGTGGCCGGTGCAGTACCGCGCGGGGAGCAGAAGACCATCGACGGGCCGCACGGACGCCCCCAAACCCCGCTTGACACTGGGGAGTTGATTCAGGAGTAGCCCCAGGACGCGCAGTACGGCCGCAGGGACGGGTGGACCTCGTCCGGGGCGGGCAGCGCGCGGCCCGGCTGGACCGTGCCCGTGCGGATGCTGGCCCGCCAGTCGCCGAGGCCCCGCTTCA
This sequence comes from Streptomyces sp. 4F14, assembly GCF_048159485.1. Taxonomy (NCBI): domain Bacteria; kingdom Bacillati; phylum Actinomycetota; class Actinomycetes; order Kitasatosporales; family Streptomycetaceae; genus Streptomyces; species Streptomyces sp. 4F14. The sequence goes on from NZ_JBLRVY010000003.1 coordinate 244,744, forward strand.
GGTCCGGGTCGCTCTTCGCGCCGTAGTCGGCCATGCCGGGCTCGAACTCGACGCCCAGGTACGCGCACAGGCGCCGCAGCTCCCGGTCCGGGTCGGCGGTGATGTCCTCGTACCGCACGGTGCACGCCTCGCCGAGGGTGCCGCGGGCCCGGTCGACGGCCTCGACATGCCGCAGGACGTCCGCGACGGCCTGCTCGTACGGCCGCTTCACGGGGTCGCTCTCGTGCCAGGAGCGGGCGACGGACTCGGGGTGGCGCAGCAGCAGCAGGAAGCGGGCGTCGGGCCAGGAGTCCCGGATGCGCTCGTGGCAGAACACGTTCCCCGGGGTCTTCTCGACGATGAACTCCTTGCCGGAGCGCACCAGTTCACGGTGGAGCACCCGGTCCCACAACAGGTGCTCCAGATCCCCGCGTTCGAGGCCGAGGTTCTGCATCGCGTACTCGGAGACACTGCTCCCGTAGCCCACTTCGAGCCGGGAGATGTGCAGTTCGTGCGGGGCGCGCAGCCGCGAGTGCGTGTCCAGCATCATCCGCAGCAGCGTCGACCCGGAGCGGATCGAGGAGATGACGAACACGGGCCGTCTGAGCAACCGGTCCTCCGCCGACGGCTCGTGGTACACCGGAGGCCGCGCCGGGGCGGCGGACGGCCGGGCCGCCCGGCGGACCTGGAGTCCCGTCGTGGCGGTCAGCGCCCGGTTCAGACTGCGCATGAGGCTCATGAGCCGCACGCTAGGTAAGGAGTCTGAGAGAACCCGTCAAGAAACCTGAGGATTCACTGAGCGCCCCCGGGAGTCCGGGGTCTTCAGGCCCCGGCCCGCACGAACCCCTCGCCCGCGTCCCGCAGCCGCGCGTGCAGCTCGTGGAAGACGCCCGCCGACCGCGCCCCCGGCCAGTTCGCCGGCAACAGCCGCGCGGGCAGCCCCGGATCGGCGTACGGCAGCCGCCGCCAGGAGTCCAGCGCGAGCAGATAGTCCCGGTACGCCTCCTGCGGCGGCGTGTCCGTACGCTCCCGCCAGGCCCGCAGCACGGGTTCGTGCGTGTCGAGGAACGCCTCGTGCTCCTTGGCGATCGCCGCGAGGTCCCACCACCGCGACACCGCCTCGACGGTCGCCGTGAACCCGAGGTGCTCGCCCCGGAACAGGTCGACGTACGGCCCGAGTCCGAGCCGCTCCAGCGTTCGCCGCGCCTCGTCGTGCAGCCGCGCGGGCGCGATCCACACACCGGGCGCCGCCGTCCCGAAGCCGAGCCCGGCCAGCCGCGACCGCAGGACGTGCCGCTTCTGCCGCTCGGACTCCGGCACGGAGAACACCGCGAGCACCCAGCCCTCGTCGCCGGGCGGCCCGGCCGGGTAGATCCTGCGGTCCCCGTCGTCCATCAACTGCCGCGCCTGAGGCGACAGTTCGTACCCCGCCGCACCCCGCTCGGTGCGCGCGGGCAGCAGCAGCCCGCGGCGTTTGAGCCGGGACACGGAGGAACGCACGGAGGGGGCGTCGACCCCCACCGCGGCGAGCAGCCGGATCAGCTCCGCGACGGGCACGGGGCCCGGCGTGAAGCGGCCGTACGCGCCGTAGAGCGTGACGATCAGAGACCGTGGTGCATGCTGGTCGGACACGTTGATCATCTTAGGTCTTCGGCATCAGTGCTGGTCACCTCGGGTACGCAGCCGGAACCGCTGGAGTTTTCCCGTCGCCGTGCGCGGCAGCTCGGCCGGGAAGTGGATCTCGCGCGGACACTTGTACGGCGCCAACTCGGCCTTCACGAACGCCCGTAGCGCCGCCACGTCCTCCCGCGCCCCCTCGCGCAGCACCGCGTACGCCACGACCACCTGCCCGCGCTCCTCGTCCGGCCGCCCCACCACCGCCGCCTCCAGCACGTCCGGATGCCGCAGCAACGCCTCCTCGACCTCGGGCCCCGCGATGTTGTACCCGGCGGACACGATCATGTCGTCGGCACGGGCGACGAACCTGAAGTACCCGTCGGCCTCCCGGACATAGGTGTCCCCGGTGACGTTCCAGCCGCCCCGCACGTACTCCCCCTGCCGGGGGTCGGCGAGATACCGGCACCCCACCGGGCCGCGTACGGCGAGCAGGCCCGGAGTGCCGTCGGCGACCGGTCTCCCCGCGCCGTCCTGCACCCGCGCCTCCCAGCCCGGCACGGCAACTCCCGTCGTCCCGGGCCTGATCGCCTCGTCCGCCGCCGAGATGAAGATGTGCAGCAGCTCGGTGGCGCCGATGCCGTTGATGATCCGCACGCCGGTCCGTGAGTGCCAGGCTTCCCAGGTCGCCGACGGCAGGTTCTCCCCGGCCGACACGCAGCGCCGCAGGGACGACACGTCGTACGCGTCGAGGTCGGGCAGCATCGCGCGGTACGCGGTCGGCGCGGTGAACAGGACCGACACCCGGTGCCGTGCGATCGCCTCCAACAGGGCCTTCGGACCCGCCTGTTCGAGCAGCAGCGCGCTCGCGCCGCACCGCAGCGGGAACACGACGAGACCACCGAGGCCGAACGTGAACCCGAGCGGGGGGCTGCCCGTGAACACGTCGTCCGGCGTCGGCCGCAGGACGTGTCGCGCGAACGTGTCCGCGATCGCCAGGACATCGCGGTGGAAGTGCGCACAGCCCTTGGGGCGGCCGGTGGTTCCGGAGGTGAACGCGATCAGCGCGATGTCGTCGGCCGCCGTGTCCACTGCCTCGTACGGGAGCCCGGGCGCGGGCCGGTTGAGGAGGTCGTCCGGGGTGTCGCCGCCGTACGGGGTGATCCTCAGGCCCGGGACCTCCGCCTTGACGAGGTCGTCCAACGAGCGGGCGTCGCACAGGGCGTGGCTCACGCGGGCGATCTCGCACATCGTCGCCAGTTCGTGTGCGCGCTGCTGGGCGAGGACCGTGACCGCTATCGCGCCCGCCTTGAGGACGGCCAGCCAACAGGCCGCGAGCCAGGGGGTGGTGGGGCCGCGAAGGAGGACGCGGTTGCCGGGGAGCACGCCCAGATCGGCGGTGAGGGTGTGGGCTATGCGGTCGACGTGGGCCCGCAGTCCGGCGTACGACCAGGTCGTGGTCGGGGTGCGGAGGGCGGGGGCGTCGTCGGGCTGGCCCGTGAGCAGTTCCGTGGCGCAGTTCAGGCGGGGCGGGTAGGCCAACTCCGGGAGGTCGAAGCGGAGTTCGGGCCAGGCGCCGGGCGGCGGGAGGTGGTCGCGCGCGAAGGTGTCGACGTGGGCCGAGAGCTGCACGGTGGCTCGCCCCCTTGTCGGTTCGGGGTCGTGCGTCGAGCGTAACGCGTTGGTGACGGCGGTCAAGGGAGCGCGATATGGTCGAGGCCGAGGGGGTGTACGCCATGGGGCGTTCCGACTTGCGCACACTGGCCGCCGAAGTCCTCCGTCCGCTCGCGGAGAAGGGCGAACCGGGCCGGGTCAACCGTCCCCTCGTCGCCGAACTGGGTCAACGGGGGCTGCTGGACCGGCTGTTCACCTCCGGCGCCGTCGAACTCTGCGAGCTGCGGGAGTCGCTGGCGTACGGCTGCACGGAGGCGGAGACCGCGCTCGCGTTGCAGGGGCTCGGGGCGTATCCCGTGCACGGGTACGGGAGTTCGGGGCAGCGGGAGCGGTGGTTGCCGGGGGTGCGGGCGGGGCGGGTGGTGGCGGCGTTCGCGTTGAGCGAGCCGGGGGCGGGGTCTGATGCGGCGGCGCTGGAGTTGCGGGCGGTACCCGATGCCGGGGGCGGTTCGGGGGGTTCCGGTCGTGCCGGTGCCGGTGCCGGTGCCGGTGCCGGTGCTGGCGGTGGCTGGCGGCTCGTCGGGGAGAAGTGCTGGATCTCCAACGCCCCCGAGGCCGACTTCTACACGGTCTTCGCCCGCACCGGAGACAGCGGTGCGCGCGGCATCACCGCGTTCCTCGTCCCCGCCGACCGGCCCGGCCTCACCGGCACCCACCTCGACATGCTCTCCCCGCACCCCATCGGCGCGCTCACCTTCGACGGCGTCCCCGTCGGCCCCGACGACGTCCTCGGCGAGACCGGCCGGGGCTTCCGCGTCGCGATGGGCACCCTCAACCGGTTCCGGCCCAGCGTCGGCGCGTTCGCGGTCGGGATGGCGCAGGCCGCACTGGACGCCACCCTCGCCTGGACGTCCGAACGGGACGCGTTCGGCGGCAAGTTGAGGGACCTCCAGGCCGTCGCCCACGAGGTCGCGGAGATGGCCCTGCGCGTCGAGTCGGCCCGCCTGATGGTCCACGCGGCGGCCACCGCGTACGACGCGGGCGGACCGGACGTCCCCCGGCGCGTGGCGATGGGCAAGCTGTTCGCGACGGAGGCCGCGCAGTACGTCGTCGACAGGGCGGTGCAGTTGCACGGGGCGCGGGCGCTCCAGCGGGGGCATCTGCTGGAGCACCTCTACCGGGAGGTGCGGGCGCCGCGGATCTACGAGGGGGCCAGCGAGATCCAACGGGGCATCATCGCGAAGGAGTTGTACACGGAGTGGGAGGGGCGGGCCGTATGAGCCTCGAACGTCTGAACCCCGCCGGGCTGTCACCCCCCTCCGGCTTCTCCCACGCCGTCGTCGCCACCGGCAGCCGCTTCGTCTTCCTCGCCGGGCAGACCGCTCTCGACGCGGACGGGAAGGTCGTGGGGGAGACGCTGGCCGAACAGTTCGAGGTGGCGTTGCGGAACCTGCTGGCCGCGCTCACGGCGGCCGGGGGCCGCGCGGCCGACCTCGCGAGGGTGACGGCGTACGTCACGGACGTCCCCGCGTATCGCGCCGCCGCGCCTCAACTGGGCCGGATCTGGCGGGATTCGGCGGGCCGGGACTACCCGGCGATGGCGGTCGTCGGCATCGTACGGCTGTGGGACGAGACGGCGTTGATCGAGCTGGACGGGTTCGCGGTGCTGGAGTGAACCGGCGTCGTGGGCTCAGGCCGCGACCAGGCGCCTCGCCGGTGCCACGACCCTGCCGTCCGGCAGCAGTTCGCCGGAGTCGTCGAAGACGATCGTGCCGTCGCACAGCAGGTTCCAGCCCTGCTCCGGGTGGGCGGCGACGACGTGTGCGGGACTCTCGACGGTCCCGGAGACGGTGTGGGAACACATGGCGCACCTCCAGTGGCGGGGGAGCGGCCCGAGCGGACCGTCCCGCATGGACAGACCATGCTCCCGCCGCGAACTCATCGGAACGGCTCCGCCGCAAGCGTGACAACACCAGGACAACTCCGGGACGGTTCCCCGACGCCGGTCACCGCTCCGTGGACGTCCGGTCACGAGGCGATGCCGCCGTACGGTCGTATCCGCGTCGACCGATGGCATGGACTCCGCCCCGAACCGGCACCACCCACCGCGAAGCGGGTCACACGCCCCGGTATCGCTGGTCGGGAACACCCCGAACCAGGAGGTACCCCATGTCCTTCCGCTCCGCGCTCGGCGTCGCCGCCGGCGCCACGCTGCTCCTGCTGACCGCACCCACCGCCCAGGCGGACCCCGCCGAGACGGTGACCGTCGACCCGGTGGCCCGGATCGCCGCCGACGGCACGGTCACCCTCACCGGCACCTACCGCTGCCTCGGCAACAAGGGCCCCGTCTTCGTGAGCAGCTCCGTCAACCAGGACTCCGGCGACGTCAGCCACGGCATCGGCGGTACCACCGCCCTCTGCGACGGCGCCGAGCACGCCTGGCAGAACACCGGCAGACCGTCCCCGTCCACCCTCACCCCCGGCGAGGCGAGAGTCGAGGCGACGCTGATGGAACTCGCCCCGGAGGGCGGGTTGCCGCTGCCGCGTTTCCACGCCCGTGAAACCGGGCCGGTGACGCTCACAGAGGTGTGACCAGGGGCTTCGGGCCGCGCCCGCTCGTCCGGTGCACCGGACGGCTCCATGCGCTCAATCCGGCCGGGGGCACTCGTCCTTCGGCCGGCTCCCACCCGCGTAGCCGGCGATGTCCTCGGGACGTACGTCGGCCGTGAGCGCGCAGGCCGAGGAGAGCCAGGCGGCTGGGGCGAAGGGCCACAGGACGGTGAATCCGCCATCGGCGGCGGCCAGTTCGTTCCCGTCCGGCGAGGCCGACAGAGAGGTGACGGGGCGGTCGTCGGTGTACCGGAGGGGCGGTCCGGCCGCGGTGCCGGCTCGGGTGTCCCACAGGCGGACGGTGCCGTCCTCCGCGCCCGAGGCCAGCAGGCCCCCGCGCGACCAGGCCAGGGACCGGACCGTGTCCGTGTGTCCGGTCAGGGGAGCGCCGAGCCGGTCGCCGGTGCGGACGTCCCAGAGGGAGACCGCGCGGTCGTCGCTCCCGGTCGCCAGGACGCGGCCGTCCGGAGAGAACGCGAGCGCGGCGACGTACAGGCGATGGCCCGTCGCCAGGGCGCGGGGTGCGGTCGTGGTGGCGTCTCCCGTCCACAACAGAACCTGCGGATCGGTGACCGTGCCGTAGGAGACGGCGACTTCACCGTGTGGGCCGAGCGCCACCGCGCGTACGCCCCGGCCGTCGAACCCTTCGAGCGGCGCGGTGGCACCTCGGCGATGCAGCAGCACCCGGTCGTCCCACGCGGTGAGGACCGTCCCGTCGAGGGTGGCGCGGACGTCCAGGAAGCCGGAGGGCTCGTCGGTGAGGCGCTGATGTCTGCGGGTGGCGAGATCCACACCGTGCAGGACGCCGTCCGCCGTGGCCACGGCAAGGGTCCCCGGGCCCGTCCAGGCGAGACCGGCGACGGCCTTGCCGCCGGGCAGGGTGATCCGGGCGCCCGCGTGCGGGCCGGCCCCGGACAACACCACGTCTCCGCGGTTGTCGCCGCGAGCCAGGGTGCCGGCCGGGCCGTGGGCCACGGCGGTCACCGTACGGCCCGCGTCGGCGGGGCGCGGTACGGCGGCGGGTGAACGGCGGCCGGCCGCGTCCCAGACGACCAGGCGGCCCTCCTCGGTCAGGGCGGCCAGCAGACGACCGTCCGTGGCGAGTCCCACGACGGCGTCACCCGGCGGCCCCGTGAACGTCTCGCCGAGCGCCCGCGGAACGCCGCCGGACGTCGACCAGGCACGTACACGTCCGGTCGTGTCCCCGACGTACACCGTCCCGGCGGTGGCCGCGACGGCGCTGGAGTTCGGGGACGGCGTGCTCCCGTGCGGGAGGTGCAGCCGCGCGCCGTCGACGACCGCCAGCCCGGCACCGGGTGCGGCCGCGACGGCGTTCCCGCCGGCGGCCGCGACCGTCGTGTCCCACACCGGCCGGGGCCGCCACGCCCCCTCGGTCGGGACCTCCAGCACATGGTTCGTGCGGGTCGTCACGGCGGCCACGGCTCCCGGCCGGTGCACGGCGATCGCCACGACCTCCTCCGGCAGGCGCAGCGGCTCCAGCGCCTCGCCCCGCACGGTCCAGCGGGCCACCGTCCCGTCCGTCCCGCCCGCCAGCACCACGTGCGCCGTGCCGTCCACGGCGACGGCGGCGACCGCCGCCCCGCCCGGCATCCGCAGGCGCACGGGGGCACCGTCACCGGCGGCGGGCTGGACGACGACCCCGCCGGTCGCGTCCCCCGACACGACCAGCCCACCGGACAGGGCCACGGCCGACACCCCGTCGCCGTGCCGTGCGGGCAGCGTCCCGAGCAGTCGGCCCGTGACCGGGTCCACCCGGCGAAGGGCCCCGTCCGAGCAGCCCAGCACGAGCGCCCCGTCCCCGGTCGGCCCGGAGGCCAGGACATTGGGCGTCGCCGCGCCGAAGGCCGGGCGGTGGACGGCCAGTTGACCGCCCGGTGCGGCCAGTACGTCCATCAGCGCGGTCCGGGTCGCGGCCATGTCGTCCAGCCGCACCGCCGCGACCGCCAGCGCCGCCGCCACGTCCCGCCGTTCACCCGCCGCCGACCGGGCCTGCGCCGACAGCCGGAGCGCGTCCATGGAAGTCCTGTCCCGCTGCGCGAGCTGTTCGGCGTCGCGCAGCACGAACACCAGGGCGAGCGCCAGTGCCACCATGGCCGCCGCCACGGCCAGGCCCACGGCGGTCAGCCGCCACCGGCGCCTGAAGGTGCGGGCCTGTTCCCTGACCGCCCGCGCCTGCTCCTCGACGCGCCGGGACGCCTCGACGTACGCCCGCTCCCGCTCGTTGAGCGGCCACAGCTGCGGGTCCAGCAGTTCCAGGAGCCGCAGCTGTCCCGGGCTCAGCACGAACCCCTCGTCCTCGCCCTGCGCGTGCCATCGGGCGGCGCCGGCCGCGATGTCGTCCTGCAACTGCTTGGCGGCCGGATCCGCCCGCAGCCACTCGCGCAGCCGCCCCCACTTCTCCAGCAGCACCTCGTGCGCCACTTCGACGGTCGGCTCGCTGCCTCGCTCGTCCCCGTCGCCCACGGTCAGCAGCCGCTTCTTGACGAACCGTTCCACGACCTCGACCACGGCCACCTCGTCGTCCCGCTCCGAGACCAGGTCACGGGCGTACGCCCGTTGCCGCGTCGGGCGCTCGCCCCGGCCGACGTACGCCAGCCGCGTCCACACCCGCCGGGCGACCGCCCGCTGTGCCGGGGTGAGCCGGGACCAGACGTCCTCGGCATCGCTGTCCAGCGCCGCGCCCACCCCGCCCGCCGCCTCGTAGGCGGTCAGCGTCAGCACCGGGGAGTCGTCCCGCTCCCAGATCCGCTGGAGCACGTACGCGATCAGCGGCAGGGTGCCGGGGCCCTCGGCCGCCTCCGCGACGATCCGCTGGACGAGTTCGTCCTCGACCCCGAGCTCGGCCGTCCGCGCCGGCCGGCGTACCGCGTCGCGCAGTCCTCGCGCGCTGAGCGGGCCCAGCCAGTACTGGTGGGCCGACACCTCGGTGGCCAGCTCCGGCACGGCCTCCAGCCGGTGGTAGAGGTCGCTGCGCAGCGCGACCACCACCCGGACCGGCGGAACCTGTGGCACGTCCCGCACCGACAGCACCGCGCGCGCCGCGCAGACGACGTCCGCCGCGGGCAGGTTCGGCGCGAGGAACTCCTCGAACTGGTCCAGCAGCCACACCACGTGCCGGCCGGTGAGCCGGGCGAGTCCGGCCGACAGCCGCCCGAAGAGGGCCGGGTCCTCACGCAGCGCGTCCGCGCCGGGCCAGGGATCCAGCACCTGGCCGGCGTCCTCGTACGCGGCGCGCACGGTGGCGCACAGGGCGTCCAGGGCCCCGGACGTCTTACGTACGACACGCACCGTCCAGCTCTCGCTGCCGGACTGCGCGCCGTTGCGCAGCGCGTGCGCCACCCCGGCCGCGAGCAACGAGGACTTGCCGCTGCCCGACGCCCCCACGACCGCGCTGAACGGGTGGTGGACCAGCAGATCGAGGACGTGCCCGGTCTCCTCCCCCCGGCCGTGGAACAACTCGCCCCAGCTCTCGTCGAAGTGGTCCAGGCCCGGGTAGGGGCAGGACCCGGCCGCGCGCGGGCCTCCGGCGGGACGCACCAGTGTGAAGAAGAGGTTGTTGTCGCGACCCGCCGCCAAGCCGCCGGGCGCGCTGATCGACACCTGGCCATGGCCGAAGGCGACGGCTCCGGAGTCGTCGATGTCTGGGGGAGGGGTGGTCACTGGGGTGGCGGTGCGGGTGAGGCGATCACGTTGTACGTGCGCTTGTCGATGGTGTTGGAGACAGTGTGGTCCGACACCACCGAGGCTGAGACTTCGCAGCCGCCCTTGCCGCCCGGGCCGGGGTCGCGCGCGTTCAGGGTCGCTGTGACGCGAGTCTGCCGCGCGGCACGCACGTAGGTGGTGCCGCTGCCGCCGAAGTCGCAGGAGCCCGTGGCCCTCATGCGGATGTCGGCCTCAAGGGGGTCCGGGCTCTTGATCCCGACGCGTACGGCGAGAGTGCCCGGGTACGGCAGATCGGCCCTGGGATCGGCCCAGCTGAGAGTGACCGGCTGGTAGCCGACGCGGAACTGCTGACCTACCGCTTCCGCCGGGGCCCAGGTGCTGTCGCCGGGCTGGGACGCGATGACCGTACAGCCGCCCGAGGTGCCGCTGAGTTCGACGTGGGTGGGATTCTCGGCCGGTTCGAGATTGCAGTTGTTCCAGTTGGACGCCCGGTCGACCGTGTAGACCACGGGGAGTCCGGAGGTGGCACAGCCGCGCAGGGGGACGGTGATGTGGGGGAACGTGTGATGCGTGCCCAGCGGCGGGAGGACGACGGTCTGCGCTCGACGGCCGTCCTGCGTGCCGGTCGGCGCGGTGATGCCGCACTTCTTGACCGGGGGGTCCCGGTCGTCCTCGTCGTCCGGGGTGCTGCTCGTGGCGGGCCGCGAGGATCTGACGTCTCCCGTCGGCCCGACGGTGCCTTTCTGCTTCGTCAGATCACTGCTTCCGGTCGGACTCGTGCCCCTGGTCGTACCGTCTCTCTTCGCGGAGCCCGACGGGCCAGGATCGTCGGTGTCCCCGGCCGATCCCGTCGGCGTGCTCTCGGGTGACTCCTTCTCCCACGGTTCCAGCAGACCGCTGCTGGTCGCCCCGTCTGTGGCCTCGGCCGAGTCACTGCCGCCCGGCGAGCCGCCGCATCCTGTGACGAGCACGCCCAGCACCGCCGTCACCAGCGCCGCGCGTCGGACCGCCCTGGTACGCACGGGCGTCACTCGTTCCCGGCGGGCGGCGTCACCCCGTGCACGTGGACGTCCCTGCCGCCCGCGTAGGTGCCGCTGATGCTGACCCTGCCCTGCCCGGCCGCCACGGCACCCGAGCCGTGCACGTGCGTGCTGCCCTCGGCGGCGGACTCCTCCCCGAGCGCCCGCACCAGTTCGGCGAGCGTGCGCGCGAACTCGGGGTCGCTGCGCACGAGTTCTTCGAGGTGATCCTCGACGGCCCCCTGCCGCCGGGTGTTCTCCGGCTGCTCACGGAGCCGGTCGAGCGCCCCCTCGGCCACCGGATCGCCGCCGAAGCGCGCCGCGACCGCGTCCCACAGCCGGCGCACTCCATCGGCCACCGCCGAGTCGACGACGCCTCCTGCCACCTGCGCCGCGTAGTCGGCGAGCCAGCCGGCCACCGTGTTCAGGGCGAGCGGTTCCATACTCAGCAACCCCCGGGAACAGATCCTCGTCTCCAGGTGCAGTGTGAGTCCGGAAGACCGTCGACCGCTGGCCGGCGGCGCGATTTACGCATGCCTCGGACAGTTGAGGGAGCGCGCACTCCTTGGTGACGGCGTACGTCTTGCGCTCCGGACGAACGCCCGTTCGCCCGGAGCGGCCGCTGCCTCGTCAGATGTCCCGGAAGATCTCGATCTGCGCCCCGATCGAGTTGAGGCGTTCCGCGAGGTCCTCGTACCCCCGGTTGATGACGTACACGTTGCGCAGGACGGACGTCCCGTCCGCCGCCATCATCGCGAGGAGGACGACGACCGCCGGGCGCAGGGCGGGCGGGCACATCATCTCGGCGGCCCGCCAGCGGGTCGGGCCCTCGACCAGTACGCGGTGCGGGTCGAGGAGTTGGAGGCGGCCGCCGAGGCGATTGAGGTCGGTGAGGTAGATCGCGCGGTTGTCGTAGACCCAGTCGTGGATGAGGGTCTGGCCCTGCGCGACCGCCGCGATCGCCGCGAAGAAGGGGACGTTGTCGATGTTGAGGCCGGGGAACGGCATCGGGTGGATCTTGTCGATCGGCGCCTCCAGCTTGGAGGGCCGTACGGTCAGGTCCACCAGGCGGGTGCGGCCGTTGTCGGCGACGTACTCGGGCGTGCGGTCGTGGTCGAGGCCCATCTCCTCCAGGACCGCGAGCTCGATCTCCAGGAACTCGATCGGCACCCGGCGCACGGTGAGTTCGGACTCGGTGACGACGGCCGCGGCCAGCAGGCTCATCGCCTCGACCGGGTCCTCGGAGGGGGAGTAGTCGACGTCGACATCGATGTCCCGCACGCCGTGCACGGTCAGGGTCGTCGTACCGATCCCCTCGACCTTGACGCCGAGCGCCTCCAGGAAGAAACACAGGTCCTGGACCATGTAGTTGGACGACGCGTTGCGGATGACGGTGACCCCGCCGTGCCGGGCGGCGGCCAGCAGCGCGTTCTCCGTAACCGTGTCCCCGCGCTCGGTCAGCACGATCGGGCGGTCCGGGCGGACCGTCGGGTCGACGACCGCGTGGTACTGCCCCTCCGTCGCCGCGATGTCCAGCCCGAACCGGCGCAGCGCGATCATGTGCGGCTCGATCGTCCGCGTCCCGAGGTCGCAGCCGCCCGCGTACGGCAGCTTGAAGCGGTGCACCTCGTGCAGCAGCGGGCCGAGGAACATGATGATCGAGCGAGTGCGTACGGCCGCCTCCGCGTCGATCGCCGCGAGGTCCAGCTCGGCGGGCGGGACGAGTTCCAGGTCCACGCCGTCGTTGATCCAGCGGGCGCGGACGCCGATCGACTGGAGGACCTCCAGGAGGCGGTACACCTCCTCGATGCGGGCGACGCGGCGCAGGACCGTACGGCCCCGGTTCAGCAGCGAGGCGCACAGCAGGGCGACGCAGGCGTTCTTGCTCGTCTTGACGTCGATCGCGCCGGAGAGGCGGCGGCCGCCGACGACCCTCAAGTGCATCGGGCCCGCGTATCCCAACGAAACGATCTCGCTGTCGAGGGCCTCACCGATGCGGGCGATCATCTCAAGGCTGATGTTCTGGTTGCCCCGCTCGATCCGGTTGACAGCGCTCTGGCTCGTGCCGAGCGCTTCCGCCAGTTGGCTCTGTGTCCAGCCGCGGTGCTGACGGGCGTCACGGATGAGCTTGCCGATGCGTACGAGGTAGTCGTCTGCCATGAGGCTGAGGTTATCTCAGATATGAGATGCCGCCCGACGGGTGGACCGTTCGGGTGAACGAGGCGGCTCTGATCTGCCTTTATGGGCTTATGCCTGAAATGCCGTTACGGCTGTCGCGGTGCCGTGATCGGGTACCCCGATCCGGCGTCCTCTGACATCCTCGGCCGCATGCGTGTACTGGTGATCGGGGCGACGGGGACCATCGGGCGGGCGGTGTCGCAGGCGCTGGCGGGTGAGCACGAGGTTCTCCGCGCATCGAGGAGCGGGCCTTTGAGGGTGGACCTCGCGGATACGGCGACCTTGGACGCACTGTTCGAGGAGGCGGGTCCCCTCGACGCGGTCGTCTGCTGCGCGGCGAGCGGCCCTCTCGCCCCCCTGCTGGACCTGGCCGCCTTCCCCGACACCGCCTTCACCACCGCCCTCCACGGCAAACTCCTCGGCCAGATCGCCCTCACCCGCCGCGCGGCCGCCCACCTCCCCGACGCGGGCTCCGTCACCCTCACCTCCGGCACCTTCCCCGCCCCCCTCCCCGACGGCTCCCTCGGCGCCCTCGTCAACTCCGGCCTGGAGGGGTTCGTGGCCAACGCGGCGCACGAACTCCCGCGCGGGGTACGGCTGAACGCGGTGAGCCCGGGGTGGGTGGAGGAGACGCTGCGGGGCCTCGGCGACGAGACGACGGCCGGGACGCCTGTCGCCGAGGTGGCCCAGGCGTATGTGGACGCCGTCGAAGGGGTCATGACGGGGCGGGTGTTGAGGGTATGAGTGAAGCGGTGGAGGCACACGCCCGGGACGAGCGGTTCGTGGAGCTGGTGACGATGCTCGCCGTCTACCACCGGACCGGCCACCCCCTGGACGCCGGCCACTCCCTCCCCGTCACCCCCGAGGAGATCGCCTACCGCCGGGAACACGGCACGGAGGCGCTGGAGCAACTCTTCGATGACCACGCCCTGTTGCCGACGGATCCGCACCGGGAGTCGGTGGTGTGAGGGGCTGTCGCGGCTCGTTCCCTGATGGGTGACTGCCTCTGCTGCGGGGCGTGTTGTGGAGTGGCCGGGCTCAAGAGCCTGTCGTGGGCGGTGTGATGCGGGCGATCTTGCCCGTCTCCAGTGCCGTCCAGAGGGAGTTGTCGGGGCCGAGGGTGATGCCGTGGGGCTCGGAGGACGGGGTCGGCAGTGGGGTGGAGGTGATCTCGCCGGTCGGGGTGATCCGGCCGATCCGGTTCGCCGCCCACTCCGTGAACCAGTACGCGCCGTCCGGGCCGGCGGTGATCGCGTGCGGGCGTGCGGTGGGGTCGGAGAGGGGGAACTCCCTGATCTCGCCGGTGAGTTCGATGCGGCCGAGCTGACCCGCGCCGATCTCCACGAACCACATCGCGCCGTCCGCCCCGGCCGTGATGCCGACCGGCGCCGCGCCCGGCGTGGGCAGGTTGCGGACGGTCATCTCACCGTCGTAGGTCATCGCCCCGATCGCGTTCGCCTGGTTCAGCGTGAACCAGAGCCGGCCGTCCCCGCCCGCGGCGATCCCCGCCGGGAAGGCGCCGGCGAGGGGGAGCGGGAACTCGGTCACGTGCCCGTCGGGGGTGATGCGGGCGATGAGGTCGGCGTTCGCCTCCGTGCACCACAGGGCGCCGTCCGCGCCGGCGACGATGCCGAAGGGGCCCGCGTCCGGGGTCGGCAGCGGGAACGACGTCACCTCGCCGGTCACGGTGATCCGGCCCACCCGGTGTCCCTGGAACTCCGTGAACCAGAGCGCGCCGTCCGGCCCCGGCGTGATGACGGTCGGGCCGGTGCCGGGGGAGTCGAGCGGGTACGTGGTGATGTCGCCGTCCGGGGTGAGGCGGCCGATGTGCCCGCTGTGGACCATCGTGAACCACAGGGCGCCGTCCGGGCCGAGGGTGATGCCGTAGGGGCCGGACTTGGCGTCGGGGACGGGGAATTCGGTGATGTGGAGGGGCATGTGGGGTGATCGTAGGGGGAGTCGGGGGGCGCACGCTCGCGGTTATCCCGGGGCTCTCCCGAACCGCCTTGACCTCAAGCCGAGTTGAGTTCCTAACGTGCTGCTCCACCGACGACCAAGGAGATGCACGGCGATGATCCTCGTGACCGGCGCGACCGGAAACATCGGGCGGGCGCTGCTGAAGGAGCTGCGCGGCACGCCCTTCCGGGGCCTCACCCGCGACGCGGCCCACGCCGGGTTCCCCGAAGCCGTGGCCGGCGACCTCACCCGCCCCGAGTCCCTCGACTCCGCGCTGACCGGGGCCCGTTCACTGTTCCTGCTCCAGGGAACCGGCGCCGAGGAGGAGGTCCTCGTACGCGCCCGCCGCTCCGGCGTCGAGCACGTCGTGCTCGTCTCCTCGATCACCGTCGAGACGCACCCCCACCTTCCGGAGGCGCGGCGCAACCGCGCCGTGGAGGAGGCCCTCCGGGCGAGCGGCATGGAGTGGACGGTCCTGCGCCCCACCCAGTTCGCGTCGAACACCCTGTGGTGGGCGCCCGCGATCCGCGAACTCGGCGAGGTCCGTGCCCCCTACGCCGACACCGGCCTCCCCGCGATCCACCCGGCGGACATCGCGGCGGTCGCCCACCGCGCCCTGACGACCCCGGCCCACCGGGGCCGGACGTACGCGTTGACGGGCCCGGCCCGGGTCACCGTGCGGGAGCAGGTCGCGGACCTCGCGGACGTCCTCGGCCGCCCCCTCGCCCTCACCGAACTCAGCCGCGCCGAGGCCCACGACGCCATGACGGCGGCCATGGACCCGGGGACGGCGGACGCGATCCTCGACCTGACCGGCGGAGACGTCAACGACGGGCTCCTCAGGGTCCGCACGACGGTCCCGGAGGTCACCGGCGCCCCGGGACGGACGTACCGGCAGTGGGCCGAGGAGAACGCCGGCGCGTTCACGTGAGCGCGGTGACCAGCGACGCGAACGCCGCGAGGATGACGCCGAGGCGGATGTGGTGCAGCCGGCCCCAGCGGTCGAGCTGCCGCTTCCAGTCGGCGGGCCGGTTCTCGGGGGTCCAGGTCTTGTTCCGGTTGTTGATCGGGACGAGCAGGAGAACCGACATGACGACGCTGAGGAGCAGCAGCGCACCGGCGGCGGCGACGAGGCCGGCGCGGTCGGCGGCGGCCCAGATCCCGGTCAGGACGAGCGAGCCGACGTACCAGACCGGCATCACGGCGCCGAGCATCCGCCCGCCGTGGGCGTGCCCGAGCTGCCCGCTGTCCTCGGGCAGCGCGTCGAGGATCCGGTTCAGGACGAAGGCGACGGAGAACTCCACGCCCACCATGACGCCGACGACCACGATGGTGACGATCTCCAGTACGTCGAATACGTCGAACATGACGACCCCCTCTTTCTAGCGTTGCTAGCTGATGGGTCAACGCTAGACTTGCCACTGCTTGATTGTCTAGCACTGCTAGGATCGAGGTATGTCGGTACAGGAACGCAAACAACGGGAGCGCGCCGAGCGCGAGCGCCTCATCGTGGCGACGGCCCGCGAACTCGCCGAGCGGCAGGGCTGGGACGCGGTCACCACCCGCCGCCTCGCCGAGAGC
The DNA here is from genome assembly GCF_048159485.1 of Streptomyces sp. 4F14. Classification (NCBI taxonomy): domain Bacteria; kingdom Bacillati; phylum Actinomycetota; class Actinomycetes; order Kitasatosporales; family Streptomycetaceae; genus Streptomyces; species Streptomyces sp. 4F14. The sequence goes on from NZ_JBLRVY010000003.1 coordinate 260,979, forward strand.
ATCGAGTACAGCCAGCCCGTCCTCTACGGCCACTTCCGCGGCAAACGCGAGATCATCGGCGCCGTCGCCCTCCAGGGCGCCACGGAGCTGGCCGCGGCCGTACGGGCCGCGACGGCCGCGGCGGACGGCCCGCGCGCCCGTGTGTACGCCCTGGCCCGCGCCTACCTCGACTTCGCCGAACGCAACCCGGCGGTCTACGACGCGATCTTCCAGCTCGACGGCGGCCTGCCGTACGCCCGCGACGACACCCCGGAACCCCTGAAGGACGCCTTCGCCGCCCTCCTGGAGTCCCTGGGCGAGGCCGCGGGGGAGGGGGTCGCCGCGGGACTGTTCACCGAGACGTTCTGGGCGGCCCTGCACGGAGTGGCGACCCTGACCCGCTCGGGCCGCCTGCCTCCGGAGCACACGGAAGCGCGCCTGAAGCTGCTGGTGGACCGGCTCGCCCTGACATGACGGGCCTCACCGCCCCCCGGGCATGACCAACCAGCCCCCATGTACTAGAGTTATCTCGACATCGAGATATCTGCCGAAGGCGTACCGGAGCCGCCCCCTCTAGTAAGGGTTACCTAACTTAGCCCTACCTTAGCGGATCGGCCAAGTAGGCGTGGCGGCAGGATGCGGTGGTACGCGCACATCAATGAAGGAGACTGTCGTGTCGGCGAACAGCTTCGACGCCCGCGCCACGCTCAGCGTGGGCGACGAGTCGTACGAGATCTTCCGGCTGGACAAGGTGGAAGGCTCGGCTCGCCTTCCGTACAGCCTGAAGGTCCTGCTGGAGAACCTGCTCCGCACGGAGGACGGCGCGAACATCACCGCCGACCACATCCGCGCCCTCGGCGGCTGGGACTCGCAGGCCCAGCCCAGCCAGGAGATCCAGTTCACCCCGGCCCGCGTGATCATGCAGGACTTCACCGGTGTCCCCTGTGTCGTGGACCTCGCCACCATGCGTGAGGCCGTCGCGGCCCTCGGCGGCGACCCGGCGAAGATCAACCCGCTCTCCCCGGCCGAGATGGTCATCGACCACTCCGTCATCGCCGACAAGTTCGGCACCAACGACGCGTTCAAGCAGAACGTCGACCTGGAGTACGGCCGCAACAAGGAGCGCTACCAGTTCCTGCGCTGGGGCCAGACCGCGTTCGACGACTTCAAGGTCGTCCCCCCGGGCACCGGCATCGTCCACCAGGTCAACATCGAGCACCTGGCCCGTACGGTCATGGTCCGTAACGGCCAGGCGTACCCCGACACCCTCGTCGGCACCGACTCGCACACCACGATGGTCAACGGCCTCGGTGTGCTCGGCTGGGGCGTCGGCGGCATCGAGGCCGAGGCCGCGATGCTGGGCCAGCCGGTCTCGATGCTCATCCCGCGCGTCGTCGGCTTCAAGCTGACCGGCGAGCTGCCCACCGGCACCACCGCGACCGACCTGGTCCTCACGATCACCGAGATGCTGCGCAAGCACGGCGTCGTCGGCAAGTTCGTGGAGTTCTACGGCGAGGGCGTCGCCGCGACTTCGCTGGCCAACCGCGCCACCATCGGCAACATGTCGCCGGAGTTCGGCTCGACCGCCGCGATCTTCCCGATCGACGCCGAGACGATCAACTACCTGCGCCTGACCGGCCGTTCGCCCCAGCAGCTCGCGCTCGTCGAGGCGTACGCCAAGGAGCAGGGCCTCTGGCTGGACCCGCAGGCCGAGCCCGACTTCTCCGAGAAGCTGGAGCTGGACCTCTCGACGGTCGTCCCGTCGATCGCCGGCCCCAAGCGCCCGCAGGACCGCATCGTCCTCGCGAACGCCGCCCAGCAGTTCGCCTCCGACGTCCTCAACTACGTCGACACCGCCGACGAGGCGGGCAAGGAGTCCTTCCCGGCCTCCGACGCCCCGGCCGCCACCAACGGCGTCCCGTCCAACCCGGTCACCGTGACCGCCCCCGACGGCTCGACGTACGAGATCGACCACGGCGCCGTCACCGTCGCCGCGATCACCTCCTGCACCAACACCTCGAACCCGTACGTCATGGTCGCCGCCGCGCTCGTCGCGAAGAAGGCCGTGGAGAAGGGTCTGACCCGCAAGCCGTGGGTCAAGACCACGCTCGCGCCGGGCTCCAAGGTCGTCACGGACTACTTCGACAAGGCCGGTCTGACGCCGTACCTCGACAAGGTCGGCTTCAACCTGGTCGGTTACGGCTGCACCACCTGCATCGGCAACTCAGGACCGCTGCCGGAGGAGGTCTCCAAGGCCGTCAACGACCATGACCTCGCGGTGACTTCGGTCCTCTCCGGCAACCGGAACTTCGAGGGCCGCATCAACCCCGACGTCAAGATGAACTACCTCGCCTCCCCGCCGCTGGTCGTCGCGTACGCCATCGCCGGCTCGATGAAGGTGGACATCACCAAGGACGTCCTCGGCACCGACCAGGACGGCAAGCCCGTCTACCTGGCCGACATCTGGCCCTCCGAGACCGAGGTCAACGACGTCGTCGCGAACGCGATCGGCGAGGACATGTTCGCCAAGTCCTACTCCGACGTCTTCGCCGGCGACCTCCAGTGGCAGTCGCTGCCGATCCCGACCGGCAACACCTTCGAGTGGGACGCGGAGTCGACGTACGTCCGCAAGCCCCCGTACTTCGAGGGCATGACGATGGAGACCACGCCGGTCACCGACATCGCCGGCGCCCGCGTCCTCGCCAAGCTCGGCGACTCGGTCACCACCGACCACATCTCCCCGGCCGGTGCCATCAAGGCCGACACCCCGGCCGGCAAGTACCTCACGGAGCACGGCGTCGAGCGCCGCGACTTCAACTCCTACGGCTCCCGCCGAGGCAACCACGAGGTCATGATCCGCGGCACGTTCGCCAACATCCGCCTGCGCAACCAGATCGCGCCGGGCACCGAGGGCGGCTACACCCGCGACTTCACCCGGTCCGATGAAGGTGCGCCGGTGTCGTTCATCTACGACGCCTCGCAGAACTACCAGGCCGCCGGCACCCCGCTGGTCATCCTGGGCGGCAAGGAGTACGGCTCCGGCTCCTCCCGAGACTGGGCCGCCAAGGGCACCGCGCTCCTCGGCGTCAAGGCCGTCATCACCGAGTCGTACGAGCGCATCCACCGCTCGAACCTCATCGGCATGGGCGTCCTCCCGCTCCAGTTCCCGGCCGGCCAGAACGCCGACTCCCTCGGCCTCACCGGCGAGGAGACCTTCTCCATCACCGGCGTCACCGAGCTGAACGACGGCACGACCCCGGCCACGGTCAAGGTCACCACCGACACGGGCGTCGAGTTCGACGCGGTCGTCCGCATCGACACCCCCGGCGAGGCGGACTACTACCGCAACGGCGGCATCATGCAGTACGTCCTGCGCAGCCTGATCCGCAAGTAAGGCTCACCGCAAGGCAGTTGGGCCCTTCTTTACGGGCTTGAGGGCCGTATCCCCGAATGTCGGGGGTGCGGCCCTTCCGCCGTATCCGCCCCGTTACATCGCCCCGCCTCAGCTCGACCACAGGCTTCCCCCAGCCGACCGGGACAAGATCGGGACATGACGCTCCGTACCCGCCTGCTCCTCCTCGTCGGCGCGATGCTGGCGATCGTCTGTACGGCGATGGCGCTGACGACCGTCTTCGTCCAACGCGCCTACCTGCTCGGCGACCTGGACGACCGCGTCACGGCAGCCGCCGAACAGGGCGCCGCCCCTGCCGGGCTCCTCGCCGCCCGCACGGACGGCACCGGCCGCGTCCTCGCCGCGCACGTCACCGGACACGGCGACCTCACCCCCGTACAGCGCGAGGCGCTCACCGGCATCACGCCCGACGGCGGCAAGCACACGCGTACGGTCCCCGGCCTCGGCGACTACCGCCTCACGGCACCCGGCGGCAACGTCCTCACCGGCCTCCCCCTGCGCGACGTCCAGAACACCATCCGCGGTCTCCTCCTCATCGAGGCGACCGTCGCGGCGGTCGGCCTGACGGCGGCGGCGTGCGGCTGCGCGCTGGTGATACGCCGTCAACTCCGGCCCCTGGACAGGCTCCTGGCGACAGCGGCGGGGGTGTCCCGCACACCGCTCACCGAGGCGGGCCAACTCGCCACCGCCCTCGACCGGTTGACCGCGGAGAGGCGGCACACCGAGGAACGCATGCGGCGCTTCCTCGCCGACGCGAGCCACGAACTCCGTACGCCGCTCGCCTCGATCTCCGGGTACGCGGAGCTGATGAGCCGGGACGCCGGGTTCATGCCTGCGGAGTTGGCGTGGGGGAGGGTGAGCGCGGAGTCGGCGCGGATGACGGGGCTGATCGAGAACCTGCTCCTGCTGGCGCGCTTGGACGAGGGGCGTTCGCTGGAGAAGGCGGAGGTGGACCTCGCGGGGGTGGTGACGGAGGCGGTGTGGAAGGCGCGGACCGAGGGGGAGGGGCATGAGTGGGAGCTCGAACTCGGGGCGGGGGAGGGGGTGTTGGTCCTGGGGGACGAGGCGAGGCTGCACCAGGTGGTGACGCAGCTCCTGACGAACGCGCGGGTGCATACGCCGGTGGGGACGCGGGTGACGGTGAGCGTGGGGGTGGCGGGGAGCGTCTGCGTGATCCGGGTGCGGGACGCGGGCCCGGGGATCCCGCGGAGTCTTCTGCCGGGGGTGTTCGACCGCTTCACGCGGGGGGATGCGTCGAGGGCGCGGGCGCATGGGGCGCAGGTGGGTTCGGGTCTGGGTTTGGCGGTGGCAGCGGGGATAGTCAGGGCCCATGACGGCGTACTCACGGTCCAAAGCGAGCCAGGCCGAACGGAGTTCACGATCGAACTACCGTTGGTGAGGGAAACTTCCGGGGCTGTCAAAGTGGCAGTGGAGCAGCCTACCTAGGGGCGCGGGGCTGTACCCATATGCGGCTACCGCCGCGCGAGCGCGACCAGCCACAATGCACCCGCAGTCGCCGAATTAGCTTCACCCCCGTTTACATAGGCGCCCGGCAGCGCTACCTTCCGCACAGGTGGGGTGGGAGCGCTCCCACCGGTGGACCGGAACCCATCGAGGATCGCCCCACCCCATACCCGCACAGCCGTACAGAAAGGACGGCTCCATCACCATGTCCCCCACGCCCGCGCATGGCATGATCACGACAAACTTATCGAAGTATCTCCGCACCCGCCCCCTCCTCCTCGTCCTCTTCTCCTTCCTCGCCGTCATCCCCGCCCTCGGTCTGATCGTCTCGACCGGCGGCAAGGCGGAGGCCCACGGCACACCCATGAAGCCCGGCAGTCGCACCTTCCTGTGCTGGCAGGACGGCCTGACGGACACCGGCGAGATCAAGCCCATCAACCCGGCGTGCAGAAACGCCCAACAGGTCAGCGGGACGACGCCGTTCTACAACTGGTTCTCCGTCCTGCGCTCGGACGGCGCCGGCAGAACCCGGGGCTTCGTCCCAGACGGCCAGCTGTGCAGCGGCGGCAACACGAACTTCACCGGCTTCAACGCACCCCGCAACGACTGGCCGCTCACCCACCTGACGGCCGGCCGCACGATGGCCTTCTCGTACAACGCCTGGGCCGCACACCCGGGTTGGTTCTACCTCTACGTCACGAAGGACGGCTTCGACCCCACGAAGACCCTCACGTGGGACGACATGGAGTCGACGCCGTTCCTCAGCGTCGACCACCCGGCGCTCAACGGCTCCCCGGGCACGGTCGAGGCCAACTACTCCTGGAGCGGCGCGCTTCCCGCGAACAAGTCGGGCCGCCACATCATCTACATGGTCTGGCAGCGCTCGGACAGCGCGGAGACCTTCTACTCCTGCTCCGACGTCGTCTTCGACGGCGGCAACGGCGAGGTCACCGGCATCCACGAGCCGGGCAACCCGAACGAGCCCGTGCCGGGCACCTGCACCGCAACCCGCCGGACGACGGGCAGCTGGAGCGGCGGCTACCAGTCCGAGGTCACCGTCACCAACTCCGGCAACGTCCCGATGCTCGGCTGGATGGTCAACTGGACGCTGGCCTCCGGGCAGAAGGTGGACAGCCTCTGGAACGGCGCGGCCACCTATACCGGCCAGGACGTCATGGTCCACAACGCGGGCTGGAACGGCTCGCTGAGTCCGGGGCAGAGTACGACCTTCGGGTACGTCGTCACCGGGGCCAACGCGGACAGTACGACGTCCTTGCCCTGTCGCGTCGGCTGAGCAACTGGTCGGACAGCTGGGGCGCTCCGAGCGGACCCGGTGGCATCGAGCCGTGTGCCACCGGGTCCGCGATCCGGACGGGCCCCAGGGGGGGGAGGGGGCCGTCCGGGGAGGTCCCCCGGCGTCCGGACGACGACACGGAGCTGGGGGAGTGCGGGTCGGCAACGTCATCGGTGGATAACGTTGTCGAGGAGGTTGTGCTTGTACTGTACAGCCTCAACTGCCGGTTAAGTCAAATGAGTTGACGTGCCCTGGGGTCGGGCGGCCGGGTGCCGTCCGACCCCGTTCCGGTGTCAGCCGGCCGCCTGGCTCCGGCGCCGGACGACGAAGTATCCGGCGCCCGCCGCGACGATCACACCGGCGCCGATCGCGGCCCAGGTCCCGCCGGACATGCCGCCGTTGTCGTCCTTCTCAGCGGCCACCGGGGACGTGGAGGGGGCCGGGGTGTTCTCGGGGGTGCTCGGCGTGGGTGTGGGGGTGGGAGTGTTCTGGACCAGCGCCGCCGCCTTCAGCTTCAGGACCGGGGCCGGGTTTCCGCTGTGGGAGTGGTCGCCCTCCTCTTCCTTCTTGCCCGGCTCCTCCAGCTCGATCCAGCGGTCGATCTTGCCGTCGCCGTAGGTCTGGAGGGTCTTGAAGACCAATTCCTCCGCGTCCGGCAACTGCTTGACGGTGACCGAGACTTCGGCGTCCTCGCCGACCGGGAGGGGGGCGCCCTTCACCGCGAAGCCGTCCGAGGTCGCCGTGAGCGCCCAGCTCTTGGGGCCGCTCGCGAACGTGACGTCGGACGGGGCGATGCCCTTCGGGAGGACCACGCGGACTTCCTTGATGCCGGCGGTCGCCGACTCCGACTCGGCGGACCAGGTCAGCTCGACGTTCTGGGCGAGGGCCTGGGGGTTGTCGGCCTTCACCTCCACGTGGGCGGCTGCGGAGTGGGCGGTGAGGAGGACGAGGGTGGTGGCGGCGAGGGTGGTGAGGGTTTTCCTGAGCATGGTTGGGGTTCTCCAGGCAGAGTTGCAGTGCGGATCGGCTCAATTGCCGTCCGGGGGAGGTCAGTTGGCGTGAGCTGACTTGGCTGCTGGAGGGCCTCTGCGGACGACGACATGTGCGAGTGTCATGCCGCCGGCGCGGTGGGGGAGGGGGTTGGTGAGAGGGGGAAAGACCTGTGCATCAGGGGCGGTGGGGGTGAATCGCGTCAGTGCTCTGAGAGCGGCGGTGCGGTGCCGTATGCCTCGGGTGAGCCGCCAGACGACTCGATCCGCGCGTTGGAGCAGGGCGGCGACAAGCAGGGCGGCGAGGGCATGCCCGGCGGTCATGGTCCAGGAACTGTGCGCTTCCGGGGCATGGTGGGCGTGCCCGCTGGTGTGGTGGCCTGCCGCCAGCCACTGATGCAGCCCGCCTTGAGCGAGAGCGCAGGCGAGCGCGACGACAGGGAGGGACCGGGGGCGCCGGACGCCCAGCAGTCCGAGCACGAACAGCACAGCCGCGCCGACCAACACGCGCTGCCAGTGGGGTGGTTCCTCGGCGATGAGGTGGTGAGCAGTTCCCCCCAGGGCGGCGCCAACCACAGCAAAGAGCCCGGCACGAGCTATAGGTACCGGCGCGTCAGCGCCGTACCTCAGGGGCGCGGGGCTGCATCTATTTGCAGCTCCGCTGCGGGGCGCGAGCAACCACGACGAACCCGCAGCCGACCGCCAACCCCACCGAATCTCACCCATGTCCCGCCCATCATGGAGCACTCACTCTCCACATGGATACGCATCAACTCACCCCACCCCCTCAAACACCCCCGCCAACCACTCCAACTGCAAGGCGACATGCACCGCGTCCCCACCCTCATGCCCGTTGTACGCGTACGTATGAATCTCCCGCCGGGGCTCCGAACCCCCCACCTCCCCGTACCGATTGAACGCGGCGAACGCCCCACTCGGCGGACACACCCGGTCCCGCAACCCCGTCCCGAAATGCGCATGGGCCCGAGCCCGCCGGGCGAACGAGACCCCGTCCACATAGGACAGCGTCCGATACGCGGCCGCCTCGACTCCCCGATGCACAGCCAGATACGCGGCGATCTCCCCATAGGGCCCCGCATCCGTGAGATCCAACGCCCGCCGAACCCCACACAGCAACGGCGCGGTCACGAGCGCGGCGACAAGGTCGGGCACCAACCCGGCGACGGCCAACGCCAGCCCTCCACCCTGGCTGTTCCCGACGACGGCGACCCGACCCGCATCGACACCGGGCAACGTACGTACCGCCTCCACGGCCCGCACCGCATCGGTGATGAGCCGCCGGTAGTGGTACTGGTACGGATCGAGCAGCCCCCGTACGACAACTCCCGGCCCACCGGCGACAGCCGGCCCGAGGTCGAGGGTCCCGACGCCACCGCTCCCGTAGCTGTCCCCCTGGGCCCGGTTGTCCATGAGCAGGTGCGCGTAACCCGCGTTGACCCAGGTGAGCCGCTCGTGGGCGAGCCCCCGCCCGCGCCCGTACCCGGCGTATTCGACGACGGTGGGCAGCGGGTCGGTGAGACCGGCGGGCCTGCTGTACCAGGCCCGTACGGGATGCCCCCCGAAGCCGGGGAACGTGACGTCCCAGGTCTCCGTCAGCTTCAGCCCGTTGCGCACGGGCTCGGTGCGGACCCGCAACGGCACCTCGGCGGCGGCCTTCAGCGTCTCGTGCCAGAACGAGTCGAAGTCGGCGGGCTCGTCCAACGGCGGCCGGAACGACTCCAGTTCAATCAGCGGCAGATCGAACGCACCCACGGCGACACCTCGCAGGATTCGGTTACGGAAGGGAAACTTGCGGAGCTGGGAAGGGCCGGACGTCCCTGTTCTACCCCCTCGCCGACGGTTCCAACGCACCACCGCTTCCTCAGGAATCTCCTGCATGACCCATTGACAGCGGTTTCTACGTGCCCATAAGTTGCCGCGAAGTTACCGGTAAGAGCTCGAAAGTTTCGGTTCCGCGTCCCCGCTCCGGGAGGCCCGAGCATGAGCACCTCCACCACGTCGGCGCCCCCGCCGGGCACCCAGGACCCGCCACCCCCGAAGTCCCCGGGTGGCACGAAGTACCCGTCCGCGCGCCGCAGTTGGCGCCGGGCGCTGCGGCGCGACTGGCAGTTGTACTCGCTGGTGGTCCTGCCGCTGCTGTTCTTCCTGGTCTTCCGCTATCTGCCGATGATCGGGAACGTCATCGCGTTCCGCCGGTTCGAGCCGGGCGGCTCGATCCTGGGCGAGCAGTGGGTGGGGCTGCGCTATGTGCGCATGTTCCTCACCGATCCGACCTTCTGGCAGGTCTTCCGCAACACCTTGTGGCTGGGCCTGCTGACCCTCGTCTTCTGCTTCCCGATCCCGATCGTGCTGGCGCTGCTTCTCAACGAGGTGCGCCGCACCGCGCTGAAGCGGTTCGTGCAGTCGGTGTCCTATCTGCCGCACTTCCTGTCGATCGTGATCGTCGCCGGTATCACCATGCAGATGCTCGCGACCGACGGGCCGGTCAACCACGTCCTGGGCTGGCTCGGGCACGATCCGATCCGGTTCATCCAGGAACCCGAGTGGTTCCGGACGGTGTATGTCGGCTCCGAGATCTGGCAGACCGCCGGCTGGGGCACGATCCTCTACCTCGCCGCGCTCACCACCATCGACGACGACCTGTACGAGGCCGCCCGCATCGACGGCGCCAACCGCTGGCAGCAGATCTGGCACGTCACGCTGCCCGGGATCCGGCCCACGATGATCACGCTGCTGATCCTCAACATCGGCACGTTCATGGCGGTCGGCTTCGAGAAGATCCTGCTGCTGTACAACCCGCTGACCTATCCGACCGCCGACGTCGTCTCGACCTACCTCTACCGGGCCGGTGTCGAGTCCAACAGCTTCAGCTACGCGGCGGCCATCGGCCTGTTCGAGGCGGTCATCGGGCTCGTCCTCATCACCTCCGCGAACCAGCTCTCGCGCCGCACAGTGGGGACCAGCCTGTGGTGAGCAAGGTCAGGGTACGCACCTCGGTCAACCAGCCGACGCGCGGCTACCGCGTCTTCCAGGGCGTCAACGGCGTGATCCTCACCGGCGTCGTCGTCCTCACGCTGTACCCGTTCCTCAACATCGTCGCCCGCTCCTTCAGCGGCGAGCGCGAGATCCGCTCCGGCCAAGTCACCCTGTGGCCCAAGGGATTCGACCTCACGACGTACCGCATCGTCATCAACGACTCGACGTTCTGGCGCAGTTACGGCAACACCGTCCTGTACACGGTCGTCGCCACCGCCGTCGCCATGGTCCTGACGACCTGTTACGCCTACGTCCTGTCCAAGAGGAACCTCAAAGGGCGCGGATTCCTCGTCGGCGTCGCCGTGTTCACGATGTTCTTCTCCGGCGGTCTCATCCCCAACTACGTCCTCATCACCAGCCTCGACCTGAAGAACTCCGTGTGGGCCATCGCCCTGCCCAACGCCATCAGCGTCTTCAACCTGCTGGTGATGAAGGCGTTCTTCGAGTCCCTGCCGAGCGAGCTGGAGGAGGCCGCCCAGATCGACGGGCTCAGTACGTACGGCATCCTGCTGCGCGTCGTGCTGCCGCTGTCCAAGGCCGTCGTCGCGACGATGATCCTGTTCTACTCGGTGTCCTTCTGGAACTCCTGGTTCCAGGCGTTCCTGTACATGGACCGGACCGACCTCATGCCGGTCACCGTCTATCTGCGCAACATCATCGCGGGCGCCACCGGGGCCTCCAACGCCGGCGCCACCACGGAGCAGGGGACACAGGTCGCGGCCTCCATCCAGGCCGTGACGATCGTGCTCACCTCGCTGCCGATCCTGTGCGTGTACCCGTTCGTCCAGCGCTACTTCGTCTCGGGCGTGATGCTCGGCGCGGTCAAGGGCTGACCGCCCCCACCTCCCAAGGAGTATCCGGTGAAGAAGAACTCCCGCCCCAACGCAGGCCAGTTGTCACGCCGTCAGATCCTGGCCGCCGCCGGGTTCGTCGGCCTCGCCACCCTCACCGGCTGCGGCAGCGGCGACGACGGCGGCGACTCCAAGGACCTCTCGAAGAAGCAGAACGGCGCGATGGAGGACTTCCGCGTCGGCCAGCAGTTCAAGGCGGCCAAGCCGCTGTCCTTCGACGTCCTGCACAACGACAACCCGGCCTACCCGATGAAGTCGAGCTGGCTGTTCTGGAAGGAGCTGACCCGGCGCACCGGCGTCACCCTCAAGCCGATCTCGGTGCCGCTCAGCGACTACGAGAAGAAGCGCAGCCTCCTCATCGGCGCGGGCGACGCGCCCTTCCTCATCCCCAAGACGTACCACCCCGCCGAGGCCGCCTTCGTCTCCTCCGGCGCGATCCTCCCCGTCAGCGAGTACGTCCACCTGATGCCCAACTTCCAGGACAAGGTGAAGAGATGGAAGCTTGAGCCCGAACTCGACGCGATCCGCCAGGCCGACGGCAACTACTACCTGCTGCCCGGCCTGCACGAGAAGCTCAAGTCCGGCTACTCCATGGCCTTCCGCACGGACGTCCTCCACAAGCACGGCCTCGCCCTGCCCACCACCTGGGACGAGGTCTACACCGTCTTCAAGGCGCTGAAGACCGAATACCCCGACCGCTACCCCTTCTCCGACCGCTGGAACGTCAACACCCCGTTCCCGCCAGGGGCGTTCTTCGGCTACCTCGGGCAGGCGTACGGCGTCCAGGCCGGCTGGTCCTACGACAACCTCAGCTGGGACGCCGCCAAGAAGCAGTTCGTCTTCACCGGCGCCCGGGACGAGTTCCGCCAGATGATCGAGTTCGTCGCCAAGCTGGTCTCCGAGAAGCTCATGGACCCCGAGAGCTTCACCCAGACCGACGACAACGCGCAGCAGAAGCTCCTCGCCGAGAAGTCCTTCGCGATCAGCGCCAACCCCCAGGTCCTGGTCCAGGAGTACCGCTACAACCTGACCAAGCAAGTCCGGGGCGCCACCATCGAGATGGTCCCCGTGCCGCTCGGCCCCGCCGGGCCCGTCGTCCTCGGGGGCGGCCGGCTGGAGAACGGCCTCATGATCTCCAGCAAGGCCCTCAAGAGCGACGACTTCGTGGCCATGATGCAGTTCGTCGACTGGCTCTGGTACTCCGACGAGGGCCAGCGCTTCTCCAAGTGGGGCGTCCAGGGCACGACTTACACCTACAGCGGCGGCCAGTACAAACTGGAGCCCGGTATCTCCCTCATGGGCTCGATCCCCGACGCCCCGAAGGACCTCCAGAAGGACTTCGGCTTCTTCAACGGCGTGTTCACCTACGGCGGCAGCTGGGCGCTGGTCTCCTCGAACTTCAGCCCCGACGAGAAGAAGTTCCAGGACGCGATGGCCCAGCGCAAGGAACTCCCCGTCGCTCCCGCCCACCCCCTCGAATCCTTCGAGCAGGAACAGGCCACCCTCTGGGACACCCCCCTCAAGGACCACGTCGGCCAGAACGCCCTCCAGTTCGCCCTGGGCAAGCGCCCCCTGTCCGAATGGGACTCCTACGTCTCGGAGCTGAAGGCCAAGAACATGGACCAGCTCGTCGCCCTGCACAACAAGGCGTACGAGCGCTACCGGAAGGACCACGGGTGATCCGCGTCCCCGCCGAGCCCCTCGGTCCCTTCTCCGACGCCTGGCGCCACTGCGTCGGCACCGGACGGACCGAACTCGCCCTGCGCCGCGACTACTTCGACTCCCTGAAGCTGGTCCAGCGCGAGATCGGCTTCCGGCACATCAGGGGCCACGGCCTGTTCGGCGACGGCATGGGCGTCGTCCGCCCCTACGAACACCGGGACACCCGGGGTCTGCACCACAACTTCACGTACGTCGACCAGGTCATCGACTCCTACCTGGAGCTCGGCATCCGCCCCTTCCTCGAACTCGGCTTCATGCCCGAGGAGTTGGCCTCCGGCTCCCAGACGATCTTCTGGTGGAAGGGCAACGTCACCCCGCCCCGCTCCCACACCGAGTGGGCCGCCCTGGTCCGGGCCACCCTCACCCACCTGATCGACCGCCACGGCCTCGACGAGGTCCGCACCTGGCCCATCGAGGTCTGGAACGAACCCAACCTCGACAGCTTCTGGGAGAACGCCGACGAAAAGGCGTACCACCAGCTCTACGAGGTAACCGCCCATGCCGTGAAGGAGGTTGACGCCAGCCTTCAGGTGGGCGGCCCGGCGATCTCGCCCGGCGCCGACGAATGGCTGCCCCGCTTCGCCGAGTTCGCCGACCGCAACGACGTCCCCCTCGACTTCGTCTCCCGGCACGCCTACACGTCGGGCCCGGCCCAGCGCGTCCCGTTCACCTCGTACCAGACCCTCGCACCGGCCTCCGGCCTCCTCGACCAGTTCGCCACCCCGCGCCGCCAGCTCGACGGCACCCGGTACGCCGAACTCCCCGTCCACATCACCGAGTTCAACTCCTCCTACTGCCCCGACAACCTCATCCACGACACCGCCTTCAACGCCGCCTACCTCGCCCCCGTCCTCGCGGAGGGCGGCGAGCTGGCCGACTCCTTCTCCTACTGGACGTTCAGCGACATGTTCGAGGAGGCGGGCGTCCCCACGGCCCTCTTCCACGGCGGCTTCGGCCTCTTGACGCACCGTCAGATCAAGAAGCCGACGTTCCACCTGTACGCGTTCATGTCCCGCATGGGCCCCGACCTCCTGTCGAGGGGCGACCACCACTTGGTCACCCGCCATCCCGACGGCCGGGTAACTCTCTTGGCCTGGGCCCCGGTCGACCCCACGGGGGAGACCTTGGGCCCGACCCACCACGAGGTCCACCTCTCGATCCCGCTGCGTGGGGCAGAGGCATTCGTACGCCGCTCCACCGTGGACGAGGACCACGGCAACGCGTACACCGCATGGCGGGAGATGGGCAGCCCCCGCTCCCCGAAACAGGGCCAGTTGGACATGCTGCACGAGGCGGCGGAACCGTCCCGCACCCACTTCCGCCTCCCCCTCGCAGAGGGCCGCGCGGACCTGCGCCTCACACTGGCCCGCAACGAAGTGACGCTGGTGGAGCTGGCGCCGGTGGTGGACGAGAGCTTCGATTGGTGGGACGAGGGACGGCTGTTGGGGAGGACAAATGAGCGCTGACGCTCAACTGCGGCCGCGCAGCGCCGCTCAGGGGCGCGGGGCTGTATCTATTAGCGGCTCCGCCGCGGGGCGCGACCAGCCCCCCACAACCCGCACCCGGGACTTCGGCAGTGGACCCCTCTCAAAAGCCGCCGCCCTCATCCACACCCTCCTGACCACAGAAGCGCTACTCCTCACCACCGCAGCCCCGGGCCTGATCCCTCTCTTCCTCGTGGGCCCCACCCCCCTCGCCGCCCTCTTCCTCCTCCCCCTCGGCCCCGCCACCTCCGCCGCCCTCTACGCCCTCCACCACCGCGGCACCGACCTCACCGACCTCCACCCCACCCGCCTCTACCTCCAGGGCCTGCGCGCCAACACCCTCCCCGCGCTGAAACTCTGGACCCCCCTCCTGGCCTGGCTGACGGTAACCGCCTTCACCCTCACCCACTTCCAGGCCACCGGCCTCCCCGCCTGGTGGGCCCTGATCATCGCGGCGACCGCCCTCACCACCCTCCTGTGGGGCGCCCACGCCCTGGTCCTCACCTCCCTGTTCACGTTCCGCGCGAGGGACACGGCCCGCCTGGCCGCGTACTTCCTCCTGCGCCGCGCCAAGGTCACCCTGGGCGCCCTCTCCCTGCTGATCCTGACCGGCGCGATGACGGCCCTGCTCACCGAGGCCCTCCCCGCCCTGCTCGCGGCGCCCCTGCTCCTCTCCCTGCTCCACACCGCCCGCCCGGTGATCGCCGAGACGACGGAGGACTTCACCGCATGACCGACAGGATCCGGTACGGCGGCGACTACAACCCCGAGCAATGGCCGCGGGAGGTCTGGACGGAGGACCACCGTCTGTTCGGCGAGGCCGGCATCGACACGCTCACCGTCGGCGTGTTCATCTGGTCCCTGACCCAACCGGTCGAGGACACCTACGACTTCACGGTCCTGGACGACATCCTGGACCGCGCGGCGGCGGAGGGCAGAAGCGTCTGCCTGGCGACCGGCACCGCCGCCCTGCCTCCGTGGCTCGCGAAGAAGTACCCGGAGGTCAACCGCACCGACTTCGAGGGCCGCCGCCACCGCTACGGCCAGCGCCACAACTTCTGCCCCAGCTCCCCGGCGTACCGCCGCCTCTCGACGGCGATGGCGTCCCGCCTGGCCGAACGCTACGCGACCCACCCGGCGTTGCTGGCCTGGCACATCAACAACGAGTACGGCGGCGCCTGTTACTGCGACCTGTGCGCGGACGCGTTCCGGGACTGGCTGAAGGCGCGGCACGGCACCCTCGACGCCCTCAACGACGCCTGGTGGACGACTTTTTGGTCCCACCGCTACACCGACTGGGCCGAGATCGAACCCCCGAGCGCGCTCACCGAGCACTGGCGGGGCCCCGACCACACCGCGTTCCAGGGCATCACCCTGGACTACCAGCGGTTCATGACCGACGCCCTCCTCGGCTGCTTCACGGCGGAGAAGGCGGCGATCCGGGAGCACGACCCGGAGACCCCGGTGACGACGAACATGATGGGCACCTACCGCCCCCTGGACTACCACCGCTGGGCCCCGCACCTCGACTTCGCGTCCTGGGACAACTACCCGCCCCTGGACGCCCCGCCGACCCGCCCGGCCCTCGCGCACGACCTGATGCGCGGCCTCAAGGACGGCGCCCCCTTCTGGCTGATGGAACAGACCCCGTCCACGACGGCGTGCCGCGACGTCAACCCCCTGCACCGCCCCGGCGAACTCCGCCTCGCCACCTGGCAGGCGGTCGCGCACGGCGCCGACGCGGCCCTGTACTTCCAGATGCGCGCCTCCCGGGGCGCCTGCGAGAAGTACCACGGCGCCGTCATCGGCCACGCCGGCCGCGACGACACCCGTACGTTCCGCGAAGTCGCCGCCCTGGGCCGGGAGTTGGCCGACCTCGGCGACCTCACCCTGGGCGCCCGCACCCCCTCCCGCACCGCGCTCCTCTTCGACTGGGACAGCTGGTGGGCCCTGGAGCTGTCCGACGGCCCCTCCCGCCTCGTCCGCTACCTGGACGTCGTCCACGCCTACTACCGCGCCGCCCGCGAGGCCGGCGCGGACGTCGACGTCGTCCCCGTCACCGCCGACCTCACCCCGTACGACGTCGTCCTCGCCCCCGCCCTCCACCTCGTCAAGGGCGACCTGGCGGCCCGCCTCGAAGAGGTCGCCGAGCGCGGCGGGACCGTGCTCGCGACGTTCCTGTCCGCCCGCTCCGACGAACACGACCGCGCCTTCCTCACCGACCTTCCCGGCCCCCTGGCATCCCTCCTGGGTATCAGGATCGACGAGTGGGACTCCCGTCCCCCGGAGGTCGTACAACCCGTAGTACTTCCGGACGGCCCCGAGTCACAGGCCCGCCTGGTCTTCGAGATCGTCCAGCTCAGAGGCGCCGAACCCGTGGCCCCGTACGGCGCGGACTTCTACGCCGGTACACCCGCGGTCACCCGCAACCGCTTCGGTGAACGGGGCGGCGAGGGCTGGTACGTCGCCACAGCCCTCGACCAGCCCGGCGTCGACCACGTCGTCCGTCTCGTCCTCGCCCGCCACCACCTCATCGGCCCCTACGCCGACCACCCCGCCGTCGAGACCGCCACCCGCGTCACCGAGGACGGCACCCCGCTCCTCTTCCTCCTCAACCACGCCCGCGAGACAGCCGAGTTGACCGCCCACACCACCACGACCGACCTCCTCACCGGCAAACGGGTCGAGGCAGGCTCCCCCCTCATCCTCGACCCGCTCGGCGTCGTGGTCCTCAAGGCCGATCAGTAGCCGATCAGTAGACGACCCGCCCCCGCTCGTCGGCGATCCCCGACTTCCGGAAGAAGTACGTGTTCACCTGATCCCGCCACTCCCGGGCGCTGCGCACCTGCTCCTCGAACCGCTCCACCCCCCGCGCGAACCGCTCCGGATCCACCACCCCCTTGAGGCCCGCCCACACCCGGCGGGCCTCCTCCGCCTCCTCGACCCCCTCGAAGTGCGTGTCGTAGATGTGCTGGATCACGGTCTTCCCGCTCTTCAGCACATGCCCGTACGGCACATGGTGGAAGAACAGCAGCAGTTCGTCCGGGCAGCTCTCCACCGACTCGTACACCGACGCCCACGGCTCCCCGTACTGCCCCGCGTAGCCCGTCCCGGTCGCCACGCTCCGGTCCACCCCCACCCCGTCCCGGTCGGCGAAGTGGTAGGTCCCCCAGGGGCTGTACTCGTACCCGTCGACACTCGGCCCGTAGTGATGCCCCGGCTGCACCATGAACCCCACCCCGAGCGGCGCCGTGTACTTCTCGTACGTCGCCCAGGACGTGGCCAGAATCGACCGCAGCTCCGCCAACGGCCCGGCCCCGTAGGTCAGTCGGATCCACTCGTCCAGGATGTCCAGCGGCTCGGCATCCGGCTGCCACGCCAACCGGCCGAACGTGTACAGGTTCGCCTGCGCCAGCGGATGCCCCGTCCAGAACGGATCGTCCCCCACGTTCGACACCGCGATCAGCTCGGCCGCCAACTCCCCGACGGACGGCCCCTGTTCACCCGTCGGCCGGAACCTCAGCACCTCGCTCCACATCGGCCCCAGCCAACAGGCGTGCCGCTGCTGCCCGGTGTACTCCTGGGTCGCCTGCACCTCCACCGCGAACCGCGTCCGGGGCAGCGCCCCCAGCACCGGCGACACCGGCTCCCGGGTCTGGAAGTCCATCGGCCCGTGCTTCACCTGGAGCACCGCGCCCTCGGCGAACTCCCCGTCCAATGGCGCGAAATGGTCGTACGCGGCCCGCGCCCGGTCCGTCGAGCGGTCCCGCCAGTCCTGCCGGTGGTCGTACACGAACGCCCGCCAGTGCACCGTCCCCCCGAACGGCGCGAGCGCGGCGGCCAGCATGTTGGCGCCGTCCGCGTGCGAGCGCCCGTAGGCGAACGGCCCCGGCTGCCCCTCGGAGTCCGCCTTCACCACGAACCCCCCGAAGTCCGGGATCGCGTCGTACACCCCCCGCACGGCCCCGGCCCACCACTCCCGCACCCCCGCGTCCAGCGGATCGGCGGTCTCCAGCCCACCCAGCACGATCGGCGCCGCGAACGTCACCGACAGATGCGTACGGATCCCGTAGGCCCGCAACACGTCGGCCACGAAGGCGACTTCACCGATCCGCTCGGTCAGCAGCCGCGCCTCCACCGCGTGCACGTTGACGTTGTTCACGGCGACCGCGTTCACCCCGCAGGCCGCGAGCAGCCGCGCGTACGCCCGCACCCGCGCAGCGTCCCCCCGGGCCCGCCCGTCCGCCCAGAACACCGACCCGCCCGCGTACCCCCGCTCCACCTGCCCCATCACCGGGTGCACGGCCACGTTGTCCCAGTGGTCCACCATCCTCAACGGCAGCGCGGGGGAGTGGAGTTCACTGCGCGCCGGCCCGCTGAACGCGCCCTCGCCGAGCCGCACGACGTGAAAGAGCCCGTGGAGCAGCCCGGCCCCGCCGGACGCGGTGACCGAGGCGCGGGAGCCGTCGAAGGCGAACGTGAACTCCTCTCCGGAGCCCACGAGTTCGCCGGACGCCCCGAGTTCGCCGAGTTCCAGCAGCAGGTCGTACACCTCCGAAGCGCCCCCCGAAGCAACCCCCTGCGCGACCGCCTCCCCACCGAACCGCCCGCAAGCCGCCCGCACCTCCTCCCGCACGGTCTCCACCAGCCCCCCGCCCCCGCGCACGCACACCCGCCGGACCCCCACCGCCCGGAACGCCTCCGGCGGCAGCCACGCGGCATCGAGGCGGTCGAGACTCTCGGACGACGGCATGAATCCCCCAACTCGGCGGCTCGCACGGACCACCACGATCGGGTGAAACCGCTTGCCCCGCCGGGGCCTCCCGACCGCTCGGACACCCCGGACCGGACAACGTTTTCCCCTGGGTGGTACGGGAATCAGTAGGTGGTCAAGTGGCCTGTGATGTCAAGGACGTTCACTGGGGAAAGCGCTTGTGGCGGCGCGAATTCGACGGTCCGATGCGGAGCGGGCCGTTCGGATTTCCGCGAGGTCTCAACTTGGAAAACAGGCTTGACCAACCTTGCATTCGATCTTGCTCCTGCCCCGGGAAATGGACTATACCTGTCGGCGTTTCCTGCACGACCCTGCTTGACCCGACGCGGCCCCGGAGCTGATCCGGTGCCGCCCTGAGTCCTGGAGAAGGCGAGGACTTGAGCATGGGATCCACATCCGCAGAAAGCCGGGGACCGGCAGGCGTCGGCCGCCGCACGATGATCCGGACGACCGCAGCGCTCGGGCTGGTCTCCGCACCGGCGCTGTCGTTCCTGACCTCCTGCGCCAGCAGTGGCGGCGACAGCGAGGAGAAGGCGAAGACCGGCACCAAGACCGCGAAGAACCCGCTCGGCGTCGACGAGTCGGCGAACCTGGAGTTCGTCCTGTTCGACGGCGGCTTCGGCACCCAGTACGCCAAGGACGCGGTCGCGTCGTACGAGAAGGCGTTCCCCAAGGCCAAGGTCAAGTTCTCGGCCACCCAGAAGATCCAGTCCGTCCTACAGCCCCGCTTCAACCAGGGCACCCCGCCCGACCTGATCGACAACTCGGGCGCCGAGCAGATGGACATGGGCATCCTGTCCAGCAAGAAGCAGCTCAC
The DNA here is from genome assembly GCF_048159485.1 of Streptomyces sp. 4F14. NCBI lineage: Bacteria > Bacillati > Actinomycetota > Actinomycetes > Kitasatosporales > Streptomycetaceae > Streptomyces > Streptomyces sp. 4F14. Next base: position 280,822 of record NZ_JBLRVY010000003.1, read on the forward strand.
TGACCTCACCCCGCTGCTCGACGCCCCGTCCTACGACGACCCGAACAAGAAGGTCCGCGACACCCTGCGCCCCGGCATCGTCGAGATGGGCCAGCTCGACGGCGCCCCGGTGTGGATCATGTACTACGCCTACACGGTGTACGGCGTCTGGTACTCGCAGAAGGCGCTGGACGCCCTCGACTCGGCGTACCCGGAGACCTGGGACCAGATGCTCGCGGTCTGCGAGAAGGCCAAGAAGAAGGGCATGGCGGGCTGGACGTACGCGGGCAAGTACCCGTACTACCTGCCCTTCTCGCTCTACCCGATGATCGGCAAGGTCGGCGGCCGCGAGGCCCTCGACGCGATCGACAACCTGGAGCCGAACGCCTGGAAGCACCCGGCGGTCAAGACCTGTTTCGAGGCGTACTACGAGCTGTACAAGAAGGGTTACATCCTCAAGGGCACCCCTGGTCTGGACCACATCCAGTCGCAGACGGCGTGGGCGCAGGGCAGGGCGCTGTTCATCCCGAACGGCTCCTGGGTCGAGAACGAGTCGGCGAACGTCATCCCCGCGGACTTCAACCTGGCCGTCTCCGCGCCGACCGGCATCGACGCCTCCGACAAGATGCCCTTCGGCACGATCTGGGCCTCGGGCGGCGAGCCGTTCATCGTCCCCGCGAAGGCGGCCAACGCCCTCGGCGGCATGGAGCAGCTGCGGATCATGCTGAGCGAGGCGGCGTCCCGGAACTTCACCTCCAAGGTCAAGTCGCTCAGCGCGTTCAACGGCGGCACCGACGGGATCACCCTCACCCCGGGCCTCAAGTCGGGCGTCGCCGCGCTCCAGAAGGCCGGCGACAACGTCCTCAACCCGCGGCTCCAGGACTGGTACGTGAAGCTCCAGAAGGAGCAGATCGGGGTCTCCGGGCTCGGCGAGATGATGGCCGGACGGCTCACCCCGGTCGAGGCGATCAACAAGATCCAGGGATACGCCGACGCCGCCGCGAAGGACACGTCCATCAAGCACTACAAGCACCAGTAAAGGCAGCGGTGGAGCGATGCGGCACGGCCAGTACCGGTTCATCGCCGGGTTTCTCGCACTGCCCCTGGGGCTGTACGCCCTGTTCGTCCTGTGGCCCTTCGTCCAGTCGATCTACTACTCGTTCACCGACTGGACCGGCCTGAGCCCCGAATTCAAGATGGTCGGGTTCGCCAATTACCGGCGGATGTTCGACGACGACGTCTTCTGGAAATCGCTGCAGCACAGCCTGCTCTTCGCGCTCGTGCTGCCGCTGGTGACCATCGGGCTCGCCCTCTTCCTGTCCTTCATGATCAATGTGGGCGGGCGGCGGAGAAAGGGCGGACCGGCGGTCACCGGGGTGCGCGGATCGGCGTTCTACAAGATCGTCTATTTCTTTCCGCAGGTCCTGTCGATCGCGATCGTCGCGCTGCTGTTCGCCTTCGCCTACAACCCGGACAGCGGCGCGATCAACTCGATCCTGCGCGGGGTCGGTCTCGACAACGTCCAGCCGCTGTGGCTCGGCGATCCGGATCTCGCGCTGTGGTGCGTGATGGCGGTGCTCGTCTGGTCGACGGTCGGGTTCTTCGTCGTGCTGTTCTCCGCGGGCATGGCGTCGATCCCGGCCGACCTGTACGAGGCGGCGCTCCTCGACGGCGCCGGCCGGGCCGCGACGTTCTTCCGCATCACCCTGCCGCTGCTGTGGGACACCGTGCAGTCCGGCTGGGTCTACATGGGCATCCTCGCCCTCGGCGCCGAGTCCTTCGCCGTCGTCCAGATCATGACCGTCGGACCCGGCGGCCCGGACTACTCGACGACGGTCATGACGCTGTACGTGTACCAGACGGCGTTCCGGGACGGTCAGGCCGCCTACGCCACCACCATCGGCGTCGCCCTGCTCGTCGTCACGCTCGCGTTCGCCGCGGTCGTGATGCGGCTGGGGCGGCGGGAGCGGCTGGAGTACTGATGAAGACGACCGAGACCCCGGCTCCCGTACCCGTGGTGAAGACCTCCGGGGAAAAGAGCCCGGCACCCGGCGAGAAGCGCGACCGGGGCGTCCTGAACGTCTTCTCCCACGGTGTGCTGATCATCTGGGCGATCCTGGTCGTCCTGCCGCTGCTCTGGGCGGTGATGACGTCCTTCAAGACCGACTCGGCGATCTTCAACTCGCCCTGGTCGCTGCCCGACGGGCTGCACCTCGACAACTGGGGGCGGGCCTGGACCGAGGCCCACATGAGCGACTACTTCCTCAACACCCTGATCGTGGTGGGGGGTTCGCTCATCGGGACGCTGGTCCTCGGCTCCATGGCGGCCTATGTCCTGGCCCGCTTCGAGTTCCCGGGAAACCGTTTCATCTACTACCTCTTCATCGGCGGCATGAGCTTCCCGGTGATCCTCGCCCTGGTCCCGCTGTTCTACGTCGTGAACAACCTGGGCCTCCTCAACACCATCCACGGCCTGATCCTCGTCTACATCGCCTACTCGCTGCCGTTCACGGTCTTCTTCCTGACGGCGTTCTTCCGCTCCCTGCCCACCTCGGTCGCCGAGGCCGCGTTCGTCGACGGCGCCTCGCACAGCCGGACCTTCTTCCAGATCATGCTGCCGATGGCCCGGCCCGCCCTGGTCAGCGTCGGCATCTTCAACTTCCTCGGCCAGTGGAACCAGTACCTGCTGCCCACGGTCCTCAACACCGACCCCGACAAACGCGTCCTCACCCAGGGCCTCGTCCAGCTCGCCGTCAGCCAGGGCTACAAGGGCGACTGGTCGGGCCTGTTCGCGGGCCTGGTCATGGCGATGCTGCCGGTCCTCGCGGCGTACATCGTCTTCCAGCGCCAGGTCGTCGCCGGCCTCACGGCGGGCGCCCTGAAATGAGCCGGGCGGGGCGTGCGAGCGTCCCGCGCCCTGAGGGCCTGTGTCACACCCCCGGCCGGGCGCCCGCCGCCTGGCACGCACTCCCCCAAGCTCTCGGCTTCGCTCGACCAGGGGGCACCCCCATCGCGGGCGCTCCGGCGCCTTGCGATCTGGGGGTCCCCCTCTGGGGGAGCACCAGACGACGTGCGCTGATCCGACCGGGGGCGTGACACAGGCCCTCATCGACGTACACCTGATGAAAGCGGTGGAAAACGCTTACTGCCGGGGGTCCCTTACACTGCGCGCCCCATCTCCCCGGAAACTGTTCAACCTCTTGACGGGAGGCGACCGGAACGGCTCAGCTTAGAGTTCACTAGTTGGACATAGTCGGGGCCTCGTCGAGGCGGCCCCGCGCGCGGGAGGTCGTCGTGGAGACTCCGGGGTCGCAGTCGTCACTGCACCGAGCCAACCTGGAGCGGGTCGTACGGGCCGTACGGATGGCCGGATCGCTCACCCAGGCGGAGATCGCCCGTACGACCGGCCTGTCCGCCGCGACCGTCTCCAACATCGTCCGGGAGCTGAAGGAGGGCGGGACCGTCGAGGTCACGCCCACGTCGGCGGGCGGCCGCAGGGCGCGCAGCGTCAGCCTCAGCGGGGACGCGGGGATCGTCATCGGGGTCGACTTCGGCCACACGCACCTGCGCGTCGCCGTCGGCAACCTCGCGCACCAGGTGCTCGCCGAGGAGGCCGAGCCCCTCGACGTCGACGCGTCCTCCGCGCAGGGCTTCGACCGGGCGGAAGAGCTGGTCAGCCGCCTGATCGAGGCGACCGGCGTGGACCGCTCGAAGATCGCCGGGGTGGGCCTCGGCGTCCCCGGCCCGATCGACCTGGAGTCCGGGACGCTCGGCTCCTCCGCGATCCTGCCGGGCTGGATCGGCACCCGCCCCGCCGAGGAGCTGCGCGGCAGACTCGGTGTCCCGGTCCACGTCGACAACGACGCCAACCTCGGAGCGCTCGGCGAGATGGTCTGGGGAAGCGGCCGGGGCGTCCGTGATCTTGCTTACATCAAGGTCGCGAGCGGGGTCGGCGCGGGCCTCGTCATCAACGGGCGGATCTACCGGGGTCCGGGCGGCACGGCGGGGGAGATCGGGCACATCACGCTCGACGAGTCGGGCCCGGTCTGCCGCTGCGGAAACCGCGGCTGCCTGGAGACCTTCACCGCCGCGCGGTACGTCCTGCCACTCCTTCAGCCCAGTCACGGCCCGGATCTCACGGTCGAGGGCGTCGTACGGCTCGCGCGGGACGGAGACCCCGGTTGTCGCCGCGTGATCGCCGACGTGGGGCGGCATATCGGCAGTGGTGTCGCCAACCTGTGCAACCTCCTGAACCCCAGCCGGGTGGTCCTCGGCGGGGATCTCGCGGAGGCCGGAGAACTGGTACTGGGCCCGATCCGCGAGTCCGTCTCGCGGTACGCGATCCCCAGCGCGGCCCGTCAACTGACGGTGCTGCCGGGGGCGTTGGGGGGCCGTGCGGAGGTGCTCGGGGCGCTCGCGCTGGCCCTGAGCGAGATGGGCGATTCGACGCTTTTGGACGGCACGCTGACCGCCGCGGCACCCGCGTTCACTTAGAGAACGCATAGCGCCGTTGCCATCTCGTTAAGTATTTACTTCTTGACGCCGAACGTACGGCCGAGTTGACTTCCAGCCACCTCGGCCGCAGCGTTGCGGCCCTGTCAGGGAGGCAACCCCAATGAACGCAACGATGCGTAGAGTCGCCATCGGCGCCACCGCCGTCTCCATGGCGATCGCCCTGGCCGCGTGCGGCAAGGCAGGCGACGACAAGGACAGTGGCAGCAGCGACACGTCCTCGGCCGGCACCGGTTCCGGCGGCGGCAGCAAGTCCATCGGGCTGCTGCTTCCCGACACCGTGACCGCGCGGTACGAGAAGTTCGACAAGCCGTACTTCGAGGAGAAGGTCAAGGCTCTGTGTGCCGACTGCAAGGTCGAGTACGCGAACGCCGCGGCCAGCGCCGCCACCCAGGCCCAGCAGGTCAGCAACATGATCACCAAGGGCGTCAAGGTGATCGTGATCTCGGCCCAGGACTCCGCCGCGATCAAGTCCTCGATCCAGGCCGCGGTCGACAAGGGCGTCAAGGTCGTCGCGTACGACCGCCTCGCCCAGGGCCCGGTCTCCGGCTACGTCTCCTTCGACAACGTCAAGGTCGGCGAGCTCCAGGGCCAGGCCCTGCTCACCGCGCTCGGCGCGAAGGCCACCAAGGCGTCCAAGATCGTCATGATCAACGGTGACGACGGCGACCCGAACGCCGCCGAGTTCAAGAAGGGCGCGCACCAGGCCCTCGACGGCAAGGTCACCATCGCCTACGAGCAGTCGGGTCTGTGGAAGGACACCGTCGCCGCGCAGAAGATGTCCGCCGCGATCACGCAGCTCGGCGCGAAGAACATCGCGGGCGTCTACGCCGCCAACGACGGCATGGCCGGCGGTATCGCCAACACCCTCAAGGGCGCGGGCATCAGCGGCATCCCGCTGACCGGCCAGGACGCCGAGCTCGCGGGCATCCAGCGCATCGTCGCCGGGACGCAGTCCTCCACCGTCTACAAGGCGTTCCGGCCCGAGGCCGACGCCGCCGCGACGATGGCGGTCGACCTGCTCAACGGCAAGGACATCTCCTCCCTCGCCACCACCACCCTGACCAGCGGGTCCGGCAACAAGGTCCCGTCCCAGCTGCTGACCCCGGTCTCCGTGACCAAGGCCGACATCAAGGGCACGGTCATCAAGGACGGCCTCTACACCGCCGCGCAGATCTGCACCGGCGAGTTCGCGGCCCCCTGCAAGGCGGCCGGGCTCCAGTAGCAGCGCCACGGGGGGTTCGGACAAGCTCGGGGGAGCGGGTGGGCCAGGCGGCCGGGACGACCGGACGCCGGGCTCCTCGCTCCTCAGCGGGCTGTCCGGGACCCCTTCCCCTCAAGCTCGCCCGGCGTTCGTCCCCTCTACGTCCCGCTACCGGGACGGACGCCGGGCGGATCAGGGGGTGCGCGCCACCCCGCCGTACGCGCCGCTCTTGCCGTACGCGACGGCCGCGCGCATGTTCATCTTGTAAACCCCGTGCGCCCAGCCGCGTACATACCCCCGCGTTTGCTTAGTCCCAGCGCGGTATCCCGCCGGTCAGGCGGCGAAGGAGATGGTTCACGTGTCCGCTACGCCCGTGCTGGCGTTGCGCGGAGTCTCCAAGCGATTCGGTGCGGTCCAGGCCCTCACCGACGTCGATCTGGAGGTCCACGCCGGAGAAGTGGTCGCCCTGGTCGGCGACAACGGCGCAGGAAAGTCCACGCTGGTCAAGACGATCGCCGGGGTCCACCCCATCGACGAGGGCGTCATCGAGTGGGAGGGCAGCGCGGTCAGCATCAACAAGCCCCACGACGCCCAGGGCCTCGGTGTCGCGACCGTCTACCAGGACCTCGCCCTGTGCGACAACCTGGACGTCGTCGGCAACCTCTACCTCGGCCGTGAGCTGCTGCGCCGCGGCGTCATCGACGAGGTCACGATGGAGAAGAACGCGCGCGAGCTGCTCTCGACGCTCTCCATCCGCATCCCGAGCGTCCGTATCCCGATCGCGAGCCTCTCCGGCGGTCAGCGCCAGGTCGTCGCGATCGCCCGCGCCCTCATCGGCGACCCGAAGGTCGTCATCCTGGACGAGCCGACCGCGGCCCTCGGCGTCGAGCAGACCGCGCAGGTCCTCGACCTGGTGGAGCGGCTGCGCGAGCGCGGCCTCGGCGTCATCCTGATCAGCCACAACATGGCGGACGTCAAGGCGGTCGCCGACACCGTCCACGTGCTGCGCCTGGGCAAGAACAACGGCTCCTTCCCGGTGAAGGACACCAGCCACGAAGAGATCATCGCCGCGATCACCGGAGCCACGGACAACGCCGTGACCCGTCGTGCGGGACGTCGCACCACGGAGGCTGCGAAGTGAGCGAGACACCCAAGGACACGCAGGCCGAGAAGACCGAGCCGGCCGAGCAGACCGCCAAGGCGGAGCAGGCCGAGGCCGAGAAGACCGCCAAGGCGGAGGTGACCAAGGCCGCCACGGCCCAGGACACCGTCGCCCCCGCCGACGACCCGACGGCCGCGCCGGTCACCGTCGTCGACCCCCGCCTCCTCGTGCGCGAAGAGGGCTTGAAGGGTTACTGGACGGAGTTCCTGCGCAAGGTCAAGGGCGGTGAGCTGGGCTCGATCCCGGTCGTCCTCGGCCTGATCATCATCTGGACGATCTTCCAGGTGAAGAACGACCGCTTCCTGAGCGCCGAGAACCTCTCCAACATCAGCTACTTCCTCTCGGCCACCGGCATGCTCGCCATCGGCCTGGTGTTCGTGCTGCTGCTGGGCGAGATCGACCTGTCCGTCGGCTCGGTCAGCGGCCTCGCCTCGACGCTGTTCGCGGTGTTCGTGGTGGACCACTCCATGAACCCGTGGTTCTCGCTGTTCCTGACGGTCCTCACGGGCGCCGCGATCGGCGCGCTGCACGGCTGGTTCTTCGCGAAGATCGGCGTGCCGGCGTTCGTCGTCACCCTGGCCGGTTTCCTCGGCTGGAACGGCCTGATGCTGTGGCTGCTGGGTTCCTCCGGCAGCATCAACATCCCCGCGGACTCCGGCCCGGTGAAGCTCCTCGGCCAGAGCTCCTTCTTCATGGACCAGCAGATCATCGGGGCCTACCTGCTGGCCGGTCTCGCCGTCGTCCTCTCGCTGGTCGGCAACCTGGGCGAGCAGCGCCGCCGCAAGGAGGCCGGTGTCCCGTTCCGGCCGACCGCCGAGATCCTGGTCCGCGTCGGCCTGCTGGCCGTCGCCGCGTTCGTCGCCGCGGCCGTCCTGAACAACTCCAACGGCGTCTCCAACTCGCTGGTGATCTTCCTCGCCGCGCTGGTGATCGTGGACTTCGTGCTGCGCCGTACGACGTACGGCCGCAAGATCTTCGCGGTCGGCGGCGGTATCGAGGCGGCTCGCCGTGCCGGTATCAACGTGCCAATGATCCGTATCTCCGTCTTCGCCATCTCCGGCGGGTTCGCGGCGGTCGGCGGTATGTTCTTCGCCGGCCAGACGGCGTCCGCGACGCTGAACGCCGGCGGCGGCAACACGCTGATGCTGGCGATCGCCGCCGCGGTCATCGGCGGTACGTCGCTGTTCGGCGGCCGTGGCTCGGTGTGGTCCGCGCTCCTGGGCATGCTGGTCATCCAGTCGATCCAGACCGGCCTCGACCTGCTCAACATGAACACGTCGATCCAGTACATGATCACCGGCGGCGTGCTCCTGGGCGCCGTGGTCATCGACTCGGTCTCCCGCCGGAGCCAGAAGGCTTCCGGCCGCGGCTGATCACCTGCCCGACCTGACAGTGCCCGGCACTCGAAAACGAGTGCCGGGCACTGTCGTGTCATAGGTTCAGCACATGATGGGTACGGCCGACCGAGTGACGTACGACGCATGGCCCGAAGTCCGGCCGCCGGGACGGAACATTAGACTCGACAAGCCCGGCAACAGCTCGAACAGCTCTACTGCAAGGAGGCACGGGTGCCGCTGCTGACCCGCATCACGGGACCGCGCGATCTGGACCGGCTCAGCCTGGAGGAGCTGGACCAGCTGGCCGGGGAGATCCGGACCTTTCTCGTCGAGGCCGTCTCCAAGACCGGCGGACACCTCGGCCCGAACCTCGGCGTGGTCGAGCTGACCATCGCCCTGCACCGCGTGTTCGAGTCCCCCCGGGACAAGGTGCTGTGGGACACCGGCCACCAGTCCTACGTGCACAAGCTCCTCACCGGCCGCCAGGACTTCACGAAGCTCAAACAGAAGGGCGGCCTCTCCGGCTACCCCTCGCAGGGCGAGTCCGAGCACGACGTCATCGAGAACAGCCACGCCTCCACGGTCCTCGGCTGGGCCGACGGCATCGCCAAGGGCAACGAGATCCTCGGCCGGGACGACCGGGTCGTGGCCGTCATCGGCGACGGCGCGCTGACCGGCGGCATGGCCTGGGAGGCGCTCAACAACATCGCCGACGCGAAGGACCGCCCGCTGGTCATCGTCGTCAACGACAACGAGCGCTCCTACGCGCCCACCATCGGCGGCCTCGCCAACCACCTGGCGACCCTGCGCACCACGGACGGCTACGAGCGCTTCCTCGCGCGCGGCAAGGACCTCCTGGAGCGCACCCCGGTCGTCGGCAAGCCCCTCTTCGACACCCTGCACGGCGCGAAGAAGGGCCTCAAGGACTTCATCGCCCCCCAGGGCATGTTCGAGGACCTCGGCCTGAAGTACCTCGGCCCGATCGACGGCCACGACATCGAGGCCCTGGAGTCGGCCCTGTCGCGCGCCAAGGGCTTCGGCGGGCCCGTCATCGTCCACTGCATCACCGAGAAGGGCCGCGGCTACCGGCCCGCCCTCCAGGACGAGGCGGACCGCTTCCACGGCATCGGCCCCATCCACCCCGACACCGGCCTGCCGGTCAAGGCGTCCGGCGCGGACTGGACGTCCGTGTTCGGCGACGAGATGGTCGCGCTCGGCAAGGAGCGCGCGGACATCGTCGCGATCACCGCCGCGATGCTCCAGCCGGTCGGCCTGAAGAAGTTCGCGGACGCGTTCCCCGACCGCATCTACGACGTCGGCATCGCCGAGCAGCACGGCGCGGTCTCCGCCGCGGGCCTCGCGCACGCGGGCGTGCACCCCGTCTTCGCCGTGTACGCGACGTTCCTGAACCGCGCCTTCGACCAGGTCCTCATGGACGTCGCCCTGCACAAGTGCGGTGTGACGTTCGTCCTGGACCGGGCCGGCGTCACCGGCACCGACGGCGCCTCCCACAACGGCATGTGGGACATGTCGATCCTCCAGGTCGTGCCGGGCCTGCGCCTCGCCGCCCCGCGCGACGCCGACCAGGTCCGCGCCCAGCTGCGCGAGGCCGTCGCCGTCGACGACGCGCCGACCGTCGTGCGCTTCTCCAAGGGCGCCGTCGGGCCCGCCGTACCGGCCGTCGGGCGGGTCGGGGGCATGGACGTGCTGCGCGAGCCCGGCACCGACCGGCCGGACGTGCTGCTGGTGTCCGTGGGCGCGCTCGCGCCGATGTGCCTGGAGATCGCCTCGCTGCTCGACAAGCAGGGCATCACGACCACGGTCGTCGACCCGCGCTGGGTCAAGCCGGTCGACGAGGCGATGGCGCCGCTCGCCGAGCGCCACCGGGTCGTCGTCACCGTCGAGGACAACTCCCGCGTCGGGGGCGTCGGTTCGGCGGTCGCGCAGGCGCTGCGGGACGCGGGCGTCGACGTACCTCTGCGTGACTTCGGCATCCCGCCGCGCTTCCTCGACCACGCCTCCCGCGCGGAGGTCATGGCGGAGATCGGGCTGACCGCGCCGGACATCGCGCGCCAGGTCACGGGCCTCGTCTCGAAGCTCGACGGCAAGTACGGCAGCGCCGCAGAGGTGGGCGCCGTGGAGCCCGCGCGCGACTGACACGCCTGAACGGGCCGGATCCTTCACTACTTTGAGTGACGGGTTCGGCCCATTCGCGTTAATGGAGTGAAACGCGGGCATACGACCTACGCCCCTCTGGATGATCAGGCGTGGGAGGTCAGACCCGTGAGCAGCAGTGTTTTCCGGACGAAACAGGTCGAACAGTCGATCGAGGACACCGAGGAGCCCGAGCACGCCCTCAAGAAGTCCCTGTCGGCCCTGGACCTGACGGTCTTCGGCGTCGGTGTCATCATCGGCACCGGCATCTTCGTCCTGACCGGCACGGTCGCCAAGAACAACGCGGGCCCGGCGACCGCCCTCGCCTTCGTCGTCGCCGGCGTCGTCTGCGCGCTCGCCGCGCTGTGCTACGCCGAGTTCGCGTCCACGGTCCCGGTCGCCGGATCCGCGTACACGTTCAGCTACGCCTCGCTGGGCGAGCTGCCCGCCTGGATCATCGGCTGGGACCTCGTCCTGGAGTTCGCGCTCGGCACGGCGGTGGTGGCCGTCGGCTGGTCCGGGTACATCGCCTCGCTGCTCGACAACGCGGGCTGGCACCTGCCGGAGGCCCTCAGCGGCCGGGACGGCGCCGACGGCTTCGGCTTCGACATCCTCGCCGCCGCCCTCGTCCTCGTCCTCACCGGCATCCTCGTCCTCGGCACGAAGCTCTCCGCGCGCGTGACCTCCGTCGTCGTCGCGATCAAGGTGACCGTCGTCCTCGTCGTCATCATCGCGGGCGCCTTCTTCATCAAGGGCGACAACTACGACCCGTTCATCCCCAAGTCCCAGACCGTCGAGGCGGGCGGCGACCTCCAGTCCCCGCTGGTCCAGCTCATGTTCGGCTGGGCCCCGTCCAACTTCGGCGTGATGGGCATCTTCACCGCCGCGTCCGTCGTCTTCTTCGCCTTCATCGGCTTCGACGTCGTCGCGACAGCCGCCGAGGAGACCAAGAACCCCCAGCGCGACATGCCCCGCGGCATCCTCGGCTCACTCCTGATCTGTACGACGCTCTACGTGGCCGTCTCCGTCGTCGTCACCGGCATGCAGCACTACACGGATCTCTCGGTCACCGCGCCCCTCGCGGACGCCTTCAAGGCCACCGGACACCCCTGGTTCGCGGGCTTCATCAGCTTCGGCGCGGCCGTCGGCCTCACCACCGTCTGCATGATCCTGCTCCTCGGCCAGACCCGCGTCTTCTTCGCGATGAGCCGCGACGGCCTGCTGCCCACGTTCTTCTCCCACGTCCACCCCCGCTACCGCACCCCCCACCGCCCCACCATCCTCCTCGGCGTGATCATCGCGATCGTCGCCGGCTTCACCCCCCTCAGCGAACTCGCCGAACTCGTCAACATCGGCACCCTCTTCGCGTTCGTCGTCGTCGCCATCGGCGTCGTCATCCTCCGCCGCTCCCGCCCCGACCTGCCCCGCGCCTTCCACACCCCGTGGGTCCCCCTGATCCCGATCCTCTCGGTCGCGGCCTCACTGTGGCTGATGCTGAACCTGCCCGCCGAGACCTGGCTCAGGTTCGGGATCTGGATGGCGATCGGCTTCGCGGTGTACTTCCTGTACGGGAAGAAGCACAGCAGGCTGGAGCAGGCCGACCGGTAGGCGTGTACGTGGGTGCGAACGAAGAAGAGGGCCTCCGCCGAGGCCCTCTTCTTCGTTCGGTACCGCAAACGGTCACGCCGGAACCGACGCCACCCCGGCGGCCAGGAACGGCTTCCCGTTCACCTTCTCGGAGACGCCCTCACGGTCCAGGTACGGCGTGATGCCGCCCAGGTGGAAGGGCCAGCCCGCGCCGGTGATCAGGCACAGGTCGATGTCCTGCGCCTCGGCGACGACACCCTCGTCGAGCATGAGCCCGATCTCCTGCGCGACGGCCTCCAGGACCCGCGCCCGCACCTGCTCCTCGGACAGGGCGTCGGAGCCCTGCTTGAGGAGGGCCGCGACCTCGGGGTCCAGCTCCGGCTTGAAGCCGTTCTCCGCGCGGTAGACGTAGAAGCCGCGCTTGCCCGCCTCGACGACCGCCTTGAGGTTCGGGGAGACGGTGAAGCGGTCCGGGAAGGCGCTGTGCAGCGTCTCCGAGACGTGCAGCCCGATCGCGGGACCCACCAGCTCCAGCAGGACCAGCGGCGACATCGGCAGCCCGAGCGGCTCCACGGCCTTCTCGGCGACCTCGACGGACGTGCCCTCGTCGATGACGTTCTGCACCTCGCCCATGAACCGGGTCAGGATGCGGTTGACGACGAACGCCGGGGCGTCCTTCACCAGCACGGCCGTCTTCTTCAGCTTCTTGGCCACCGCGAACGCGGTCGCGAGCGAGGCGTCGTCCGTCTGCTCGCCGCGCACGATCTCAAGGAGCGGCAGGATCGCGACCGGGTTGAAGAAGTGGAAGCCGACGACCCGCTCGGGGTGCTTCAGCTTCGACGCCATCTCGGACACCGACAGCGAGGACGTGTTGGTCGCGAGGATCGCGTGCGCCGGGGCGACCGCCTCGACCTCGGCGAACACCTGCTGCTTGACGCCGATCTCCTCGAAGACGGCCTCGATGACGAAGTCCGCGTCGGAGAAGCCCTCGGCCTTGTCGAGCACGCCCGTGACCAGGGCCTTGAGGCGGTTGGCCTTGTCCTGGTTGATACGGCCCTTGCCGAGCAGCTTGTCGATCTCGGCGTGGACGTAGCCCACACCCTTGTCGACCCGCTCCTGGTCGATGTCGGTCAGCACGACCGGCACCTCAAGGCGGCGCAGGAACAGCAGCGCGAGCTGCGAGGCCATCAGCCCGGCACCGACGACACCGACCTTGGTGACCGGGCGGGCCAGCGACTTGTCCGGCGCCCCGGCGGGCCGCTTGCCGCGCTTCTGCACCAGGTTGAACGCGTAGATCCCGGCGCGCAGCTCGCCGCCCATGATCAGGTCGGCGAGCGCCTTGTCCTCGGCGTCGAAGCCGGCCTGGAGGTCGCCGTCCTTCGCGGCGGCGACGATGTCCAGCGCCCGGTAGGCGGCCGGGGCCGCGCCGTGCACCTTGGAGTCGGCGACGAGCCGGCCCTTCGCGACGGCCTGGTCCCACGCCTCGCCGCGGTCGACGGCGGGCCGTTCGACCTTGACGTCACCGTTGAGCACCCGAGCCGTCCACAGCAGCGACTGCTCCAGGAAGTCCGCGCCCTCGAAGAGCGCGTCCGCGATGCCGAGGTCGAAGACCTGCTGGCCCTTGAGCTGCTTGTTCTGGTTGAGGCTGTTCTCGATGATCACCGAGACGGCCTTCTCGGCGCCGATCAGGTTCGGCAGCAGCGTGCAGCCGCCCCAGCCGGGCACGAGGCCGAGGAAGACCTCGGGCAGCGAGAACGCCGGGATCGCCTTGGAGACCGTGCGGTACTCGCAGTGCAGGCCGACCTCGACGCCACCGCCCATCGCGGCGCCGTTGTAGTACGCGAACGTCGGCACCGACAGGCCCGCGATCCGCTTGAAGACGTCGTGGCCGCCCTTGCCGATCGCGTGGGCGTGGTCCCACTCCTTCAGCAGCTCGACGCCCTTGAGGTCGGCGCCGACCGCGAAGATGAACGGCTTGCCGGTGATGCCGACGCCGACGATGTCACCGGCCGCGGCCTCCGCCTCGACCTGGTCGAGGGCCGCGTCCAGCTTCGCGAGCGACGCCGGGCCGAAGGTGGTCGGCTTGGTGTGGTCCAGGCCGTTGTCCAGCGTGATCAGCGCGAAGCGGCCCGCGCCGAAGGGGAGGTCGAGGTGGCGTACGTGCGCCGACGTGACGACCTCGTCGGGGAACAGCGCCGCCGCGCCCTTCAACAGCTCGGTGGTGGTGCTCACTTGTCCCCCTCGAAGTGCGGGTTCTCCCAGATGACCGTCGCGCCCATGCCGAAGCCGACGCACATCGTCGTCAGGCCGTAGCGGACGTTCGGCTGCTCCTCGAACTGCCGGGCGAGCTGCGTCATCAGACGTACGCCGGAGGAGGCCAGCGGGTGGCCGAAGGCGATCGCGCCGCCGTACTGGTTGACGCGCTCGTCGTCGTCCGCGATGCCGTAGTGGTCGAGGAAGGCGAGGACCTGGACCGCGAACGCCTCGTTGATCTCGAACAGGCCGATGTCCTCGATGGACAGGCCCGCCTGCGCGAGGGCCTTCTCGGTGGCCGGGATCGGGCCGTAGCCCATGACCTCCGGCTCCACGCCCGCGAAGGCGTAGGAGACCAGGCGCATCTTGACCGGGAGGCCGTTCTCGCGCGCGAAGTCCTCGGAGGCGATGAGGGAGGCCGTCGCGCCGTCGTTCAGACCGGCCGAGTTACCGGCGGTGACCTTGCCGTGGACGCGGAAGGGGGTCTTCAGGCCGGCGATGTTCTCCAGCTTCGTCCCCGGGCGCATCGGCTCGTCCGCGGTGACCAGGCCCCAGCCCGTCTCGCCGATGTCCGGGTTGGTACGGCGTACGGAGATCGGGACCAGGTCGGCCTGGATCTTGCCGTTCGCGTACGCCTTCGCGGCCTTCTCCTGGGAGCGCACCGCGTACTCGTCCGCGCGCTCCTTGGTGAGCTGCGGGTAGCGGTCGTGCAGGTTCTCGGCGGTCATGCCCATGAACAGCGCGGACTCGTCGACCAGCTTCTCGCTGACGAACCGCGGGTTCGGGTCGACGGCCTCGCCCATCGGGTGGCGGCCCATGTGCTCGACACCACCGGCGACGGCGATGTCGTACGCGCCGAACGCGACCGCGCCCGCGACCGTCGTGACGGCCGTCAGACCGCCCGCGCACATGCGGTCGATGGAGTAGCCGGGCACGGACTGCGGCAGGCCGGCGAGGATGCCCGCCGTGCGGCCGATGGTCAGGCCCTGGTCGCCGATCTGCGTGGTCGCCGCGATAGCGACCTCGTCGATCTTCGCGGGGTCCAGACCGGGGTTGCGGCGCAGCAGCTCCCGGATCGCCTTCACCACGAGGTCGTCGGCCCGCGTCTCGTGGTAGACGCCCTTCGGGCCCGCCTTGCCGAACGGGGTACGGACGCCGTCGACGAAGACGACATCCCTGACGGTACGAGGCACGATGCTCCTCCAGGGTGCGGGATGGCACTGCTGCGACACGCTGCGCTGAGCGCGCGCTCAGGACCATGCTACTTATGAGTAACGTGACTGCCCAGTCCCGGGGGGAGGAGCGGCGAAGGTCACACGCGGAAATCGATTTCTACGACTTCGGCGGCGCTGTCGATTTGGGAGGCGCTGTCGATCCCCGAGGCGTCAGCACCGGAGTAGCCACCGGATGCGACCCCCCGCCCTCCCCCAGAATCACCCCGAACAACGTCCGCGCCACCTCCGCCCCGAACCCGTGCACGTCATGGCTCATCGCCGACAGCGTCGGATGCGTCAGCCGGCACAGCTGGGAGTCGTCCCACGCCAGCAGCGACACGTCGTCCGGCACCCGCACCCCCATCTCCTGGGCCACCGCCAGCCCGGCGACGGCCATGATGTCGTTGTCGTAGACGATCGCCGTGGGCCGGTCGGCGGACGTCAGCATCGCCCGCGTCGCCCGCGCCCCCGCCTCCCCGGAGTAGTCGGTGGCCACCTGCCACGCCCCCGCGAGGCCCAGCTCCCGCGCGGCCGAGTCGAACGCGGCGGCACGCGTCGCCGTGTGCCCCAGCTCCGCCGCACCCCCCACCCGCGCGATCCGCCGATGCCCGAGCGCCGCGAGATACCGCACCGCCTCCCGCATCGCCGCCGCGTCGTCGGTCCATACGGCCGTGAGGGATCCGGCCAGCGACGGGTGCCCCACGGCCACCACCGGCATCCCCAGCCGCTCGGCGACGGCGACCCGCGGATCGTCCGCACGGAAGTCGACGAGGATCGACCCCCCGATCTGCCGCCCCCGCCACCACGACTCCAGCAGCCCGGCCTCCTCCTGCGGCGACTTCACGAGCCGCAGCAGCAGCGAACAGGAGTGCTCGATCAGCACGCTCTCCACACCGGACACGAACTCCATGTAGAACGGTTCGAGTCCCAGCATCCGCGCGGGCCGGCAGATCGACAGCCCCACCACGTCCACCCGCGCCCCCGCGAGCGACCGAGCCGTGAGACTCGGCGCCCACCCCAACTCCCGCGCCGCCGCGAAGATCCGGTCCCGCGTCGCCTCCGACAGCCCCGGCTTGTGGTTGAACGCGAGCGACACGGCCCCCTTGGAGACACCCGCACGCGCGGCGACGTCCTTGATGGTGACGCGGGGACTGGTACTCGTCATCGAGCGGGCTCCTGGCAGTACAGCGCGGTTCGCGCGGCGGCGGCGTCGGGACTCTCCCACCCGCTCACCCCCATCGTCACCCGCTCACCCGGAAGCAGCGTCACCAGCCCCCGGTCGGCGCGCACTTGAGGCCCGAGCCGGTCGGCCTGGAGCAGCAGATCCCGTACGAGGGTCAGCGCGGTGACGGTCACCGAACCGGGCGCGACCTCGACCTCGAACTCGGGCTGGGGGTAGGGGATTTCGCGGTCGGCGGCGGGGAACCAGAGGGCACGCAGGTCTCCGATGTCGGCCACGATGAACTCCTTCACCCCGTCCGGCACCAACTCCCGCTCCACGGCCACCTCCCCAACAGCCCTCCTCTCCACGGCGATCGGTACCTCGGCCCGCGCCACCACCACCCCGTCCACCGTCATCCGCCGCAGCGACACCATCCCGCCCCACTCCCCGCCCCCCTGATTCACGCACGCCAGCACCAGCCGCCCGCCCCGCAGTTGGAACGTCGGCAACCGGTCCGCGTACAGCCGCCGCAGCTCGTGGTAGAGCGGCTTCTCCCGCCCGTCCCCGTCGATCGCGGCCCAACTCGTCACCGGCCAGCAGTCGTTGAGCTGCCAGACGACCGTCCCCGCGCACACCGGCCAGTGCGAGCGCCAGTGCTCGACCCCGGCGGCCACCGCCCGCGCCTGGTTGACCTGCGTCAGATAGTGCCACCGGTCGAAGTCCCCGCCGGGCAGGGCGAAGTGGTGCGCGAGCCCCCGCTCCAGCTTCCCGTTCCCGTCCTCGGCCTTCTGGTGGTGCAGCACGCCCGGTGAGTCCGGCGCCAGCTCCTCACCCGGCAGCGCCCGCCGCAGCGTCGCGTACGCGGGCGGCGCCTGCCACCCGAACTCGGCGACGAAACGCGGGACTTCGGCGAGGTACGCGGAGTAGTCCAGCCGGTTCCACACGTCCCACGAGTGATGCGTGCCGTGCGCCGGGTCGTTCGGATGCCGCTCCCACGACCCGGACCAGGGGCTGCCCGCCGTATAGGGCCGCGTGGGGTCCAACTCCGCGACGACACGCGGCAGTACGCCCAGGTAGTACCCCTCGCCCCAGGAGTCCCCGGCGAGCGGCTTCTCCCAGCCCCAGTCCCGGAACCCCCACAGGTTCTCGTTGTTGCCGTTCCACAGCACGAGCGAGGGATGCGGCATGAGCCGTACGACGTTCTCCCGCGCCTCCGCCTCCACCTCGCCCCGCAGCGGTTGTTCCTCGGGGTAGGCGGCGCACGCGAACGGGAAGTCCTGCCAGACCAGGAGCCCCAACTCGTCGCAGGCGTCGTAGAATTCGCCGCTCTCGTAGATGCCGCCGCCCCAGATCCTGACGAGGTCCACGCCCGCGTCGGCGGCCTGCTTCAGGCGGGTCCGGTAGCGCTCGCGGGTGACCCGGGACGGGAACACGTCGTCCGGGATCCAGTTCACGCCCCGCGCGAAGAGCCGCTCACCGTTGACGACCAGGGTGAAGCCGGTGCCGTGCGCGTCGGGGGACGTGTCCAGTTCGACCGTGCGGAAACCGACCCGGCGCCGCCAGGTGTCCAGCGCCTCCGCGCCGTGCAGCAACGTCAACTCCACGTCGTACAGCGGCTGTTCACCGTACCCGCGCGGCCACCACAGGGCGGCGTCCGGCACCCGCAGGCGGACGGTGCCACTCGTGCCGTCGATCGCGCCGCGCACCCGGACACCGCCCACTGTCGCCTCGACGGCGAGGGCCGCCTCGACGCGGGCGCGCTCGACCTCGACGTGCAACTCGACCACGCCGGCGCCCTGTTCGACGGTCACCAGGGGGCGGACCCGCGCGATGCGGGCGGTCGCCCAGCGTTCCAGGCGGACCGGGCGCCAGATGCCCGCCGTGACCAGCGTCGGACCCCAGTCCCAGCCGAACGAGCAGGCCATCTTGCGGATGTACTGGTACGGCTCGGCGTACGCGGCGGGCCGCTCGCCCACCCGTCCCCGTACCGCCTCCGCCTCGGCGTACGCGGAGGCGAACCGGACGGTCAGGCGACCGCGCATGCCGGTCACGTCGAAGCGGTACGAGCGGTGCATGTTCCGTACCCGGCCCAGGAGTTGACCGTCGAGCAGGATCTCGGCGGCCGTGTCGAGCCCCTCGAAGACCAGGTCGGTCTGCTCGTGCCCGTCCGTCTCCGCGACGAGGTCCCGCTCGTAGGTCCACTCCCGCCGCCCCACCCACGCCACCTCGGTCTCGTTGCGGCCGAGGAACGGATCCGGGATCACCCCGGCGGCCAGCAGATCCGTGTGCACGCACCCCGGCACGACCGCCGGGAGCGTCTCGCCGTCGTGCCGCAGGGTCCAGCCGTCGTGCAGCGGTGCGACCTGAAGCATGCGCTCTCCCTAAACCGGTCCACCTCAGGGGAGGACGACGAGTTTCACATCCTTGGCGGGAATGGGACTTTACCGGTTGAGAAAGCGCTGTCAGAGTGCCGAATCAGCCAACCCGCACGTGCTCTTCCGTCCCACCGAACGGAGTCGATGCACATGAACCGCCGTACCGTCCTCGCCATGGCCGTGGGAGCCGCACTCCTCGCCGCGGGCTGCACCTCCACCGGAGGCACCTCGAAGGGCGCCGACGCCGACGCCCCCGACGACCCTGCCAAGGTCTCCGGCACCATCACCGTCCTCACCCAGCGCACCGACCTCGTGCAGAACGGGAGGATGAAGGAGTACGCCGCCGAGTTCAACAAGACGTATCCGAAGGTGAAGGTCGAGTTCCAGGCACTCACCAACTACGAGTCCGAAGTCAAGATCCGCATGAACACGGAGAACTACGGCGACGTCCTGATGATCCCCGGCGTCATCAAGAAGTCCGACTACCCGAAGTTCTTCGCCTCCCTCGGCACCGTCGAGGACCGCGCCAAGAAGTTCCGCTTCACCGGTTTCACCGCCGTCGACGGCAAGGTCTACGGCCAGACCCCCATCGGCGTGATGCCCGGCTTCGTCTACAACAAGCGGATCTGGCGCGAGGCCGGCGTCACCGACTGGCCCACCACGCCCGCCGCGTTCCTCGACGCCCTCAAGGCGATCAAGGACAAGACCGACGCGACGCCCTACTACACGAACTTCGCCGCCCAATGGACGCTCACCTCCTGGACGTTCGTGAACGGCGCCGTCCACTGCGACCCCGGCGCCACCGCCAAACTCGCCTCCGGCGACCCGTGGGCCGAGGGCGCCGACCTGCGCGTCGGTGACACCCTGCTCTACGACATCGTCAAGCAGGGCCTCGCCGAGAAGGACCCGGCGACCAGCAACTGGGAACTGTCCAAACCCCAGTTGGCCAAGGGGCAGATCGCCACCCAGTGGCTCGGCACCTGGGCCATCGTCCAGTTCCAGGACGCCGCCAAGCAGGCCGGCGTCAACCCCGACGACATCGGCTTCATGCCGTTCCCCGCGCAGACCGGCGGAAAGTTCTGCTCCACCGTCAGCCCCGACTACAACCAGGCCGTCAACGTCCACTCGAAACACAAGGAAGCCGCCCGCGCCTGGATCGACTGGTTCACCGAGAAGTCCGGCTACGACAAGGACAACCTCGCGATCTCCCCGCTCCAGAACGCGCCCCTGCCCGCCGTCCTCAAGCCCTACGAGGACGCCGGCGTCAAGCTCATCGAACTCGACGACACCCAGGGCGCCAGGGTCAAACTGATCGACAACGAGTCCGAGGTCGGCATCTACGCCCCCGACTACCGCCTCAACCTCGTCGACCTCGCCCGCGGCGCGCGCAAGGGCAACCTCGACGACTTCCTCGGCGACCTCGGCAAGAAGTGGACGGCCGCCGAGAAGAACGTGGGGTCCTGATGTCGGGCACCGCACAGCGGGCGGCGGTGGACCGGCGCAGGGTGAAGGACAGCGTGCCGGTACCGGCACCGCCCCCGCGCCGGGCCCGCCTCCTGCGCGGGCTCACGCCCTGGCTGTTCCTGCTCGCGCCGCTCGCCCTGCTGATCACGTTCACGTACGTCCCGATCGTCAACATGGTCGGCTACAGCTTCACCGACTGGGACGGCGTCAGCCCCGAACTGCACTACACCGGCACCGAGAACTACCGCGAACTCGCCACCCGGCCCGACCTGTTCGAGGTGTTCTTCGTCAGCGGCTACTACCTCGCCGCGTCCGCCGTCCAGATCGTCGCCGCGCTCTATTTCGCGACGGTCCTCAGTTTCAACGTACGCTTCCGGAATTTCTTCAAGGGCGTGCTCTTCTTCCCCTATCTCATCAACGGGGTCGCCATCGGATTCGTCTTCCTGTACTTCTTCCAGGACGGCGGCACCCTCGACTCCGTCCTCGCCCTCTTCGGCGTCCACACCGACCACGCGTGGCTCGGTACGCCGGTCTCCGCGAACGTCTCTCTCGCGGGCGTCTCCGTGTGGCGCTATCTCGGCCTGAATTTCGTCCTGTTCCTGGGCGCGATCCAGTCCATTCCCAGCGAGCTGTACGAGGCGTCCGAACTCGACGGCGCCAACCGCTGGCACCAGTTCCGCCACATCATCGCCCCCGGCATCAAACCGGTACTGACCCTGACGGTCATTCTCTCCATCTCCGGTTCGCTCGCCGCGTTCGAGATCCCGTACATCATGACCGGCGGCGCCACCGGTACGGAGACCTTCGTCATCCAGACCGTCAAACTCGCCTTCCAGTTCAACAAGACGGGCCTTGCCTCGGCCTGTGCGCTGGTTCTCCTGCTGATCGTCCTCGTGGTCACCTGGATCCAGCGCAAACTGGCCCCCGACGACAGGGTGGACCTCACATGACCCGCCGCACGATCTCCCGCGCCCTGGTCCATCTCTCCCTGATCCTCGCGACGCTGATCGTCCTCCTCCCGCTCACGGTCGTCCTCCTGACCTCCTTCAAGACGGACGACGAACTCGCCCGCGGCGACCAGGCGTTGAGCCTCCCCGACAACTTCCTCAACTTCCACAACTACGTCACGGCATTCCAGGACGGCCGGATGCTCTCCGCCTTCGGCAATACGGCGATCATCCTGCTGTTCTCCATCGCCGGCACGGTCCTGATCGGCTCGATGGCGGCCTACGCGATAGACCGCTTCACCTTCCGTTTCAGGAAACTGGTGGTGACCCTCTTCCTCCTGGCGGCCCTGGTCCCCGGAGTCACCACCCAGGTAGCCACCTTCCAAATAGTCAACGGCTTCGGCATGTTCGACACCCTCTGGGCCCCCATAGCCCTCTACATGGGTACGGACATCGTCTCGATCTACATCTTCCTGCAATTCGTCCGCTCGATCCCCATCTCCCTGGACGAATCAGCCCGCCTGGACGGCGCGAACGCCTTCACGATCTACCGCCGCATCATCTTCCCCCTCCTGAGGCCGGCGATAGCAACGGTAGTGATCGTCAAGGGCATCACGGTCTACAACGACTTCTACATCCCGTTCCTCTACATGCCGTCCCAGGACCTGGGCGTCATCTCGACATCCCTGTTCCGCTTCAAGGGCCCTTTCAGCGCCCACTGGGAAACAATCTCGGCGGGAGCGATCCTGGTGATCCTCCCGACGCTGGTCATCTTCCTGGCGTTGCAGAAGTTCATCTACAACGGTTTCACGCGGGGCGCCACAAGATAAAAGCGTCCCGAAGGGGCGCTCTTACTTAGGGGCGCGGGGAACTGCGCGAGCAACCACGGCGAAAGCCGCAGCCGCCGTGAGTCAGAACCCCCCACGGCGGCTAGGCAACATCAACCCCCAGCGCCTCCACCAACACAGGCGTCACCAACTCCACCTGCCACGGCCGGGCCCCAAGAGAGACCAGCACCTCCGCCACCCCCTCCGTGTCGGCCGCAGCCGGCGGCTCCCAGCACACCCGCCGCACCGTGTCCGGCGTGATCAGGTTCTCCTGGGGCATGTTCAGCTCCTCCGCCAGGGTGGAGATCCTCGCTCGGGCGGCGCTCAGGCGGGCCGCCGCGGCGGGGTCCTTGTCGGCCCAGGCGCGGGGCGGGGGCGGGCCGGTGACGGGCTGGCCCGGCATCGGGAGCTGGGACTCGCTCAGCGCGCGGGCGCGGTCGACGGCGGCCTGCCACTGGTCGAGCTGACGGCGCCCCATCCGGTGCCCGAACCCGTTCAGGGCGGCGAGGGCGTGCACGTTGACCGGCACGGCGAGCGCCGCTTCGACGATCGCCGCGTCCGCGAGAACCTTCCCGGGCGAGACGTCCCGCCGCTGGGCGATCCGGTCGCGCGTCTGCCACAGCTCCCGCACGACGGCGAGCTGCCGGCGGCGGCGCACCTTGTGCATCCCGGACGTACGCCGCCAGGGATCCTTGCGCGGCTCGGCGGGCGGCGCGGCCGCGATCGCGGCGAACTCCTGCCGCGCCCACTCCAGCTTCCCCTGCCGGTCCAGCTC
Source organism: Streptomyces sp. 4F14 (assembly GCF_048159485.1). Lineage (NCBI taxonomy): Bacteria > Bacillati > Actinomycetota > Actinomycetes > Kitasatosporales > Streptomycetaceae > Streptomyces > Streptomyces sp. 4F14. The sequence continues at coordinate 303,774 of NZ_JBLRVY010000003.1, forward strand.
CTTCTCCAGCGCGTCCCGCAGGTCGACGAGGAGTTCGACGTCGAGCGCGGCGTACCGCAGCCAGGGTTCGGGCAGCGGGCGGGTGGACCAGTCGACGGCGGAGTGCCCCTTCTCCAGGACGTACCCGAGGACGCTCTCGACCATCGCGCCGAGCCCGACCCGGGGGAACCCGGCGAGCCGCCCGGCCAGCTCGGTGTCGAAGAGCCGCGTGGGGATCATGCCTATCTCGCGCAGACAGGGCAGGTCCTGGGTCGCGGCGTGCAGCACCCACTCCGTGTCGGCGAGGACGTCCCCGAGCGCGGTCAGGTCGGGACAGGCGACGGGGTCGATGAGCGCGGTCCCGGCCCCGGCCCGGCGGAGCTGCACGAGGTAGGCCCGCTGCCCGTAGCGGTAACCGGAGGCCCGCTCCGCGTCGACGGCGACGGGCCCGCTGCCGCCGGCGAACGCGGCGATCACCTCCGCGAGAGCCTCCTCGTCGGCGACCACGGGCGGAATCCCCTCGCGGGGTTCCAGCAAGGGCGTCGGCGCCCCCGGAGCAGTAGATCCGCCGTCGTCCGGAGGGGCGCCTCCGGTGGTTCGCAGTGAACTGGCTGCTGCGGTTTCTTGGGCGTCGGTCACCTGTCAAGGGTATCCGTGCAAGAAGCCCGCCCGCCGACGGAACGTTCCGTCGACGGGCGGGGGAGGGTCGTAAACCGGTCAGCCGTACGACCCGTACGAGGGGCGGTGGCGACGACCGGCAGAAACGGTTCCTGCCGCGGTGCGGACGGCCGTACGCACGGCCCCGGCCGGGTTCGGACGGGTGTGGACGGACGGCGCCGAGGGGGTGTCCGGAGGGTTTCGTTCCGCCTGAATTCTTTGTGTGAAACCAGTCGGAATCCCTCGTTCCGCATGGATCGCGGGGGGTCGGGGACGGTGGAGTGGGTCAGTGGATGATGCCGGTCCGCAGCGCGACCGCGACCATTCCGGCGCGGTCGCCCGTGCCGAGCTTGCGGGCGATACGGGCGAGGTGGCTCTTGACGGTCAGGGCCGACAGGCCCATCGAGACGCCGATCGCCTTGTTCGACTGGCCCTCGGCGACCAGCCGGAGCACCTCCACCTCGCGGCCGGACAGTTCGCGGTAGCCGCCCGGGTGGCTCGGGGCCCCCGGGGGGCGGCGGTGCATGCGCGCGGCGGAGGCGCCGATGGGTGCGGCGCCGGGCCGGCCGGGGAGGCCGACGCCGGCCCGGGTGCCGGTGACGACGTACCCCTTGACGCCGCCGGCGAGGGCGTTGCGGACGGCGCCGATGTCGTCGGCGGCGGACAGGGCGAGCCCGTTGGGCCAGCCCGCGGCGCGGGTCTCGGAGAGCAGGGTGAGACCGGAGCCGTCGGGGAGGTGGACGTCCGCGACGCAGATGTCGCGGGGGTTGCCGATGCGAGGACGAGCCTCCGCGACGGACGAGGCTTCGATCACGTCGCGGACACCGAGCGCCCAGAGGTGACGGGTGACGGTGGAGCGGACGCGCGGGTCGGCCACGACCACCATCGCGGTGGGCTTGTTCGGGCGGTAGGCGACCAGGCTTGCGGGTTGCTCAAGGAGAACGGACACCGGGCCTCCTGAAAGTGGGGCGGAGCTTCAAGGTCACAGTCGTCTTCGGCAGTGAACCCGGGGTCCTTTAGAAAATGATCACGATCTAGTGAGCAAGAATCCGTGCAATTCGGACACGCGATCGATCATCCGAAGATCGAGTCGGTTCACTCGCGTGCGCTTGGGTGATGGAAAGTGGCCGTATCGACAAAAGGATGACCAAGATGCGCCCGAACGGGGGAGACGCGGCTGGATCAGCGTGACTGCGGTCCGCGACGCTGGGGCAGCGTGACCACGGAGGCGTCCCCCGGACCGGCCGGCGGAACCCCCGCCACCTGCGCCAGGAGATCGCACCAGGACGCCAGATGCGCCGCCGCGTCCGGCACCCCGTCCAGCCCCGTACGCGGCGTCCAGGAGGCCCGGATCTCGATCTGCGACGTCGCCGGCCGCTCGGACAGCCCGCCGAAGTAGTGCGACCCCGCGCGCGTGACCGTCCCGCTCGCCTCGCCGTACGACAGCCCGCGCGCCTGGAGCGCGCCCGTCAGCCACGACCAGCACACGTCCGGCAGCAGCGGATCCACCGCCATCTCCGGCTCCAGCTCCGCCCGCACCAGCGTCACCAGCCGGAACGCCCCGCGCCACGCGTCGTGCCCCTCCGGATCGTGCAGCAGCACCAGCCGCCCGTCCGCGAGGTCCTGGTCGCCGTCCACGACGGTCGCCTCCAGCGCGTACGCGTACGGCGCGAGCCGCTGCGGCGCCGGTGTCGGCTCCACCTCGATCTGGGGGCGCACCCGCGCCGCCCGCAGTGCCTCCACGGCAGCCAGGAAGGCCGCCGGAGCCTCCCGCTCACCCCCGTTCGCGTCGTCCATCCCCGCGCCGTCCGACAGTCGTCCCTGAGCCGCAGCCATGCGGGGAAGAGTAAGGGGAACGGGCCCTTCGCGCAGGGCAAGACACCCGAGCGCACGCCCACGCGCGGGTGCGCGCTCGGCGAACAAGCCGGGGGAGGGAGTGTCACAGGGGCGTGCGAGACTTTCCGTCGTGAGTGCGAACGAGAGCCCCGCGGGCCGCCCGCCGACAGCGACGTACGACAGCCCCTTCCTGAAGGCGTGCAGACGCGAGCCCGTCCCGCACACCCCCGTGTGGTTCATGCGCCAGGCCGGCCGTTCGCTGCCCGAGTACCGCAAGGTGCGCGAGGGCATCCCGATGCTGGAGTCCTGCACCCGCCCCGAGCTGGTCACGGAGATCACCCTCCAGCCGGTGCGCCGGCACCACGTGGACGCGGCGATCTACTACAGCGACATCGTCGTCCCCCTCAAGGCCATCGGCGTCGACCTCGACATCAAGCCGGGCGTCGGCCCCGTCGTCGAGCACCCGATCCGCACCCGCGCGGACCTCGCGCAGCTGCGCGACCTCACCCCCGAGGACGTCTCGTACGTCACGGAGGCCGTCGGCCTGCTCACCGCCGAACTCGGCGCCACCCCCCTGATCGGCTTCGCGGGCGCCCCCTTCACGCTCGCCAGCTACCTCGTCGAGGGCGGCCCCTCGCGCACGTACGAGAACGCCAAGGCGATGATGTACGGCGACCCCGGGCTGTGGGCCGACCTCCTCGACCGCCTCGCCGACATCACGGCCGCGTTCCTCAAGGTCCAGATCGAGGCGGGCGCCTCCGCCGTCCAGCTCTTCGACTCCTGGGCGGGCGCGCTGTCCCCCGCCGACTACCGCCGCTCGGTCATGCCGGCCTCCGCGAAGGTCTTCGACGCGGTCGCCGGGTACGGCGTCCCGCGCATCCACTTCGGCGTCGGCACCGGCGAACTCCTGCGCCTCATGGGCGAGGCCGGCGCTGACGTCATGGGCGTCGACTGGCGCGTCCCCCTCGACGAGGCCGCCCGCCGCATCGGCCCCGGCAAGGCCCTCCAGGGCAACCTGGACCCGACGGTCCTGTTCGCCGGCCCCGAAGCCGTCGAGGCCAAGGCGCGCGAGGTCCTCGACGCCGCCGCCGGCCTGGAGGGGCACGTCTTCAACCTCGGCCACGGCGTGATGCCGACCATCGAGCCGGACGCGCTCACCCGGCTCGTGGAGTACGTCCACACGCAGACGGCCCGCTGACTCACCCGGTGTGCCGGGGCCGCGCGCGCCTGCCGAACAGCAGGCCGCGCGGCTCCGGGGGCGGGACCGTGTTCCGCTTGAGCGGCCAGGCCAGCAGCATGCCGGCCACGAACCCGACGACGTGCGCCGCGTAGGCCACCGTCCCCGCCGCCGACACGCCCTCGCCGGCCGAGTAGAACGCCTGGAGCCCGAACCAGAAGCCCAGCACCAGCCACGCGGGCAGGCGCAGCGGCAGGAACACCAGGAACGGCACCAGCACCCACACGCGCACCCGCGGGTACAGCACGAGATACGCGCCCAGGACGCCCGCGATGGCCCCCGAGGCGCCGATCAGCGGCTCCGTGGAGTCGGCGTTCAGGACCGCGAAGCCGTACGACGCCGCGTAGCCGCAGACGACGTAGAACAGCGCGAACCGGACGTGGCCCATCCGGTCCTCGATGTTGTTGCCGAAGATCAGCAGGAACAGCATGTTGCCCAGCAGGTGCAGCCACCCGCCGTGCAGGAACATCGCCGTGAACACGCTCAGCACGGGCGACTTGGTGTAGTCCGGCGGACCGGCCAGACACGCGCCCGCGCGGACGTCGCCGGTCGCCACCAGCGTCGGCATCTGCTGGTGGATCAGTTCGCGCGGGACGGCCGCCCACTGGTCGAGGAAGGCGTGCAGATGGCACGTCTGCACCAGCGTGCTGTCGCCCTTCACCGAGCCGGCCAGACCCGGCATCCACAGGAAGACGAGCACGTTCGCGGCGATCAGCGCGTACGTCACCACGGGCGTACGGCGCACGGGGTTCACGTCATGGACGGGGATGACCACGAGGAACTACTTCCCGCGATGAGCCGCGCGAACCGGTGAACGCCGCCCGGCGCGCGTGCGTATGAACCGGCAAGCACCCGCGGCGTGGGGAAGGCGCTCGCGGGGACGACGTGAGGAACAGGCGATGAACGACCGAGTCACCCCCATGCACGCCCTGCCCGACGGCGAGGCCGAACTCTCTCTCGTGATCCGGCTCCCCTGGGAGGACGTGGCCCGCCTCGGCCAGGAGGCCGGGCGCCTCGCCGCGCAGACGGGCCGGCCCGTAACCCTCGACGAGGCGGTCGGCCACCGCCTGCGCACCCGTCAGGTACCCGCCTCGCACGCGAAGCCCGTCGAGCAGGCGGCGGCCGTCTCCGCCCTGCCGCGCCTGACCGGCACGGCCTAAGGAGCCACTTTCCGGGCCGCCTTGCGCGCCGCCACCAGCACCGGATCCCACACCGGGCTGAACGGCGGCGCGTAACCCAGGTCCAGGGTCGTCATCCGATGCACCGTCATGGCCGCTGTGAGCGCCACAGCGGCGATGTCGACCCGCTTGGCGGCTCCCTCTCCGCCGACGATCTGAACGCCCAGCAGACGGCCGCTGACGCGTTCCGCGAGCATCTTGACCGTCATGGGCGCCGCGCCCGGGTAGTAGCCCGCACGGGACGTCGACTCGATCGTGACCGTCTCGTACGACAGACCCGCGCGCGCGGCGTCCTTCTCGCGCAGCCCGGTCCGGGCGATCTCCAGCCCGCACACCTTGCTGACGGCCGTCCCCACCACCCCCGGGAACACCGCGTCGCCACCGGTGACGTTGGTCCCGATGATCTGCCCGTGCTTGTTGGCGTGCGTGCCCAGGGGGACGTACCGCTCGCGCTCCGAGACCAGGTCCCAGACCTCCACGCAGTCCCCGCCGGCCCAGATGCCTTCGTGGCCCCGCACGCGCATGCGGTCGTCCGTCAGCAGGCCCCCGTGCTCGCCCAGCGGCAGACCCGCCGCCCGCGCGAGGGACGTCTCCGGGCGCACCCCGATGCCCAGCACGACGACGTCCGCCGGGAACTCCCGCTCCCCGGCGACGACCGCGCTCACCCACCCCTCCGCGTCCACGCGCAGGGAGGTCACCTCGGCGTCGTCGACCATCGTGATGCCGAGCCCCTCCATCGCCCGGTGCACCAGCCGGCCCATGTCCGGGTCGAGCGTCGACATGGGCTCGCTGCCCCGATTGACGACCGTCACCTCGAAACCCCGGTTGACCAGCGCCTCCGCCATCTCGACGCCGATGTACCCGGCCCCGACGACCACCGCGCGGCGCCCCCGCGCGCGGGACAGCGTGTCGATCAGCGCCTGGCCGTCGTCCAGCGTCTGCACCCCGTGCACACCCCGCGCGCGGGCGCCGGGGATGTCAGGCCGCACCGGACGCGCGCCGGTCGCGATCACCAGCCGGTCGTACGGCGTCCAGGACTCGGCGCCGGAATCGACGTCCCGCGCGCGCACGCGCCGGCCGGGGACGTCGATCTCGGTGACCTCCGTGCGCAGGCGCAGGCCGATGTCCCGCGCGCGGTGCTCCTCGGGGGTGCGGGCGATCAGGTCGTCGCGGTCCTCGACGTCGCCGCCCACCCAGTACGGGATGCCGCACGCCGAGTACGACGTGAAGTGGCCGCGCTCGAAGGCGGTGATCTCCAGGTCGCCGGGGGACTTCGCCCGCCGGGCCTGGGACGCCGCGGACATGCCCGCGGCGTCCCCGCCGATCACGACCAGCCGTTGCCGTGCGCCGTTGCTCATGCGCCCACGCTACGGGTGACGGCCGCGCGCCCGCGCGGAGGCGACGGCCCTCAGGAGCGCTCGCCCTCCTCGCCCTCCTCGTCGACCGTGCCTGCCGTGCCTGTCTCGGCCCGCTCCGGGAAGCCGGAGACGAACGCCGGGGCCGCCTGACGGGGAGTGAGCCGGGGCCGGACCACCCGCCACCACACGACCACCAGGAAGGCCGCCGCCAGCGCGAACGGCAGCACCGCCGCCAGCACCACCACGATCCAGCGCAGCGCCGTCACGAAGGCGTCCCAGCCGCCGGACAGGGCGTCCAGGACACCCGGGTCGTCGTCGGCCTCCGCGGGCGCTTTCGGGGCTGTCTGGGACAGCGTCAGGGTGATCGTCGCCAGGCTCGTGCGGTCCTTCAGGGACGCCTGCTGGGCGAGGAGCGACTCCAGGTCGGCCTGACGGCGGCTCAGTTCGCCCTCCAGGCTGACGATGTCGCTCAGCGAGGTCGCCCGGTCCATCAGCTCGCGCACGCGCGCGACGCTCGCCCGCTGCGACTGGACGCGGCTCGCGACGTCCACGACCTGGTCGGTGACGTCCTCGGCCTTCGACGTCCGCTCCAGGAGCTTCCCGGCGCCCTGGAGCGTGCTCAGGACGGCGTCGTAGCGCTCCACGGGGACGCGCAGGACGACCTCCGTGTGCTCGGCGTCCTCCTCGTCGCGGGTGGTGGTCTCGTCGCCGACGTAGCCGCCCGCGTTCACGGCGGCCGTCCGCGCGGCGTCCAGGGCCTTGGCGACGTCCTTGACCTGGACGCTGAGCGAGGCGGTGCGGATGATGTGGCTGACGGTGGCGGCCTTGGGCGGTGTGGACGCCTTCGCGCCCGACGGGCCCGAACCGGTGGCCCCGGGCGCGGTGTCGGTGTCCCCCTTTACGGCGTCTTCCTCGGCGGCGGCCTTGTCCTGGGCGGCGGAACCGGAGTCGCCGCCGGCGCTGCACCCGGCGAGCGCGAGGGCGGCGGCCGCGAGGAGCGCGGCCAGGGCGTGTGCGGATCTGCGTGCGGGCATGTGGAGATCCCCCCGAGTGGTGTGAAGACGCGTCGCGTCGACGGACGTTCCTTCGACGCGCGGACCTGCTTCGACGTTGGCGGATCCGGGTTCCGAAGAGGTCACGTTCGGGACGCACCCCGGACACACCGCATGGAGAGCGTTGTCAGTGCGGTCTGAGAGGCTGGATCCATGAGCGCAGCACGTACGGGCGGTACGGGTCGGGTCGTCGTCATCGGTGCCGGGATCGCGGGTCTGGCCGCGGCCCACCGGCTCCTGGAGCGCGGGGCGCGGGTGACCGTCCTCGACGCGGCGGACAGAGTCGGCGGCAAGCTCCTGCCCGGCGAGATCGCCGGTGTGCGCACCGACTTCGGCGCCGAGTCCATGCTCGCCCGCCGCCCCGAAGGCATCGCCCTCGCGTGCGAGGTGGGCCTCGAAGGCCGCCTCCAGCCACCCGCCACGGCCACCGCCTCGATCTGGACCCGCGGCGCCCTGCGCCCGATGCCCAAGGGCCACGTCATGGGCGTACCCGGCGCCGCCGAGGCGCTCGCCGGAGTCCTCTCCGAGGAGGGCCTCGCCCGCATCGGCCGTGACAGCGACCTGCCGCGCACGGAGGTCGGCGAGGACGTCGCGGTCGGCGCGTACGTCGCCGAGCGGCTCGGGCGCGAGGTCGTCGACCGGCTCGTCGAACCGATGCTGGGCGGGGTGTACGCGGGCGACGCGTACCGCATCTCGATGCGCGCGGCCGTCCCCCAGCTCTTCCAGATCGCCAAGGCGCACACCTCGCTCACCGAGGGGGTGCGCGAACTCCAGGCGAAGATGGCCGCCAGCCGGCAGACGGGCCCGGTGTTCACCGGCATCGAGGGCGGCATCGGCACCCTTCCGCTCGCCGTCGCCGACGCCGTTCGCGCGCGCGGGGGCGAGATCCTCACCGGCACACCCGCGCGCGAGCTGCGCCGGGACGCCGAGGGATGGCGGGTGATCGCGGGGGATCGCGAACTGCGCGCGGACGCCGTCGTCGTCGCCGTACCCGCCCCCGTCGCCGCCGCGCTGCTCGCCGAGGAGTCCCCGGGCGCCGCCGCCGAACTGCGGGCGATCGAGTACGCGTCGATGGCCCTGGTCACCCTCGCCTACCGGCGCGCGGACGCCGACGCCGCCCTTCCGGCCGGGAGCGGGTTCCTCGTCCCGCCGGTCGACGGGCACTCCATCAAGGCGTCGACGTTCTCCTCCCGGAAATGGGCCTGGGTCGCCGACCAGGACCCGGACGTCCTGGTCCTGCGCACCTCGCTGGGCCGCTACGGCGAGACGGAGATCCTCCAGCGCGACGACGACGCCCTGATCGACGTCTCCCGCCACGACCTGCGCGAGGCGACCGGCCTCGACGCGACCCCGCTGGAGACCCGCGTCGTGCGCTGGACCGACGGCCTCCCGCAGTACCCCGTCGGCCACCACGCGCGCGTGGCCCGCATCCGCGAACACGTCGCGAAACTCCCCGGCCTCGCGGTCTGCGGCGCCCAGTACGACGGCGTCGGCATCCCCGCCTGCATCGCCGGCGCCAACGCGGCCGTCGACCAGATCGGCGGCGATCTCAGCGCCGTACAGGAGCTGGCGGCCAACCCGGTGCAGAGCCTGCACGGCGGAGCGGGAGAATGACAGGCATGAGCGAGAACGCCCCCACCACCGAGCCCGGCAGGATCCCCAACAAGGGCAAGCTGGCCAAGGACCTCAACGAAACCATCCGCTACACCCTCTGGTCCGTCTTCCAGCTGAAGGACGTCCTCCCCGAGGACCGCGCGGGCTACGCCGACGAGGTCCAGGAGCTGTTCGACCAGCTCGCCGCCAAGGACGTCACCGTGCGCGGCACCTACGACGTGTCCGGGCTGCGCGCCGACGCCGACCTCATGATCTGGTGGCACGCGGAGACCAGCGACCAGCTCCAGGAGGCGTACAACCTCTTCCGCCGCACGAAGCTCGGCCGCGCGCTCACGCCGGTCTGGTCGAACATGGCGCTGCACCGCCCCGCCGAGTTCAACCGCTCGCACATCCCCGCGTTCCTCGCCGACGAGACCCCGCGCGACTACGTCAGCGTGTACCCCTTCGTGCGCTCCTACGACTGGTACCTGCTGCCCGACGAGGACCGCCGCCGCATGCTCGCCGACCACGGCAAGATGGCCCGCGGCTACCCGGACGTGCGCGCCAACACGGTCGCCTCGTTCTCCCTCGGCGACTACGAGTGGATCCTCGCCTTCGAGGCCGACGAGCTGTACCGCATCGTCGACCTCATGCGCCACCTGCGCGCCTCCGAGGCGCGGATGCATGTCCGCGAGGAGGTCCCGTTCTACACGGGCCGCCGCAAGTCCGTGAGCGAGCTCGTCGCCGGCCTGGCGTAAGGCTCAGCGCAGCCGGCGGGCCGCCTCGCGCACGCGGTCCGTCGGCCTCGGCTCGGCGTGCGGCGCGCACGCCGCCCGGCGGCCCGGGAGGCGGCCCGCCAGCAGGTAGGCCTCCAGGTGCCGGTTGACGCACGCGTTCGACGCCCCGCCGATGCCGTGGCTGCCCGCGTCCCGCTCGGTCACCAGCACCGACCCCGCGAGCCTGCGCCGCAGCTCCAGCGCCCCTTCGTACGGCGTCGCCGCGTCCCGCTCGGCCGCCAGGATGAGCGTCGGCGGCAGCTCGCCGGGGGCCGTGCGGACGTCCAGGGGGCGCTGGCGGGGGACCGGCCAGAACGCGCACGGCAGGTTCGTCCACGCGTTGTCCCACGTCTCGAACGGCGCGACCCGCGCGACGAGCGTGTTGTCCCGGTCCCAGGTCCGCCAACGCGTCGGCCACGGCGCGTCGTTGCACTCCACGGCCGTGTACACGGCGTTCGCGTTCTCCGCCTCCGCCGCGAACTCCCGCACCGGGCCCGCCTGCCCGATCAACTGCTCCGGCCGCCCCTTCAGGTACTCCGACAGCGCCCGCGCGCGGTGCGGCCAGTAGTCGTCGTAGTACGCGGTCTGGAGGAACGCCCGCTGCAGCTGCCCCGGCCCCACGACCCCGCCCGCCGGCTCCACCGCGAGCTGCGCGCGCGCCCGCTCGTAGCTGCGCAGGACGGCCTCAGGGGTGGAGCCGAGGCCGTACACGGCGTCGTGCCGGGCGATCCACTCGCGGACGTCCGTCCAGCGGCTCTCGAACGCCAGGGACTGGCCCAGGTTGTTGCCATACCAGATCCGCGCGGGGTCGGGGTTCACGACCGAGTCGAACACCATGCGGCGGACGTGCCCCGGGAACATCGACGCGTACAGGGCGCCGAAATAGGTGCCGTACGACGCGCCCATGAACGTCAGGCCCTTCTCGCCGAGCGCCGCGCGGACGACCTCCAGGTCCCGGGCGTTGTTCAGCGAGTGGTAGTGGCGCAGGGCGGCGCCGGAGCGGTCGGCGCACCCGCGCGCGTACGCGCGTGCCTGGGCGATCCGCTCGCGCTTGTACGACTCCGAGGGGTGCGTCGGGGACATCGACGGGGCCTTCACGAAGTTCTTCGGGTCCTGGCAGGACAGCGGCCCGGAACGGCCCACCCCGCGCGGGTCGTAGCCCACCAGGTCGTAGGCGGCGCCGATCCGCTTCCACTCCGGGACCAGGCCGATCAGCGGGAAGTACAGGCCCGAGCCGCCGGGGCCGCCCGGGTTGTAGACCAGGGCGCCCTGGCGGGGGACGCGGCGCTTGCTGTTGCCGGGGTCGCGGTGGGTGGCCTCGACCCGGCTGACCGTCAGGGGGATGCGGGGGCCGTCCGGGCGGGCGTAGTCCACCGGCACCTCCACCGTCGCGCACTTCAGGGCGCCGGGCAGGTCCTCCGCGCCGGGACAGGCCCCGAAGTCGAGGCCCTTCGCGGCGGCGCGGGCGGCGGCCAGGGCGGTGCCGCGCAGCTCTTGAGAGCCGGGGGCCGCAGGCGAGCCGGGGGCCGTGGGGGAGCCCGGGGCGGCGATGAGGGCGGTCAGGAGCAGGGCTCCTGCGGCCGAGTGGAGGGCGGCGGCTCGCATCGGGGTCCCTTCGGTGCACGGCGGCGACAAAAGGGATGTTTGGGGCCGGGTGCGGGGGAAGGCAAGCACCGGCGGGCGGGTGTCGGAGCCAATGCCCCGATGCGCCCCGCCGGGGTACGCGCACGCCGGGCCGGACACGAACGCCGGGGCCTGCGCGCGTACGCCGGGTCGCACACGAACGCCAGGGCTCGCACACGAACGTCAGGGCTCGCACACGAACGCCGCCGGGGCCACTCGTACCGGAGCCGCAGGCCCGCACGCGCGCGCCGTCGGACTTACTCGTGTCGGGGGCGCGGCGCGCGCGCGAACGCCGCCCGCAGGTTCGGTTCGTCCAGCGCGCGGATGCCGTGCACGGCCACCGAGGTGAGATACGTACGGTCCTGGGCCAGCGCGTCCAGCAGCCGCAGGCCCGCCGGGGAGGCCCAGCGGGTGTACGGGGGGATCTCCACGCGGGCCATCGCCAGGCAGCTCAGCGTCAGCGCCAGGGGCAGCGCGAACCAGAGGGCGACCAGGGTGTGCGGGACGTTCGGCGCGGGCACCAGCAGCGCGAGGACGCCCAGGACGAGGACGGCCGTCGCGGCGGTACGGACCTCGCGCAGGCCCGCCGCCACCGTCGTCCGCGCCCCGTCCGGCATCGCCAGACCCGCGCTCACCAGCCGGTCGGCGAGACCCCGCACCGCCTCGCCGGTCGCCGCGCGGGCCCGGACCGGCGCGATCGGGGACTGGCCCTCCGGGCCGATCGCGCCCAGCACCGAGCGCTCCATCTCGTCCCGGCCGCGCGGGTCGACGACGGTCGCCCAGCCGGTGTGCGCGAGCAGCAGCCGGCGCTCGCTCGCCATCGACACCAGCGTCAGGTCGGCGACCCGCGCGGGGCCGCCCGAGAGGAACGCCGCCTCGTACAGCGTCAGGGCGTGCGCCGGGGGCGTGTGCTCGGCGGTGCGTGCCGAGTCCGTCCCGGCGGCCGCCGCGCGCACGGCGGCCAGGCACAGCCGTGTACAGGCTGTGACCGCGACAGCCCACGCAAGGACCAGCAGGAGCACCCAGAACATGCCGTTTTTCTATGCCAGATTCCCGTGGTACCGCCACGCTTTGTTCACGATGCGGACGGAGTGTTGTGGGTCTGTGACGTTCCGCTTACGGCGAGTTGGGGGCCGTGCGGCTCAAGTGGCCCCGGAGGGCTACGGGTTCACCGGGACCGTCAGCGGCGGCGGCGAGTCCGTGGCCAGGTCGCGGGCGAGGGCGTCGAAGTCGACGTACCCCGTCGCCTCCAGGACCTTGATGTGGTCCAGGACCGTCGCGTTCGCGTCGTCCGCGAGGTCACGGACCAGGGAGTTGCGGGTACTTGCCCGGACCTGCGCGACGACCGAGAAGATCCGGCCGTGCGCGAGGCGCAGGATGTTCGCGAACTTCCAGTCGTAGCCCGTCCCTCGGGCCTCGTCCAACTCCCGCAGCCAGCCCTGCTGTTGGTCCGTCGGGCGGTCCGGCAGCGTCAGGTTCAGGCGGGCCGCCACTGTGCGTACACGCTCGTCCAGGAACGTGTGGCCGTCCACGAGGTGCTCGCCCGCCGTCCGTACGGCCGTCGTCGTGCCCTTCTGCTGCGCCTGCGTGCCCGCCGGGATCTCCCACAGGCCCGCGAGGCGCACCTTCTCGATGAAGTCCCGGTCCAGCGCGGACAGTGGGCCGTACCGCGTCCCCACCGTCCCGGCGCTCAGGAGGTTCGGGGCGCTGTCGCCCGTGTCCCCGCGGTCCGCGTACGACCAGAGCGGGAACGCCAGCGCCGCGATCGTCAGGACGAGGCCGAGGATGATGACGCCGGTTCCGCTGACGAGGTTCCTCGCCCAGCTCTCCTGGCGGTGCGCTCGCATGGTGCCTCCCGGGTGTGGCACCGCACTTCGGTGGTTCGTGTGTGTCGGGTGCGGGATCCGTAGTTTACCGGGGGTGTTGTGTGAACGGCCGCGCCGGGGTGAACGAGAGGTGCGTCACCGGCCGGTCAGCGAGCGCATGGTCCGGACCAGCCGGCTCCCGCTCCTCGGCGCCGGGCCCGACCTGTCCAGCCACCAGCTCCGCAGGGCCCTGCGGGGGCGCGGCGCGAGGAAGTCGCCGTCATGGAGGAGGTGTTCGGCGAACTCCAGCGCGTCCTGGCGGTAACCGCCGCGCAGGGGGCGGGCGTTGGCGTACGCCAGGAACGCCGGGCGGTACCTGTCGCCGAGGATCTCCGGCAGCTCGGGCGCGACCTTCGCGACGATCCCGGCCCGCTTCGCGGCCAACGCCCGCGCCTGGACGGCGAGCCGGACCCGGTCGAAGCCCTCGGGGGCGGGGGTGCCGGCGACGAGGGCGGAGAGCAGGGAGGTCTGGGCGAGGGCGAGCCGCTGGCGGGCGGGGTGGGTGGGATCGGCGAGGCCGGCGAGGGTGGCCGGGAGGGGCCGGGCGGGGCGAGAGGGCTCGGGGGTGTGGGGCGAGGGGGTGGTCGGCGGCACGTCTTCCGGGAGCATCGGGTGCACGTCCGGCAGGGGCGTCGGGGGTATCGCCGTCGGGGCTGCCGAGTACGCCCTCGCCGGGACTGCCGGGCGCGCGCCCGTCGAGGTCGCCTGAGGCCCACGCGCCGGTACCGCCGAGCACGTCTCCGTCGAGGTTGCCCGGCGCACGCCCGCCAGGGCTGTCGAGCGCACTCGCGTCGGGACTGTCGGTCGTGCTCCCACCGTCGCCGTCGGCCGTACCGCCGCCAACGTCTCCGCACGCGTCCTCGCCAGCGCCCCCCTCGACACCGCCTCCCGGATCGCCTCCAGCTCGCCCGTCAGCTCCGCAGGGTCCGGGAAGTTGTCGTCGCGTTCCAGGAGGACCCCGGGCGGGGCCGTGCGGGAGGTGAGGGCGGTGAGGAGGTCCAGGACGGCGGCGGGGACCGGGTGGGCGTGGGAGTCGTGCCAGACGCCGTCCTTCAGGTGGCCGCCCGCGACGTGGACGTACGCGATGGCCTCGACGGGGAGTTCGGCGAGCGCGCGGGACGGGTCCTCGCCCCGGTTGACGTGGTTGGTGTGGAGGTTGGCGACGTCGATGAGGAGCCGTACGCCGGTCCGGTCGGCCAGGTCGTACAGGAACTGGCCCTCGGTCAGCTCCTCGCCGGGCCAGGCGAGCAGCGCGGCGATGTTCTCGACGGCGAGGGGGACCGGGAGGGCGGCCTGGGCGATGCGGATGTTCTCGCACAGGACGTCGAGCGCGTCCCGGGTCTTCGGCACGGGCAGCAGGTGCCCCGCCTCCAGCGTCGCCGTCGCGGTCAGCGCGCCGCCCGCCCGCACGAACGCGATGTGCTCGGTGACCAGCGGCGACCCCAGCGCCACGGCCCGCTCCGCCAGCGCCGCGAGCCGCCCCTCGTCCGGCCGGTCCGCACCTCCGAGCCCCAGGGAGACGCCGTGCGGTACGACGGTGACGCCCCGCGCGCGCAGCCGCTGGAGGGACTCGGGGAGGTGGCCGACGCACAGGTTCTCGGCGACCGCCTCCACCCACTCGACGCCGGGCATCCGCTCGACCGCGTCCGCGATCTCGGGCCGCCAGCCGATACCCGTACCGAGACGGAACGGGTGATGTGCGGCGCCGAGGTGCGTGGGCGTGCCCGGTCGTGGCGCTGTGGTCAGCCCTGCGCTCGTCCCTCGCTGCGTCATGTCCCCTCCTCCGACGTGCCGGCCCCTGTGCGGGTGACGGAGGTATGACCCCCGTCACCCCGGGGCGAACCCTCACAGGGCGCGTTCAGAGGAACATTTGAGGTTGGGCTAGGTCAGCGCTTGAGGGCCACGCCGCCGAAGCTGTCCACGTCCTTGCGCTCGTCGGAGTCCGCCGGGGACCGCCACTCGGCGACCGGGACCAGACCCGGTTCCAGGAGGTCGAAGCCCTCGAAGAAGCGGGCGAGCTGGTCCGGGGTGCGGTTGACGCGGGGGTTGTCGCCGGCCTCGTTCCAGCGCTCCACCATCGCGCGCATCTCGGCGGCGTGGAACACCTCGGTGCTGTCGCAGAACACCAGGTGACTGCCGGCCGGGAGCGCCGACTTCAACTCGCCGACCAGGTCGTACGCGGAGTCGTCCGGGATGTGCGCGGCGATGCCGAGCAGCATGAGGGCGATCGGGCGCTCGAAGTCGAGGGTGTCGTGGGCGGCGCGCAGGATGGCCGCCGGGTCGCGGAGGTCGGCCTCGATGTAGTCGGTGGCCCCCTCGGCGGTCCCGGCGAGGAGGGTGTGCGCGTGCTGGAGGACGACCGGGTCGTGGTCGACGTACACGATCCGCGCGTCGGGGGCGACGGACTGGGCGACCTCGTGGGTGTTGTCGTGGGACGGCAGGCCGGTGCCGACGTCGAGGAACTGCCGGATGCCCGCCTCGCCCGCGAGGTACGCCACCGCCCGCTTGAGGAACGCCCGCTGGGCGCGCGCGATGTCGACGATCTCGGGGTTCAACGACCGGATCTGGTCGCCGACTTGGCGGTCGATCTGGTAACAGTCCTTGCCGCCGAGCCAGTAGTTCCAGATGCGCGCGGAGTGCGGCACCTCGCTGTTGATCGGCGGACGGTCAAGCGGCATGACGACTCCCGGTGCTGCGAACGGCCGTTGTGGATCTCACGGTAACTCTCAGAGCAGCGCCGGATGTTCCGCGACGACCGTACAACTGCCCGGCGCGATCTCGGTGAAGCCGGCATCCCTGACCAACGGCAGCCCGCTCGTGGTCAGTCGACGCCACCGCTCGGGCCCGGCCGTCCGGACGGCGAGCGCGAAACCGGTGTCGCGCCAGGCGGTCCGCTGCTCGTCGGACAGCTCCCACCAGGCGAGTTGGGCCGCGTGCCCGGTCTGGGCCATCGTCTTCCCGGCGGACATGCCGAGCTCCGGGTTGAGCCACAGCACGGGTACGCCCGCCTCCGCGCCGGACGGCGGCTCGGGGTCGTCGAGGTCCGTGCCGGAGACCTGCAGCTTGGCCAGCTCCTTGGGCCAGCCGTCCAGCGGGACCGGCGGGAAGACCCGCACCTCGGCCGACTTGCCGGTGAC
Organism: Streptomyces sp. 4F14; assembly: GCF_048159485.1. Taxonomy (NCBI): domain Bacteria; kingdom Bacillati; phylum Actinomycetota; class Actinomycetes; order Kitasatosporales; family Streptomycetaceae; genus Streptomyces; species Streptomyces sp. 4F14. The sequence goes on from NZ_JBLRVY010000003.1 coordinate 320,065, forward strand.
CGTGATCCCGTCCAGCGCCTCCGCGCGCCGCCACTCCGCGCCCCGCGCACGCCGGACCACCTTGCGGATCCGCGCGTCCTGCCAGTCGGCGATCGCTCGCGCCCACTCGCCCTCGCCGTGCGACCGGGCGTCGTCCAGGATCCGCAGCACCGCACGGGCCGAGGTCTCCAGGGCGTCGGTACGGGCCGGAGGCGCGTCGCGTTCGATACGGACGACCAGCGGCAGGACGAACTGCGGGGCCTCGTCGCGCGGGCTGGCTTCGGACTGAAACGGACTGTCGCTCACCCGGAGCAGGCTACGTGACCTCCCGGGTGAGGGAGGATGCGGCCATGGATCACGCACTCCGACTGGACCAGGTGGGGCGGAGGTTCGGCCCGCGCGGGCCCTGGGTCCTCCGGGGGATCGGGCTCGACCTGCCACCCGGCACCCTCACCCGTGTCGAAGGGGCCAACGGGACAGGGGAATCAACCCTGTTGAGACTGCTGGCCCGGCTCGACGCGCCCACCGAGGGCCGGGTCAGCGGGAAGCCCCGTACCGCGTACGTCCCCGAGCGCTTCCCGGCCGCGCTCCCCTTCACGCCGGTCTCCTACCTGACCCACCTCGGGGCCGTCCACGGGCTCGCGCGGGGGCGGGCCGCCGTGGTCGCGGGGGAGTGGCTGGAGCGGTTCGGGGCCGCCGGGTTCGCGCGGACACCCATGGGGCGGCTGTCCAAGGGGAGCAGCCAGAAGGTGGCGGTGGCGCAGGCGTTCGTGGCCGAACCGGAACTGCTGGTGCTGGACGAGGCGTGGACCGGGCTGGACGCCGGGGCGCGCGGGGAGTTGGAGCGGGCGGTCGCGGAGCGTACGGCCGGGGGCGGGGCCGTCGTCTTCGTCGACCACGATCCCCGGCGGCTGGCGGGGGTGGCCGACGCGGTGTACGCGGTACGGGACGGAGGACTTCAGCGGCGTACGGAGGAGGCCGCTGAAGTCGACGGGCCCTGTGCCGTCGTCGAGGTGCGGGGTGCCGAGGGGGCCGCGCTGCCCGGTGAGGTGGCGCTGCGGGCGCTGTCCGCCGTCGAGGAGGGCGGGGTGTGGCGGGTGCGCGTGCCGGTGGCGTACTCCGACGTCGTCCTGCGGGAACTGCTGGGGGACCGGCCGCCGTGGCACGTGGAGAGCGTGCGGAAGGAAGGCGTGTGATGGGGGCCGTCGTCCGGTATCAGGCGGCGCTGCTGGCGCGGTCCCAGCGGTGGCTGCCGCCGGTCCTGCTGTACGCCGTCTTCCTGGGCATCGGCGTCCAGGGCGGGCAGCCCCTGCTGGACTCCCTCGGGTACGCCGCCGCCGCGCTGCTGCCGGTCGCGGCCTGGCTGGTGCGGATCTGCGTCGGCAACGAGCCGGCCGCCGCGCGGAGCGTCGTCGCGGCGGCCGTGGGGCCCGGGCGGGCGCACCTCGGAGCCGTCCTGGTGGGCGGGGGCGCCGCCGCCGGGATCGGGCTGGCCGGGACGCTCGTCGTCACGTGGATCAGCGATCCCGTCAGCTCGGACCACCAGCGCCGGGTACCGGTGCTCGAAGCCGCCGGGGCGGGGGCGCTGGCCGCGCTGACCTGCGCGCTGCTGGGTACGGCGATCGGGGCGATCAGCGCCTGGCCGGTCCTGCGGTCCCCCGGGCGGGCCGTACCCGCGCTGATGCTGGGCGCGCTGCTGGCGCTCGTGGTGAGCGGCTCGCCCGCACAGGCGGCGGTCAGCGACCTGGTCACGGGGTCACGGGAGGCGGTGGTACCGATGCCGGTGGTGCCGCTGATCGCGGCTGCGGCGGTGTCGGCGGGGGTGGTGTGGGGAGCGTGCCGACTGGTGTCGCGGAGGGCGGCGGAGTGAGGGGTGAATGATCACGTCACCCCGAACAAGCCGACCGCTGCGCCTCCTGCCACTCACATACGGGGCACAGCGTGACCCCCTTCTGCGTCGCCGGATACTCCGTCGGCTCCCGGCACAGCACGCACTCCGCACACGGCGTCTCGCTCATGCCCTCAGCGTACGGCCGCCCTGATCTGCTCGGAGACCTTCACGAAGCGGTACCCCTTGCGGCGGAGTTCGGGGACGATCGTGCGCAGGGCGCGTTCCGTGGTGGGGGCGGCGCTGCGGGTGCAGTGCATGACGACCACGGAACCCGGCTTCACCCCGTCGAGGACCTGGCGGGCCACGGCGTCCGCGTCCGTCGCGAACGCGTCGCCGCTGATCACGTCCCACTGGACGGCCGTGACGCCGCTCGCGCTCAGCGCGCGCAGGGCCGCCTTGTCGTAGCAGCCGCCGGGGAAGCGGAAGTAGGGCATCGCGTGCGGGACGCCCGCCTTGCGGAAGGCGGCGTACGCCTGCTCCACGTCGGCGCGCATGTCCGCTTCCGGGACCGTCGGGAGGCCGTAGCAGTCGTCCGTGAACGCGTGGTGGCTGTAGGAGTGGTTGGCGACCTCGAAGAGGGGGTCGCGGCCGATCGAGCGGGCCTGGTCGGGGTACTCCTCGGCCCAGCGGCCCGTCATGAAGACCGTCGCGGGGATCTTCAGCGAGCGGAGTGTGGAGATCAGCGCCGGGTTGTCGAAGTGTTCGCCCCGGGCCGCGCGGGGACCCTGATCGGCGGTCATGTCCGCGTCGAAGGTGAGGGCGACGGTGCGGTCCTCGCCCCGGGGGGCGTGCTCGAAGACGGGGGTGAGGCCCGAGGGGCCGGCGGCCAGGGTGGGGGGTGGGGAGAGCGAGGGGGCCGCGGCGGGGGACGGGGGCGCGGAGGAGGGGGCGCGTTCCGGGGCCGCGGACGGGCTCGCGGCCCGAGTGGTGCCGCAGGCGGTGAGGGCGGTGGCGAGGACGCAGGCGGTGGCGAGAGCGCGTACGGGAGTGATCACCGTAGGAAGGTATGACAATCACATCGGATGCCCGGGGTGCCGCTCCGACGGGTTCACTCAGGTGGGGAAAAGGGGGGCCGACGGCCCCCCTCACACCTACCGCCAGGGCCCCGTCACCGCGAACGTCGTCCCGGGGGTGTAGCAGTTGACGTACATCGTCCGCCGGTCCGGCGAGAACGTCACCCCCGCGAACTCGCCCCACTCGGGCTTGTCCGGCGTACCGATGTTCTGGCGCCCGCGCGCCATCGCGTACACCTCCCCCTTCCGCGTCACCCCGTACACGTGCTGCGCCCCGTCACCGTCCTCGCACACCATCAGGCCACCGCTCGGTGCGAGGCAGATGTTGTCGGGGGACTCGCCGGGGAGCTGGATGTCCGTGTCCGGGCCGAAGACGACGACGAGGGTCAGGCGGCGGTCGGCCGGGTCGTACCGCCAGATCTGGCCGAAGTGGTCGGCGGCGGAGCCCTGCGACGAGTGGGCGAAGGACGAGACGAAGTAGACGCTGCGGCCGCCCCAGTAACAGCCCTCCAGCTTCTGGGCGTGGGTGATGCCCTTCGGGCCGTAGTCCTGGAGGCGGGTCGGGGTCGAGACGGCCTGCGGGTCGGGGACGTCCACCCACTCGATGCGGCCGAAGGACGTGCCCGGCTCCTGGATCGAGGAGAGGTCCGGTACGCCGGGGACGCGCATCGCCTGGAGCCGGCCACCCGCGCGCAGTGAGCGGGGGCCGCCGAGGGGGCGGGCCGGGAGGAAGCGGTAGAAGAGGCCGAAGGGGCGGTCGAAGGCGTCCTCCGTCTCGTAGACGGCGCCGGTGTACGGGTCGATCGCCACGGCCTCGTGCTGGAAGCGGCCCATCGCGGTGAGGGGGACGGCGCCCGTGCGGTGGGGGTCTGCCGGGTCCACCTCGAAGATGTAGCCGTGGTCCTTGGTGTAGCCGTTCGTGCCGGCCTTGTCCTCTGTCTCCTCGCAGGTCAGCCACGTGTTCCACGGGGTGGGGCCGCCCGCGCAGTTCACCGCCGTGCCGGCGATCGCGACGCGTTCCGTGAGGACGTCGCCGTGCGGGGAGAGGGTGAGGGCTGTGCAGCCGCCCTTGCCGGCGGGGTCGTACGTCAGGCCGTCCACCGTCGGGACCTGGTGCTTGGCGGTGACCCGGTTCTCGTGGTTGCGGACCAGGTGCACGCGGCCCGCTCTTCCCGGGAGCGCTGTCATGCCGTCGTGGTTCGAGGGGACGATGCCCTCGCCCGAGCGGAGTTGGTCGCCCTCGCGGGAGAGGACGCGGTAGCGGAAGCCGCGGGGGAGGTCGAGGAGACCGTCCGGGTCCGGGACGAGGGGGCCGTAGCCGTGGTGGCCGATGGGGTCGGCGGTGGCCGTACCGGCGAAGAGGTCGGTGAGAGCGCCGGTGAAGAGAATGCCTGCGGCGCTGCTGCGCAGCACCTGGCGGCGGGTCGTGGACATGCGGGGACCTTCCTGCTGGCGGACAGGGGCGGTACGACGCATGTGTCTATCAGGATGATCGCGTTGCGGGAATACGGCGTGCCCGGCCCGGGGTGTGTCCTGTTCCCCGGGCCGGACGGTTGGGGGCTCCCAAGGGGGTGCCGGGAGTTCGCCGTTGGAGGGTGCGGCGCCGCTGGGGCTGGTCGCGCAGTTCCCCGCGCCCCTGAAGATGCGTGCCCCTTCGGGGCCGCATCAAAGGGTGGGGGCGGGGGTGGTCGCGCCCGCGCGGCGGTAGCCGCACATTGACACAGCCCCGCGCCCCTGAAGAACCTCCCGCACCCCTGACGGTGAATCAGCCCGCCGTGACCCTTACCGGTTCCGTCCCCACCGCGCTGTGCCTCTCGGCCCAGCTCTCCAGTGCGGTGCGGCAGGCGTGGTCGAGGTGGTGGAGGCCGGAGAGGTCCAGTTCCACGGGACGGTCCTGCGGGAGGGACTCCAGGGAGTCCAGGATCTTCGGGAGGCGCAGGAAGGTCGCGTTGCCCGACAGGTACGCCTGGACAGGGCCCGCGCCCTTGTCGATCACCTCCAGTTTGATGTGGGACGCCTCCCAGGCGGTCTTCGCGACGGCCAGCGCGAGGCCGATGAGGACGCCCTCGAACATGCTCACCGCGACGATGGAGACGGCGGTGGCGACCAGGATGAGGGCCTCGCCCCGGTGCTCGCGCCAGAGAGAGGCGATCGCACGGACGGGGACCAGCTTCGCGCCCGCGTGGACGAGGATGCCGGCCAGCGCGGGGATGGGGATGTACGCGAGGAGGTCGGGGAACAGGGCGGCGAAGAGCAGGAGCCACACCCCGTGCAGGACGCGGGACGCCTTGGTGCGGGCGCCCGCCTGGACGTTGGCCGCGCTGCGGACGATGACGGCGGTCATGGGGAGCGCCCCGAGGGCCCCGCAGATCGTGTTGCCCGCGCCCTGCGCGATGAGCTCCTTGTCGTACTCGGTGCGTGGACCGTCGTGCAGCCGGTCCACGGCCGCCGCGCTGAACAACGACTCGGCGGACGCGATCAACGTGAACGCGACGACCGTACCGAGCAGCCCGATGGAGCCGAGTTCGCCGAACGCGCCGAGGGAGGGCGGCTGGATGGAGTCCAGCAGACCCTTGACCTCGACGGTGGCGACCGGCAGATCGAGGACGAGCGCGGCGGCCGTCGCGAGCCCGACCGCGGCGAGCGGACCGGGCACCGTACGGACCTTGGCCGGCATCCGCTTCCACAGGACGAGGACGGCGATGGTTCCCGCGCCGAGCGCCAGTGAGGACAGCGCGGCGGTGGAGCCCGCCGCGTCCACGAACGCCTCGGGCAGCCCGGCGATCTTGCCGAGCCCCGACTCGGGAGCCTTCGTACCGATGAGCGAATACAGCTGACCGGCGATCAGCACGAGACCGATTCCGGCCAGCATGCCTTCGACGACGGAGACGGAGATCGCCCGGAAGTAGCGGCCCAGTTTGAGGACGCCCATGGTGATCTGGAGGGCGCCCGAGACGAGGACGATGACACCGAGCGCGGGGAGGCCGAACTCCCGTACCGCCTCGAAGACGAGGACGGTGAGGCCCGCGGCGGGGCCGGACACCTGGAGGCTGGAGCCCCGCATGAGTCCGGTGACGATCCCGCCGACGATGCCGGTGATCAGGCCGAGTTCGGCCGGTACCCCGGAGGCCACGGCCACGCCCACGCACAGCGGGAGCGCGACCAGGAAGACCACCAGGGAGGCCGCGAAATCCTCCTTGAGGTGCGGGAAACGGGATATGCGGGTGTTCTGGGAAGTGGTCATCGGGCCGCTCACAGAGCCTGGAAGCGGTCGGTGGCGACGTCGTGCTCCTGCACGGCGCCGGTGTGGACCTCGTAGTACCAGCCGCGCACGGTCAGCCGGCCGTCGGCGAGCCGCTTCTCGACGCACGGGTAGGACCGCAGCCGCAGGATCTGCGCGAGGACGTGGTTCTGGACCGCGCGGGCGACGGTCGGATCGGACGGCTCGGTCGCGTCGGGCTCGTCGGCGGCGTGCGCCAGCCAGTCGCGGACGGCCGGTACGGCGTCCAGGTCGTCACCGCGGACGAGGGCGCCGACCGCGCCGCAGTGCGAGTGACCGCACACGACGATGTCCCGCACGCCGAGGACCTCCACGGCGTACTCGATGGTCGCGGCCTCGCCCGAGGGGGCGCCGGTGCCGTACGGGGGGACGATGTTGCCCGCGGTGCGCAGCTCGAAGAGCTCGCCGGGGCGGGCGCCCGTGATCAGGGCGGGGACGACCCGCGAGTCGGAGCAGGTGACGAAGAGGACCTGAGGGGACTGGCCTTCTGCGAGTTTGGCGAACTCCTCAGGGCGCTGTCCGAACGTACGGGCGTTGTCGATGAGGGGCTGCATGATGTGGTGACTCCTCCTGGCGCGCGTGGGGGCGCGTCGGACGTGCAGGACAGGGTGGGGGAACTGCTCTGTTCTGCCCAGCTCTCTCAGCAGCGGAAGACCTGGAGCGCCGCCGGAGAGTGGCTCGCCGAGGATCTCGACGGGCGGTGGCGGTCCGCACCGGGCAAACCTGCCGGGTGCGCGGCCGCGGGATCCTGCGCCACCTGTACCCGCTCGGGCTCGGAGGGAGCCGAGTCGGCGGTCAGGGTGGCGCGGTTTCGGTCGCGGGTGCGCAGCGGACCCGCAGGACCCCCGGACCGGTCACAGTCGCGGGTGGTGACTTTGACGTCGCGCAGCGCGATGCCCAGGGGGTGCATTCCGGGCTGAGCTTTGGCCTGTGCGTGACGGGCCGTGTGCGCGTGTGCGAAGGGAGACGCAATGGTGAAAAAGGGGAGCGCGAGCAGGAACGCCGCGATGAGCGCCATGCCCGTCCGGGCCCTCCCACCTCGGAACATGTGCCCCCCTCCGATGTCTCCACGCTTCTAGTCAGCACCAACGATTGGTCAATGACTGGTCAAGAAACACATTAACCCTGCAAAGAGCTTTGCAGGGTTAACTCAGCGTTTCGAGCGGGAGACCGCCTCAAAAAGGTGGTGCGGATGACGTGAACTCACCCTTGACAGGCGCCGGGTGAGTGTGAGTCAGCTCTCGGTGAGCCGCTTCGCGTCACGGGCGAGGGCCGTGAGGCGGGAGATGGCACGGAAGTACTTCTTGCGGTACCCGCCGTTCAGCATCTCCTCGCTGAACAGCCGGTCGAACGGCAGCCCCGAGGCCAGCACGGGCACCTCGCGGTCGTACAGCCGGTCCGCGAGGACCACCAGGCGCAGGGCCGTCGACTGGTCCGGGACCGGGCCGACGTCCGTCAGGCAGACCGCCTTCAGACCGTCCGTCAGGGCGCCGTAACGGCTCGGGTGGACCTTCGCGAGGTGCTCCAGGAGAGCGGGGAACGCGTCCAGGGAGGCGCCCTCGGCGGCGTACGCGGCCTTCGTGACGACCTCGTCGCCGTACGGCGCGGGCGCGTCCGGCAGGCCGCGGTGGCGGTAGTCCTCGCCGTCGATGCGCAGCGCGCGGAAGTGCGCGGACAGGCCCTGGATCTCGCGCAGGAAGTCGGCGGACGCGAACCGGCCCTCGCCGAGCTTGCCGGGGAGCGTGTTGGAGGTGGCGGCGAGCGCGACGCCCGCCTCGACCAGGCGGCGCAGGAGGGTGGAGACGAGGACCGTGTCACCCGGGTCGTCCAGCTCGAACTCGTCGATGCACAGCAGGCGGTGGCCCGAGAGGGTCTGCACGGTCTGCTGGAAGCCGAGCGCGCCGACCAGGTTCGTCAGCTCGACGAACGTCCCGAACGCCTTGAGGGACGGCTCGGCCGGGGCCGCGTGCCACAGGGAGGCGAGGAGGTGGGTCTTGCCGACGCCGTAGCCGCCGTCCAGGTAGACGCCCCGGGGACCGGCCGGCGCCTTGGGCCCGGCCTTGCCGAACGCCTTGCCGAAGCCGAAGAACCCCCGTTTGGCGGTACCCGTCGCGTGCGCGCCGCCCAGGCCCGTCGCGAACGACTCCAGGATCCCGACGGCCTCGGTCTGGCTCGGCTGGTTCGGGTCCGGCAGGTACGTCCCGAAGCGCACCGAGTCGAACCGCGGCGGCGGGACCATCTCGGCGACCAGACGGTCCGCGGGGACGTACGGCTCACGCGCGCACAGGGAGACGGGCGCGGCGTGGGCTATCGGATCGATGCCGGAGGCGGTGGAGGACACGGTTACCCATGCTAAGGGGCGTGTAAGACTGCCTGGCATGCGACGCCTGTTCCCTGTGACCGACCAGACACCCGCCGCCGGGGAGTGGAGCCTCGACGAGCTGGCGGACGCGTACGCGTATCCCTCCGGGGTGTGGCTGCGCGCCAACATGGTCTCCACCCTCGACGGCGCCGGCCAGCACGACGGCCGCTCCCGGCCGATCTCGGGCCCCGGCGACATGCGGATCTTCGGTACGTTGCGGGGGCTCGCGGACGTCGTCGTGGTGGGCGCGCAGACCGTGCGGCAGGAGGGGTACCGGCCCGCCCGCGCGCGGGCGGAGTTCGCCGCACGCCGGGCCGCCGCCGGACAGACGCCCGCGCCCGCCGTCGCCGTCGTCTCCGCCAGCCTCGATCTCGACTTCTCGCTGCCGCTGTTCACCTCGCCGCTCGTGCCGACGCTGCTGCTGACCGGCGCGGGCGCGGATGCCGGGCGGGTCGCCGAGGCGCGCGCGGCGGGGGTCGAGGTGCTCGTCGCCGGGGACGGGGCGGGGGTGGATCCGGCGCGGGTGCCCTTCGCGCTCGGTGAGCGGGGCTTCGTACGGCTGCTCACCGAGGGCGGGCCCCGGCTGCTCGGGCAGTTCGTCGCCGCCGGGGTGCTCGACGAGCTGTGCCTCGCGCTCTCGCCGATGCTCACGGCAGGAGGGGCCCAGCGCATCACCGACGGGCCGCCCGTCGAGGTGCCGCGGCGCTTCGCACTGACGTCCCTTTTGGAGGAGGACGGGTTCCTCTTCGGGTGCTATCGAGCGCCGTATCAAAGGGGAGAGGGGGGTTCCGGAACGTGAGTCCGACACCCCGGAGCTGTCGAAAAGGCGGAATGTGTCGTTCCGTTTAGCTTCGGGTGGGCAGACTATGACTCGGCAGAACCCGTGCGAGCACGGGGAAGGATGGTTTCCGCAGGGCCACGGGGGTCCTCGAAGGAGAAGCGGGGTACTGGTGTTCACAAGCGTTCTGATGATCGAGAAAGCTCTGACGTCCGCCGACGTGGAGTTCGTCACGACCCTGCACGGCGACGAGCCGGTCACCTTCCACGTGCTGCTCCAGCCTCGCGGGGACCAGGCGGACCGGCTGCTGCGGGCCATCGACGACGTCGCCCTCGGCGAGATCGAGGAAGCGGTCCACGAAGGGGAGACCCCCGAGGGGGAGGCCGCGCGCAGTGTGGGGGCGCGGGCGCTGGAGGTGTCGCTGACCGCGCTGCGCTCCGCGGGGAGCAGCGCGGTGGGAACCCTCGTCGAGGACCATCCGTTGGACGCGCTGAGGGGGGTGGTCGACGAGGTGGGGGCGGACGAGGTGATCGTGCTGACCGACCCGCACTACGTGGAGGAGTTCTTCCACCGCGACTGGGCCTCGCGGGCGCGGCACAAAGTGGGCGTACCGGTGCTGAAGCTGTTCTCCCACAGCGACGCGTAGGGGTTCACCGGCTTCGCTAGGGTTGAGGCCGACTGACCTGTTCCGGTTCGACCTCTGGAGTACCGCTCATGGCACCCGGCCTTCCCGCCTCCCTCGAACGTCCGCACTTCATCGGGATCGGCGGGGCCGGGATGTCCGGGATCGCCAAGATCCTCGCCCAGCGCGGCGCGAAGGTCGCCGGGAGCGACGCGAAGGACTCCGAGACGGCGCAGGCGCTGCGGGCGCTCGGCGCGACCGTCCACATCGGGCACGCGGCGGCCCACCTCGCGGACGACGCCAGCAGTGTCGTCGTCTCCTCGGCGATCCGCGCGGACAACCCGGAACTCGTCCGCGCCGCCGAGCTGGGCATCCCGGTCGTCCACCGCTCCGACGCGCTGGCGTCCCTGATGGACGGCCTGCGGCCCATCGCCGTCGCCGGCACCCACGGCAAGACCACGACCACCTCCATGCTGGCCGTCTCCCTCTCCGCCCTCGGCCGCGACCCCTCCTACGCCATCGGCGGCGACCTCGACGCGCCCGGCTCCAACGCCCTGCACGGCACCGGGGAGATCTTCGTCGCCGAGGCCGACGAATCCGACCGCAGCTTCCACAAGTACGCGCCCGAGGTGGCGATCGTGCTGAACGTGGAGCTCGACCACCACGCCAACTACGCGTCCCTGGAGGAGATCTACGACTCCTTCGTGACGTTCGCGGGGCGGATCGTGCCCGGCGGGACGCTGGTGATCTCCGCCGATCAGGAGGGGGCCCGGGAGCTGACGCGCCGGGTGTCGGACGTCCGGGTCGTCACGTACGGCGAGGCCGCCGACGCCGATGTCCGGGTGCTGTCCGTCGTACCGCAGGGGCTGAAGAGCGAGGTCACCGTCCTGCTCGACGGGGAGCAGCTCACCTTCGCCGTGTCCGTGCCCGGGCGGCACTACGCGCTCAACGCGGTCGCCGCGCTGGCCGCCGGCGTCGCGCTGGGTGTGCCCGCCGAGGAGCTGGCGCCCGCGATCGCCGCGTACACCGGGGTCAAGCGGCGCCTCCAGCTCAAGGGCGAGGCCGACGGCGTACAGGTCATCGACTCGTACGCGCACCACCCGACCGAGATGACCGCCGACCTCGAAGCGATGCGGGCCGCCGCCGGGGACGCGCGGATTCTCGTCCTCTTCCAGCCGCACCTCTTCTCCCGCACCCAGGAGCTGGGCCGCGAGATGGGCGACGCGCTCGCCCTCGCCGACGCGTCCGTCGTCCTCGACATCTACCCCGCCCGTGAGGACCCGGTCCCCGGCGTCACCAGCGCCCTCATCATCGACGCGGCGCGTGCCGCAGGCGCCGACGTCACCGCCGTCCACGACAAGGCCGCCGCGCCCGCCGTCCTCGCGGGAATGGCGCGGGCCGGTGATCTCGTTCTCACCATGGGCGCGGGCGACGTCACCGACCTGGGCCCGCTGATCCTGGACCACCTGCGGCGGAAGGGCTGACATGGCGTACGACGTCGAGAAGACCGACGAGGAATGGCGCGCTGAGCTGAACCCGGAGGAGTACGCGGTCCTGCGGCAGGCCGGGACGGAACGTGCCTTCACCGGCGAATACACCGACACGAAGACGACCGGCGTGTACTCCTGCCGCGCCTGCGGCGCCGAACTCTTCACCTCCGACACGAAGTTCGAGTCCCACTGCGGCTGGCCGTCCTTCTTCGACCCGAAGGACACGGACGCGGTGGAACTGATCCAGGACCGGTCCCACGGGATGGTCCGCACGGAGGTGCGGTGCGCTCGGTGCGGGTCGCATTTGGGGCATGTGTTCGAGGGTGAGGGATATGCGACGCCGACGGACCAGCGTTACTGCATCAACAGCATCTCGCTGCGGCTGACGCCTGCGGAGGACTGAGGCTTTTCCGGGTGGGGCCGGGTGCGGTGGTGGGGCACCGCACCCTTTCGCATCAGATTTGGAAGACCTGCGTGATGCAGGGCATGCAAATCGTGATGAGATAGAGCATGGTGCTCAACGATCCTCCTGCGTGGCTCTACTTCGATTCTGCCGATCGGCAGTGCGAAAGTAGTACAGGAGCGATCATGAAGCAACTCGTTGAATCTCTGTCAAGTTTTTGATATTTCAGTTCAGGGTTGCCTCAGGTTCTGCCGGGGCTGTCCGTGCCTGGCGTCCCGCGCAGTTTTGCCAGGCTTTCCCGCGCCTTTGCGGTCTCGCGTGCCGCTCCCGTCCGCTCCGCCAGGGCGACCGCCTCGACGAGGTGGGCCTCGGCCGCTTCCGTCTGCCCCAACTGCTGTTCGGCCAGGGCGAGTCCGTGCAGGGCCTGGGCGGCTTCCGTGGTGGCTCCCACCCCGTGGGCCGTCTCCAGGGCGTGGCGATGCCGGTCGGCTGCCTCGGTGAAACGACCTGCCGAATGGAAAGCTTCTCCCATTGCGTGCAGAGTGTCAGCGGCATTTCGGCGGTCGCCGAGCCGACGGAAAGTACTGAAGGAATCCTGATACAGGTCAAGCATTTCGGTGAGGTCCTGAGGGGATTCCATGGTGGCGGCAAGATTCGCTTGGGTGACGGCCTTTTCCCAGGGAATCTCCATGTCGCCGAAGATGCTGAGGGATTCTTGGAGGAGGTCTCGGGCTGTGCTTTTCTTTCCGGTGCGCAGGTTGAGGTCCGAAAGGTTGTTCAGCGTGCGCGCGTATCGGCGCATGTCCATCGACCTTCGGAATCCGGAGAGTGCGGCATCGAAATTCTCTTGGGAATCTTCGAAGTTTCCCAGGTAGAGGTGGGTTATGCCCAGATTGCTGCGGCATCGGGCGATCTGCCACTCGTCTCCCGTTGACTCGCGCAGAGCCAGCGTCCGGGACTGGCGGGCGAGGGCTTGGGGCAGCTCCCCGAGGTGCCAGTGGAGGATGCCCAGCTGGTGCAGTGCTTCCGCGCTCGCCTCGGTGTCGGTGCAGGCTTCGGCGCCGGCCAGGGCCCGGACGTAGGCGGTCCGCGCCTCCTGGTAACGGCCGCAAGCTGTCAGGGCGTTGCCCAGGTCGATCAGGGAGTGTGACTCCCGGTGCGGGTCCTGGGTCGTGTGCCAGTGCTCGGCGGCAGCCGCGTGCATGCGCCAGGACTCGGCGGAGTGGCCCTCGTCGTCGAGGAAGGCGGCGAGGGCGCTTGCGAGGAGGGCTGCCTCGTGGGGGTGGCCGGTGGTGCGGCAGTGGCGTTCGGCGGCCATGAGGCCGATGCGTTCGGCGGCTAGCCAGTCGCGGGCGGCGGTGGGGTCGGTCCAGGGTGGGAGGCGGTGGGTGGTGGCGGGGGAGTGGTTGATGCGGAGGCGGCGGGGGTAGGTGGCGCGGTCGGCGGAGTCGGCGGCCTGGAGGGAGAAGTCGACGAGGCGGGAGATCGCTTCCGCGCGGTCGGTGTCCGACTCCTCGGACATGACCAGTGTGCGCGCGTATTCGGCCAGGAGATCGTGGAGCGCGAAGCGTTCGGCGGCGGGTTCCAGAATCAAATGCGAGTCGAGGAGGGCGTCGAGAATGTCCTCGGCGTCGTCCAGGGGAAGGTCGGCGAGGGCCGCGACCGCGTACGCGTCGATGGTCGGCCCGAAGCGGAGTCCGAGAAACCGGAATGCCCTCTGTTCCTTGGGTTCGAGCGCGCGGAACGAAATATCGAACGCGGCGGCGATTTCTCCGCCCGTGCCGTCACGGATCTCCCGTAATCGTCCCGGGCTCTGCGTGAGCCTGCGCAGCAGGTGCGTGGTCGTCCACGCGGGACGGGAGGCGAGCCGTCCCGCGACGAGTTCGATGCCGAGGGGGAGATGTCCGGTAAGGCGCACGATGTCGGTCACCTCGTTCGTCTGCCCCGTGCGTTCCCGGCCGGCCACCGAGCGGAAGAGGGCGACGGCGTCGTCGGTCGGCAGGACGTCCAGTTCTATGGAGTGCAGGCCCGGCAGGCCCGTCAGGCGTCTGCGGCTCGTCACCAGGACCAGGGAGGGGGAGGGGCCGGGGAGGAGGGAGCGGAGTTGGGGTGCGTCGCGTACGTCGTCGAGGATCACGATCGCTCGGCGGTCGCCGAGGAGGCCGCGCCACAGGGTCGCGAGGCCGTCGAGGTCGCCGGGGAGGGAGGACGTGGGGACGCCGAAGGCGCGGATCAGGGTGGTCAGGGCCGAGGTTTCGGTCAGGGGCTGCTGGCCGGGGGCGTGGGTGCGCAGGTCGAGGTGGACCAGGCCGTCGGGGTAGCGGGGGGTGAGGTGCGAGGCGGCGTGCATGGCCAGGACCGATTTGCCCACCCCCGCCATGCCGGACACCGTCTGGAGGGCGATGACGTGCCGGGGCGCGGCTGTGGCGGCGTACCGGACGATGGCCGCCAACTCCCGCTCACGACCCACCAGTTCGGCGTGGCTCGGCAGGATGTGAGGTGCGGTGACAGTCGGTTCGGGGCGTACCGGGAGGCTCTCTGCGGGGGCGCCGTTGAGGATCAGGTGGTGGAGGCGGGTGAGTGCCTCGCCGGGGTCCGCGCCGAGGTCCTCGGCGAGGCGGCGCCGTACGGTGTCGTAGACGCGCAGCGCGTCCGCCAGGCGCCCGCAGCCGTAGGTGGCTGTCATGAGGCGGACGGCGAGGGCCTCGTCGGTGGGGTGGGCGGCGGACAGGGCGGTCAGGTCGGGGACCAGGTCGGCGTAGTGGCCGGCGCGGAGTTCGAGGTCGGCGCGGGTGAGGCGGGCGGCGAGGCGGCGTTCGGTGAGGACGCCGCGGGCGTGTTCGGGCCAGAGGCCGGGCAGTCCGGCGAGGGGCTCGCCGCGCCAGAGGGTGTCGGCCTCGTCCAGGAGGCGCAGGGACTGCCGGTCGGCGCCCCGGTCGGCGAGTGTGCGGGCCTGGGCGGCGAGGTCCTGGAAGCGGTGGCAGTCCACCCGCTCGGGGTCGAGGTCCAGGGCGTAGGAGTGGGTCCGCGGCACCAGGTGGTCCTCGGCGCCCAGGTCGCGCAGCCGGCGGCGGAGCCGGGCGACGTAGGTGTGCAGATTGGCGCGGGGCCGTGCGGGCGCGGTGCCGTCGTCCCACAGCCGGTCGACCAGGGTGTCCGTGGGGACGGGCCGGCCCGCGTCGAGGGCCAGGGCGGCCAGGAGGATGCGTTCTTTCGCGGAGCCGAGTGTGTCGATCTGTCGGTCTGCGTGCAGTTCCACCGGCCCCAGCACGCGAATCCGTAAGTCCACCAGCGTCCCCGTCCGACGGTCCAGCCTCCGCTTCGGAGTGGACAAGAATCGCACGCGATAGATAAGTAGCGAAATATGAAAGATAGTTGATCTGAAAATGGCCAATTGTTGTGTGCTTTCTTTTGGAAGTGGGGGATCCGGGTAGCAACGGCATATGCCGAACACCGAGACCGTGCGAGAACTGCGGGCGGCCCTGGAGGCGGCGGCCGCCGCCCGGCCCGGCGCGCTACGCGCGTTGCTGGCCGAGTTCGCCGAGGAACTGTCCGACTCGGCCCCCGATGCCTCCGATGCCCTCGACGACCTCGGCCTGCTGGCCGAGACGCTCGCCCGCCGTACGGCCGGGTCACCGCACCTCGCCCGCGCCCTGCGCGACCTGCTCGCCGCTCCCGCACCCCAGGTCCAGAACACCATCGGCACCTCCGCCCGTCTCACCGGCCCCGTCGTCCAGGCCCGCGACGTCTCGGGCGGCATCCACTTCCACGCGCCGGCCGCCCCCGCCGTACCCCGCCAACTCCTCCCGGCGCCCGGGCACTTCGTCAACCGGGACGGTGAACTCGCCCGACTGGAAGGGCTGATGGCGGACGGTGGGCCCGTCACCGTCGTCGTGAGCGGACCCGCCGGGATGGGGAAGACGACCCTGGCCCGGCGCTGGCTGCTCGGCCGTGCGCAGGAGTTCCCCGACGGGCAGGTGTACGCCGACCTGCGCGGCCACTCCCCGGAAGGGCCCGTGAGCCCCGGCGAACTGCTCCTCGGGCTGCTGCGTTCCTTCGGCCACGACCAGGTTCCGGCTGACCTCAACGGCCGTATGACACTGTGGCGTTCGGCGACGGCGGGACGGCGGATGGCGCTGCTGCTCGACAGCGCGCTCAGCGCGGCGCAGGTACGCCCGCTGCTGCCGGGCTCGGCCGCCGCGGTGACCGTCGTCACGAGCCGCAACCGCCTCACCGGACTCGGCCCCGAGGGCGCCTCCTTCCTCGAACTGCCCGCGCTGGCCACCCGGGAGACGATGGAACTGCTCAGCCGTCGGGTCGGCGCCGACCGCGTCCGGCGGGAGCCGGAGGCCGCGCTGACCATGGCACGGGCCTGCGCGGGCCTGCCGCTCGCGGCGTGCGTCGCGGGCGCCCGGGTCGCCGCCCGGCCCCGCCAGCCGCTCGCCGTGATGGCTCGGGCGCTCGGCGGCGGCGACGAAAGCGCGCTGGACGCGCTGAGTATCGAGGGGGAGTCCGCCGTACGGGCCGCGCTCCAGGAGTCGTACCGCCTGCTGGCGCCCGAACTCGCGGCTGGATACCGCAGGTTGGGGCTGCTGCCGGTGCCGTTCTTCTCCACGGCTGTCGCCGCGGCCGTCCTCGATGTCGGGGCCGGTGACGCGGAACGGATGCTCGACGCGCTGGTCGAGGCGAACCTGCTGGAGGATCTCGGGCCCGACCGGCACCGCTTCCACGACCTGCTTCGACTGCACGCCCGGGAGCGTGCGGCCGCCGAGGAGAGCGCCGAGGGCCTCGACCGGGCGCGGCGGCGGGCCGTCGACCACTATCTGTCCGTCGCGACGGCCGCGGAGGCGCTGCTCAGTCCCAGCCATCGCACGTTGCGCCGCGACTACACGGGGCCGCCCTCGCCGGCCCCGTTCGCCGACGCGGCCGGGGCGTTGCGGTGGCTGGGTGAGGAGAGTGCGGCGCTCATGGCAGTCCTGCGCGACTGCGCGCGACGGGGGCAGGATGCGGCCGCCTGGCAGCTCGCGGATGCGTTATGGCCGTACTTCTTGCGGATCAGACCTTACGACCTGTGGATTGAGGCGCATGAGATCGGGCTCGGGGCGGCTCGGCGGGTGGGGGACCGGGACGGGGTCAGCCGCATGCTGACCTCCGGAGGAATCGCCCTCAACAATGCGGGCCGCTACGACGACGCCATCGCCTGGGAACAGGAGGCACTCGACCTCGCACGGGAGGAGACGGCCGCCGGCGGGGGCACCGCCCGGCGGGCCGAGGCGCAGGCGCTCTACGGGCTCGGCCAGACCCACCGGCTCGCCGGACGTCTCACCGAGGCCCGCCGCCATTTCGCCGAGGCCCTCACCCTGCGGGAGGAGATCGGCTACCGGCGCGGCGCCGCCCTGACCCGTATCTGCCTCGGAGACGTCGCCCTCGCCGACGACAGACCGGACGAGGCCCTGCCCCACCTGCGCGAGGCACGCGCCGAACTCCTTCAGGAGAACGACCCGTACGACGCCGCCAGAGCGCTGGCGTTCCTGGGCCGGGCCCATGCCCGCGTCGGTCTGCACGACCTGGCGGAGAGTCAACTCCTGCGAGCTCTCGCCGAGTTCGAGGAGACCGGCTCCGTTCACTGGCAGGCGCGGACCCTGGAGATGCTCGGACAGGGCGCCGAGGAACGCGGTGACACGGAGCGGGCCAGGGACCTGTACACCGAGTCCCTGACCCGCTACCGGCCGGTCAGCGCAGCGGACGCGCGACGCCTGACAGACCGCTTGGAGGGGTGACGACGGTGAGGCCCGAGCGGGTGCCGAGGACCCAGCCGCCGTCCTCGCCGGGCACACAGACCAGCCCGCAGCCCGGATAGCGCTCCAGCGTCAGACCGGTCAGCAGGCGGGCCCCGTCGAGGGCGAGCGGGCGGGCCGCGTACAGCATGTCGGCGCACTCCCGCCAGTTCTCCCCGCCGGCCGCGTCCAGCCGGACGACCAGCAGGCCGCTCACGCCGACACCTCGCCGTGCGCCGTCTCCCACAGCGGGGCGGGGAGCGGCAGCGGCGGCAGGACCGGAGGGTGTGCGGGTTCCGGGAGGCCCAGCAGCCGGTACATCACCTTCCGCAGGTTGCGGCCGAACCGGCCCGGCTCGGAGGACAGGTGGCGGGCGATCCGGGCGTAGTCGTCCGCCGGGTAGGTGGCGCGCGCGTAGGCGAGCTGTTCCGCGAGCCGGTGGCCGGCCGACAACGCCGGTGCGACACGCGCCAGTTCGGAGATGGGCGAGTGGGGGTCGATGTCCTCCTGAGGGAAGCGGGCGAGCAGGATGGGCACGCGGGCGAGCGTCGCGTACAGCGTCACCGAGCCGTGGTCGCCGATCAGCCAGTCGGCGGCGATCACCGCGGCACGCCAGTCGGCCTGTGGCGGGACGACCGCGATGCCGTGGCCGCGTGCCGCCGAGAGCCACGACCGGACCTGCCAGTCGCCGTGCCCGGACCAGACGTTGGGATGGATCAGCACGGCGACCCTGAACGCCGCCGGGTCCAGCTCGCTCAGCAACCGGGGCAGCAGGGCGTCCAGCCGGTTGAAACTGGACCCCGAACCCCAGGTGGAGGAGACCACCACCAGCTTCTGCCCCCGGCGCAGCCCCAGCGCCGCCCTGATCCGGGGACGCCTGCGCAACCCGGCCTTCAACAGGTCGTACGAGGAGTCCCCGACCACCTCGGCGACCGGCAGCGCCTCGGGGCAGTGGCGGCGCAGCGTGTCCAGGTCGTCGTGGTGGGCGAGGGCCAGCGCCGCCGGGACCACCCGCCCGTCCCGCACCAGATACCGCCGGCCCAGCCCTTCCACGGTCCGTGGCGCACCGGGATGGCGGTCGTCGTCCGGGTGGGTCAGCTTGATGTGGCCCGCGCCGTGCGGCAGCCGCAGCAGCGGGCCGTCCAGCAGGTGCAGTCCCTGCGACCCGGCGGCGATCACCAGGTCGTACCGCCCGCGCACCGCCGTCTCCCACGGGATCAGCCCCCCGTGCCGCGCCGGCACGGACCGTACCGCCCCCGGATTGAACGCGTGCGGCGCGATCGTGAACTCGACCTGGATCCGCAGGTCGGACTCCAGCAGGGGCAGGATGTCGTGCAGCCGCTTTCCATACACCTCCGTGTGGACGACGACCAGGACACGCTTGCAGTGCGGCAGCGTGAGCCACTGCGAGGCGCCGGTCGTGGGAAGGGTTTCCGCGGATGTCCGCGTGGTGCTCTGGTTCATGTGGTACCCCCGTGTCGTACCCGTCATGAATGTGCTCCGTCAGGGGAGGTGCCCGGGCGGTGCGACGGAATCCTTGCAGGGGGCTTGCGGAAACCTTGCAGAGGCGGTTCGGGGGTTACAGCAGCTCTCGCTGCACCATCGCCGACATCACCAGCATTCCCGGCAGCAGGGGGACCCAGACCGTCAGGACGCGGTAGCCGAGGACCGTGGCTGTGGCGAGGGAGAGGGGAGTGCCGTAGCCGGCGAGGGTGAGGATGAGGGCTGCGTCGAGGGGACCTATGCCGCCGGGGGCCGGGACGGCGCCTGCGGCTGTGCTGGCGGCGAGGTAGGCGAAGGCCAGCTGGAGCCAGGACAGGGGGAGGTCCAGGGACGTGCCCACCGAGGCGACGATCGCCGCCTGGATCAGGGGGGCCGCCATGGCGCCGCCCCACAGGGAGAGGAAGCGGGACGGGCGGGAGTGGATGCCCTTCACGCCCGTGAGGGCGGTGCGGACGAAGTCCACCGTGGGACGGCGTAGAGGACGGAACGCCGCCAGGACCAGGGCCGCCGCCGCGGGGATCAGGAGGATGCCGGTCACCGCGGCCATCAGGGCGCGGCCGTTGGGGAGGAGGGCCTCGGGGCGTACGGCGTTCGGGGCCGCTATCACGAAGGCCAGGACCACCGGGGTCTTGGCCACGGCTCGGGCCAGGGAGTAGAGGGCCAGGGAGGCCGTCGCGCGGGGGAGGGGGACGCCCTGGCGCTGGAGGAAGCGGAGCGTGACCGCGTGGGCGCCCAGGCTCGCGGGCAGGACGTGGTTCGCCGCGCCCGCCGCGAACTGGGAGGCCAGCAGGGGGCCCGGCGGGAGGCGGTCCAGCAGGGCGCCCTGGCGGATGAACGACGCCGCGACGCAGCCCAGGAACGTGAAGCCCGCCCCGGCCAGCAGCCACCAGGGGTCCGCGCCGGTCAGGCGGGTCGCGCCGTCGCGGACCGTGTGCCAGTCCAGCGCCGCCCAGATGACCAGGAACAGCAGCGGCAGCAGGCTGATCGCCCGGCGGACATGGCGGCTCGCGGCGGGGTTCTTCGGCCCGGCCGTCGCGGTCGTCGGGAGCGGGGCTGTCTCGTCGTACAGCGTCTTCGTGGTCGGCAGCACGGTCACGGGGCGCTTCGTCCTTTCGCGTCGCCCCCTCCCGCGTGGGGCGTGCGGGAGGGGGCGAGGTGCGGGCGGTGCCGGTCCGGGTGTGAGCGGTGGGGCGTACGAGGGCTCTCGCGCGCCCCCTGGACCGTCACCGGTGTGGGGAGGGGATGAGGGAGAGATTCCCCTCCGGTGTGACGGTGCGGTGGCCGGGAGCCTACGAGGTGCGGGCGGAGGGGCGACTCGGGGATGGGCCGGGAGGAGGTCGTCGGGTCGGTTGGGTGAGTTCTGCCCAGGGTGACCGCCGCTCATCCCGGTACGACGGTCCTGTCGCACTCTCTTACGGTTTCTGAGGGCGGACGGTTCAGCGGTGGGCGTGTGGCACGACTCGCCTTGACTCGCCGGGAGTCGGGGGACAGGCCGGGGTTCTGGCCGGGGGGTCAGCCCGCCCGCAGCACCGCCGGGCCCTCCTCCTCGATCCGCGCCGCGACCTCGTCGGGGAGGTCCGTGTCCGTCACCACGCTGTCCAGCCGGTCCAGCGGCGTCACCGTGAAGCGTTCCGTGGAGCCCCACTTCGTGCTGTCCGCGAGCAGCGCCACCGCGCCCGACGCCCGGATCACCGCCTGCTTCAGCAGGACCTTGTCCGTGGAGTGGCTGGTCACGCCGTGCGCCAGGTCCCAGGCGCCCGCGCCCAGGAGGCACAGGTCGATGTTGATCCCCTCGATCACGCGGGCCGCGAGGGGGCCGCCGCCCGCCGCGCTCGCCGGGTCGACCTCGCCGCCGGTGTGCACGATGTGCACGGGCTGGCCGAACAGGGCCAGCGCCGCGTGCAGGTCGTTCGTCACGACCGTGAGACCGCTGCGCGCCGCCAGGAACGGGACGACCGACTGGCACGTCGTCCCCGCGTCCAGATAGACCACCATGTCGTCCGCGACCAGCGACGCCGCGCGCTCCGCTATCGCCTGCTTGCGGGGGATCTCCAGCGCCGCCCGCGTCGACCGCTCCCTCGGGGGCGCGTGCCCGGCGCGTTCGGCGAGGCGCACGCCGCCCTGCACCGACACCACCAGGCCCGTCCGCTCCAGCGCCGCGATGTCCCGGCGGACCGTCATGTGCGAGACGTCCAGCGCCGACGTCAGGTCACGGATGCTCAGCACCCCGCTCGCGCGCAGCAGCCGCAACAGCTCCTGGTGACGCTGCTCGGGGATCAAGGGGGCCTTGCCCGCTGGGCTCACTGGGTCTCCTCGGCTTCTGTACGGCGCGCGTTCAGCAGCCTAGCCGGGAAAAATTCGGCGTCCTGACTCGTGACATCGTGTGAATCCGTGTTCTAGCGTGTGCCGCCATGGGAACCAAGTTTACGGCTCTGGAGTCGATCACCCGTACGGGTGCGCTGCTGATCGTCCGGCTCGACAGTGCGGACGAGGCCCTCGCCGTGTCCGAGGCCGCCATCGAGGGTGGGGTTCGGGCGCTGGAGATCACGTTGTCCGTGCCGGGGGCGTTGGGGGTGATCTCCACGCTGGCTTCTCGGTACGGGGATGAGGTGCTGGTGGGGGCCGGGACCGTGCTGGACGCGGGGTCCGCGGTCGCGTGTGTCCAGGCTGGGGCTCGGTTGTTGGTCAGTCCCAATCTGGAGCCCGAGATGATCGCCGCTGCCAATCGGTATCAGGCGGTGACTGTCAGCGGGGCGTTCACACCGACGGAGATCGTGCGGACGATGGAGGCTGGGGCCGACATCGTGAAGCTGTTTCCGGCGGAGTTCTCCGGGGGGCCCGCGTATGTGCGGACCGTGCGGGCGCCCTTGCCGCAGGCGCCGGTCATGCCGGCGGGTGGGGTTACGCCGGAGAACGTGAAGGAGTGGTTCGACGCGGGGGTTGTCGCGGTGGGGGTCGGGAGCTTTGTGACCAAGGCGGCTCGTGTGGATGGGGATTATCGCCGGGTTACTGAGGCGGCTTCGGTGATGTTGCGGGCGATTGAGGGGGCTCGGGCTTAGTTCTTCGTCTGCTGCGCCGTTGTGGCTGGTCGCGCAGTTCCCCGCGCCCCTAAAGACCTGTAGTCGCCCCATCTCCTTTCGTCCCCGAGGAGTTGTCCCCGTGGTTCAGGAATCGCTCGTCCCCACGTCCGTCAAGACCTCCACCTCCCTCCGCATCCGCTGGGCCTTCGTTGCTCTGCTCGTCGTCGGGGGCATCGTCAACTACCTTGATCGGGCTACCCTCAGCGTCGCCAACACCACCATCTCCGGTGAGTTCGGGCTGAGTTCGACCGAGATGGGGCTGTTGCTCGCCGCGTTCTCGTGGCCGTACGCCATCGCCAATCTGCCCGCTGGGTATCTGGTCGACAAGTTCGGGCCGAAGAAGATGTATGCCTGGGCCGCGGGGCTGTGGTCGTTGATGACCATGGTGACCGCCGCCGCTAGCAGCTTCGGACTTCTCTACGCCGCCCGCGTCGCCCTCGGCGTCGCCGAATCGCCGTTCTTCACCGCCAGTTTGAAGGTCAACGAGCGTTGGTTCGGCAAGGAAGAGCGGGCGTTGCCCATTTCCGTCGTCAACACCGGGTCCCAGATAGCGAACGCGATCGCGCCGCCGCTGCTCACCTCGCTGTTGATCGCCTTCGGCTGGCGGGGGATGTTCCTCGTGGTCGGGGCGCTCGGGATTTTTGTGATGCTGGTGTGGCTGCGGGTCTACCGGGATCCGTCGCTGAGGGAACAGGCTCTGATTCGGGGGGAGGAGATCGCCGAGGCCGTCAAGGGCGGGGAGAAGAAGGCCAGTTGGGGTGCGTTGTTCGGGCAGCGGAACACGTGGTTCATGATCCTGGGGGCGTTCGGGATCTTCTACACGGTGTGGGTGTATCTGACGTGGCTGCCCAGTTATTTGGAGACCTCGCGGGGGTTCAGCCTCGCGGAGACGGGATGGCTGGCCTCGCTGCCGTATCTGTGCGGGATCGGGGGCGTGCTGTTCGGCGGTGTGCTGTCGGGGCGGCTCGTGCGGCGGGGGCTTCCGGCGGTCACCGCGCGCAAGGTACCGATCGTCGGCGGTGCCGTCCTCGCGGCCGCGGCCGTCCTGCCGGTGGCGTACGTCGACAGCACGCCCCTCGCCGTGGCCCTGCTGTCGCTCGGGTACTTCGCGGCGCAGGTGCCGATGGGGTGCCTGTGGACGCTGGCCTCGGACCTGGCTGCGCCGCATCAGGTCGCCTCGCTGGGGGCGATCCAGAACTTCGGGGGCTTCCTGGGGGCCGCGCTCGCGCCGATCGTCACGGGGGCGATCCTCGACGCGACCGGGAACAGCTACAGCCTGGTGTTCCTGGTGGGCGGGGTCCTGCTGCTGGTCGGGGGGATGTCGTACCTGTTCTTCGTGAAGGACACGCAGCCTGAGGGCACACGGGGATGAGGGCCTACTTCGTCATCGGCCCCGCGGGCTCGGGCAAGTCGAGCGTGGCCCGCCTGCTGGCGAAGCTGACCGGCGCGGCCCACCTGGACAAGGACACGGCGTGCACGAGGCTGACGGAAGCGCTGTTGAAGGCGGCCGGCACGGACCCGGACGACCGGGACGGCAACGCGTACTACCTGTCCGAGGTAAGGGAGTTGGAGTACCTGACCCTCCTGGATCTGGCCCGGGACAATCTCGCCGTGGGCCGCTCGGTGGTCCTGGACGCCCCGTTCGGCAGCTACTTCGCGGACCCCGGTTTCCTCACAACCGCAGCGGACCGGCACGGCTGGCCCGACCGCGTCGAACCGGTCGTGGTCCACGTACGAGTTGACGAGGCGACGGCCCAAGACCGCATCAGAGCACGGGGCTTGGCCCGGGACGCCTCGAAGCTCGCCGACTGGCCCGCGTTCTGGGCCAAGTCGCAGGCGAACCTGTGCCGTTGGGAGGGGGCGCGACGGGTGGAGTTCGACAACAGTGCGGACGGAGTGACCGAGGAGACCGTACGAAGGGCCCTTATTTCAGGGGCAGTTCCACCACGAACACCGTCCTCCCCGCCTCCTCCGCCAGCCTGATCGTCCCTCCGTGCGCCCGCACCAGGGATCGCGCCACCGACAGCCCCAGTCCGCTGCCGCCCCGGTCGCGGCTGCGGGCCTTGTCGATCCGGTAGAACCGGTCGAAGACCCGCTCCCGGTCCGCCGGAGGCACCCCGGGCCCCTCGTCGGCGACCCGTACGGACGCCAGCTCCCCTTCGACCCGCACCTCGACGGACACGGCCGTACCGACCGGCGTGTGCACGGCCGCGTTGGCCAGCAGGTTGTCCAGCACCTGCCGGATCCGCTGCGGATCGAGCCGCAGGGTCAGCGACGGGGGCCCGGGAAGGACCGTCAGCGGATGTTTCGTACGGCTCGCCCGGAACGCGTCGGCTGCCTGCTCCACCAGTTCGACGAGATCCGCCTCGGTCATCCGCAGCGGTGCCTCCACCTCGGCGGCGTCGAGGCGGGCGAGGAGGAGCAGGTCGTCGAGGAGGAACCCCATGCGCGCGGCCTCGGCGCGCAGGCGGGCGAGGTGGCGGTCCCGCTCCTCGGGCGCGTTGGCGGCGGCGTACTGGAAGAGGTCGGCGTACCCGCGTACGGACATCAGCGGCGTACGCAGCTCGTGCGAGGCGTCGGCGACGAACCGACGCAGCCGCTGTTCGGCCTCCGCCCGGACGGCGAGGGAGTCGTCGATGTGTTCCAGCATCGTGTTGAACGCGGTCCGCAGCTCCTCCACCTCGGGCCCGCCGCCCCGCTCGTCGGCGCGCAGGGGGAGCCGCGACGCGGAGTCCGTGAGGTCGTGGGAGGCGATGTCGTGGGCGGTGTGGGCCATGTCGCTGAGGGGCGTGAGCCCGCGTCGCAGCAGGCGGCGGCCTATGACGACGAGGACGAGCAGCGCGAACCCGAAGGCGACGACCTGGATCGTGATCAGGCGCTGCACGGTGTCGTCGATGTCGTCCAGCGGCGCGGCGCTGATCAGGACGACACCGGGCTCGACCTCGCAGGCGCGCAGCCGGTAGTCGCCGACGTCGTCGATGTGCTCGGTGCGCAGCAGTTCCTCGGCGGAGCCGCCCTGGGCCTTGGCGAGGGCGGTGAAACCGGAGACGTCCTGCGGGAGGTCGGTCGGGTCCTCGGGTCTGCGCAGCTCGGGCTTGCCGTCCTTGATGTCGTAGACGGCGTAGAACCAGCTCCAGTACTTCTTGCCGGTCAGCTTGCCGGTGTCGGCGACGTTCTTGGACTGGGCGATCTGGGCCTGGGCGATCTGCGTGTCGAGCTGGGTGGAGAGGTAGTCGCGCATGTAGGTCGTGAGCGCGGTGCCGACGACCGCGAAGACGACCAGGGCGAGCGCGCCGAGGCCGAGCGCCAGGCGCGTACCGAGCCGCATCCGGCCGTACGACCGCCGCAGCCGCGCGATCACTCGGCGGCCTGGCGGCGGACGACGTACCCGAAGCCGCGCACGGTGTGGATCAGCGGGTCGCCCGTCGCGTCGAGCTTGCGGCGCAGGCGGCTGACGACCAGCTCGACGACGTTGGAGCGGCCGCCGAAGCCGTACTCCCAGACGTGGTCGAGGATCTGTGCCTTGGTGAGGACGGTGGGGGAGCGGCGCATCAGGTAGCGCAGCACCTCGTACTCGGTCGGGGTGAGGGTGAGGAGCTTGCCCGCGCGGCGGACCTCGCGGGTGTCCTCGTCCATCGTGAGGTCGGCGACCTGGAGGACCGAACGGGTGAAGCCGGGGCCCGCCGAGCGGCGCAGGACCGTCCGCAGGCGGGCCATCAGCTCCTCGACGGCGAACGGTTTCACCAGGTAGTCGTCGCCACCCCGGGTGAGGCCGGCGACACGGTCCGCGACGCCGTCACGCGCTGTGAGGAACACCACAGGGACCATCGTCCCGGACTGGCGCAGCCGGTCGAGCACCCCGAAGCCGTCCACGTCGGGCAGCATCAGGTCGAGCACCACGATGTCCGGCTGGAACTCGGCGGCCAGGCGCAGCGCGTCCTCGCCGGAGTTCGCCGTCACGGCCTCCCAGCCTTCGTAGCGGGCGACCGTCGCCACGAGGTCGGCGATCGGCGGGTCGTCGTCCACGACGAGCAGGCGTACTTTCTCCACCCGTTCATAGTGCGCCACGCCACTGACAAGACGAGACCCTCGAATGACACTCTCCTGGATCGATAAATAGTTGAAAGTGTTACGACAGGATATCGACAGCTCCCGACGGCGAAGCTCATGTCCTGAGAACCCGATCGAGGAGTCCCAGCCCGTGACGACCGTCCAGCAGTCTCCCCCCACGCCCGCCGCCACGGGTATCCGTCCGAAAGTGGTGGCCCGCTCCGGCCTGTACGCCGTACTCGCCGCGAACGTCGCCGCCGTCGCCTACTTCGCCGCCGACGCCGGTTTCGGCTCCAACGCGCTGATGGTGCTCGGCCGCTTCACCGGCCTGTACGCGTCCCTGTTCATGGCCTTCCAGCTCCTGCTGGTCGCCCGCCTGCCCTGGCTCGACCGCCGCATAGGCATGGACCGCCTCACCAACTGGCACCGCTGGACCGGCTTCGGCCTCCTGTGGACGCTCGTCGGGCACGTCGTGTTCATCGCCTTCGGCTACGCCGACCTCGCCGGAACCATGGACCCGGTCAACCAGATCGTGAACCTCGCCGAGACCACCGAAGGCGTCCTGCGCGCGATCGTCGCCTGGTTCCTGATCCTGGTCATCGGCGGCGCCTCCGCCCGCTGGGCCCGCCGCCGCCTCGCGTACGAGACCTGGCACTTCATCCACCTCTACACGTACGTCGCCGTCGTCCTCGCCTTCACCCACCAGGTCGCCATCGGTACGACCTTCACGGCGTCCTCCGCCGCGACCGCGTACTGGTACACCCTGTGGGGCACCGCCCTCGGCTCGGTCGCGCTCGGCCGGTTCGTGCTGCCGCTGTGGCGCAACTGGCGCCACCAGCTGCGCGTCTCCGAGGTCGTCCCCGAGTCCGACAACGTCGTCTCCGTGCACATCACCGGCCGCGACCTCGACAAGATGCCCGCCCAGGCCGGCCAGTTCTTCCTGTGGCGCTTCCTGACGAAGGACCGCTGGTGGCAGGCGAACCCCTTCTCCCTGTCCGCCGCCCCCGACGGCCTGCGCCTGCGCCTCACCGCCAAGGCGGCCGGTGACGGCTCGGCCGGACTGCGCCACATCAAGCCCGGCACCCGCGTCTTCGCCGAGGGCCCCTACGGCGCGTTCACCGCGCTGCACCGCACCCGCACCGACGCGCTGCTCATCGCCGGCGGCGTCGGTGTCACCCCGATCCGCGCCCTCATGGAGGACCTGACCGGGCACGCGATCGTCATCTACCGGGTCGGCTCCGAGCGCGACGCGGTCCTCTACGACGAGCTGCGCGAACTCGCCCACGCCAAGGGCGCCGAGCTGCACCTCGTCACCGGCCCGCCCGTCCCCGACCGGCTCGCCCCGCGCGAACTCGCCGCGCTCGTACCGGACATCGCCGAGCGGGACGTCTTCCTGTGCGGGCCGCCCCCGATGATGAACGCGGTCCTCGGCACCCTGCGCGAGCTCGACGTGCCCAAGCCGCAGATCCACTTCGAGCGCTTCAGCCTGGCGGGATGAGAGAAACACCGTGAAACGAGCAATTCCTGTTCTTGTCCTGTCCGTTGTCGGGCTGATCCCCGTCTTCCGGTACGAGCCCGGTGCCGAGTCGTCCTCGTCGTCCAGCAACTCGGAGGCGTCCGCGCCTTCCGCGAGCACGCCGTCCGCCACTTCGGGGACCGTGTTCGCCGGGACGACCGTCAACACCGAGAAGGGCGACGTCCAGGTACAGATCACGTACCAGGACGGGAAGATCAGCGCCGTCAAGATGCTGAAGCAGCCCGACCACCCGCAGACCACGGCCGCCGTGCCGAAGCTCATTGCCTCGACGCTGAGCGCGCAGAGCGCGGACATCGACACGGTGTCCGGGGCGACGATCACCAGTGACGGGTACAAGAAGTCGCTTCAGGCGGCGCTCGACGCGGCTGCGGCTTCGGCCAAGTCGGCTGCTACGCCGTCGGCTTCCGCTTCTAAGGTCGTCGCCGGACCCACCGTCGGCACCGAGAAGGGCGACGTCCAGGTCCAGGTCACCTTCGAGGGCGACAAGATCGCGGCCGTCGAGATGCTGAAGCAGCCGAACCATCCGCAGACCACGGCCGCCGTGCCGAAGCTGATCGCCGAGACGCTCGAAGCGCAGAGCGCGGACATCGACACGGTGTCGGGTGCGACCATCACCAGTGACGGCTACAAGGAGTCGTTGCAGGCCGCGATCGACGCGAAGGGCTGAGCTGTGCACCGGGTCGAGCATGTGATGGGGTTTCCGGTCTCGCTGCGGATCGACGACGAGACCGTCCCCGAGGGCCTCGGGGACGCCGTCTTCGCGTGGCTGCGGGAGGTCGACGAACGGTTCAGTCCGTTCAAGTCCGGCAGCGAGGTCTCGCGGTACGGGCGGGGCGAGCTGACCGACGACGAGCTGAGCGCGGACCTCGTCGAGGTGCTCGGCCTGTGCGAGGAGTACCGGGCCGCCACCGGGGGCGCCTTCGACGTCCGGCTGCCCGGGCGGGAGTTCGACCCCTGCGCCGTGGTCAAGGGCTGGTCCGTGCAGCGCGCGGCCGACCTGCTGAGCGGCGCGGGCGTACGGCGGTTCTGCCTCAACGCCGGGGGCGACGTCGTCGTCGGCGGCGGGCCCTGGCGGGTCGGGGTACGGCATCCCGAGGCCGCCGATCAGCTGTGCGCCGTACTGGAGTTGAGCGAGGGGGCCGTGGCCACCTCCGCCCGGTACGAGCGCGGGGACCACATCATCGACGGGCGTACGGGGAAGGCGGCCACCGGGATCGACAGCCTCACCGTCGTCGCGGCCTCCCTGACGCTGGCCGACACCGTCGCCACCGCCGCCTTCGCCATGGGCCGCGAGGGCGTCGAGTGGGCCGCCGGGCGGGCGGGGTGCGAGGTGTTCGCCGTGCTGCCGGGGGGCGAGGTGCTGCGGACGGACGGGGTGCCGATCGCCCCCTAGCCTTCCGTGGCTCTGGTCTTCCTCAAGTCGCGCTTGGGGTCCCGTCGGTGCGGGGCATCCCCCAACCACTCAGCCGCACAGGCGGAGTCGAACGGGGGAAGAAGCGATGGAGTTCCTGATGAGTATGGGGATCGTGGTGGTCGGGGTGGTCCTGATGTTCGCGCTCGGGGGGCTGCTCGGCACCCGGACACCGGCGCGGCGCAGGCGACGGCGCGGGGGGTGGGGCGACGGCGGGGACGGCTGCGGGGACGGGTCGTCCTGCGGAGGGGGGTCGTCCTGCGGAGGCGGTGGTGGTGGGGGCGGGGACTGAGTACGGCAGACGGGTGGGCCGCCGGATCGACTCCGGCGGCCCACCCGTCCGTACGGGGGCTCAGCTGACGTCCGACGCGTCCAGTCGGTAGAGGCCGCTGTACGCGCTCACCGCCGTGCCGTTCTTCTTGACCCACGTGGAGATCTCGGAGTTGGTGCCCTGGCCGCCGTCGCTGACGACGATGTAGTGCAACTTCCCTGACTTCACGAGGGACTTGAGCTTGGCGAGGGTCATCGCGTTGTCGCTGCCGGACCAGCCGCCCATCGAGATCACCGGCTCACCGGACTCCAGGATGATGGAGGAGGCGGTCTGGTCGGTGGCCACGGCGACGAGCCAAGTGGCGCCGTCCTGGTGCTTCTTGAGGTACGTGATCATGGCGGAGGAGACCTGGGTGGTGCCGCCGGATGCGGCCCCGCCCATTTCCTGGTTGCCCGAACCGCTGGGCCGCTCACCGGAGTTGGTGCCCGGACCGCCGGTGCCGCTCGGACGTTGGCCCCCGCCCGTGCCGCCCCCGCCCATGCCGCCCGTGCCCATGCCGCCCGTGCTCGGGCCCGCCGTGGGGTTCGTGCCGTTCGTGGCCGACGTCGCCGCCGACGCGGAGTACGCGGCCGGACCGGCGAGGAGCGCGACGACCGCCGTGAGGGAGGCGAGGACCGTCAGGCGGTGCCGCTTGGTGAACCGGCCGGCCAGGAGGCCCAGGACGGCGACCGTACCGGCGACTCCTGCCACGGCCTCCGCGACCGTGTAAAGGGTTCCGGAGACCCGGTGCAGGAGGACCACCGCGAGGGCCGTGCTCGCGGCGATCGCCGTCGGCAGCACCCAGGACCACTTCACGGACTCGCGGAACGCCTTGTACAGCAGCACCCCGCCCGCACCGGCCAGTGCCGCGATGCCGGGCGCCATGGCGGTGACGTAGTAGGGGTGGAACGTCCCCTCCGCGAGGGCGAACGTCAGGTAGTGCAGGACGAACCAGCCGCCCCACAGCAGCAGCGCGGCCCGCTGCGGGTCCGTACGCGGCGCACGGCCCCGCAGGACCAGGCCGCCGGCCAGGGCGACCAGCGCGAAGGGGATCAGCCAGGCGATCTGGCCGCCCATGATCTCGTTGAACATCCGGTACAGGCCCGCCTCGCCGCCGAAGCTCGCGCCGTTGCCCTGCGAGCCGACCGACGAACTCGCCCCGAAGATCCGGCCGAAGCCGTTGTAGCCGATGACCAGGTCCCAGACGGTGTTGTCGGTCGAGCCGCCGATGTACGGCCGCGAGGAGGCGGGGATCAGGTCGACGACGGCCATCCACCAGGCGCTGGAGACGACCAGGGCGACCGTACCGGCGGCCAGGTTGCGCAGGCGCCGGCCGATGCCGCCGCGCGCCGCCCAGAGGTAGACCAGGAAGAACGCGGGCAGGACGACGTACGCCTGCATCATCTTCGTGTTGAACGCGAACCCGATCGCCACGCCGGACCACACGAGCGGCATCGCCCGGCCCGTGCGGACCGCCTTCAGCAGCGCCGCCGCGCCCAGCAGCATCAGGAACACCAGGACCGGGTCCGGGTTCGTGTCCCGGGTGATCGCGACCGTGATCGGCGTGAGGGCGAGCACGAGGGCGGCGATCGTCCCCGCGACCGGTCCGAAGTCCCGCTTCACGAGCCGGTACAGCAACGCGACCGAACCGACGCCGAGTCCGGCCATCGGCAGCGCCAACTGCCAGGTGCCGTAACCGAAGACGCGGGCCGACAGGCCCATCACCCAGAGCGCGAAGGGGGGTTTGTCGACGGTGATGAAGCTGCCCGAGTCCAGCGCGCCGAAGAAGAACGCCTTCCAGCTCTTCGTGCCGCTGTAGACGGCCGCGTTGTAGAAGGAGTTACCGCTGATCGACGTCATGTTCCACGCGTAGAGGACGGCTGCGAGGAGCAGCACCGACCAGAACGCGGGACGCGCCCAGCGGGGGTCGCCGGGGGGCGGTGCCGCCCGGTGTCGGGTGGGAGTCGGGGGCGGGGCGAGGGTGGTCGTCATGTCGCTGACCTTGGGCGCGGAGTCTGGGGCCGTCCTGAGGGGCCGCTGAGCGGACCATGAGAATCAGCGGACTCACAGGTGTGCCACAGGAGGTTCGGGGCAGACGCTCAGCGGTGCTCGCCGGATCGCGCGCCGCATGGCGAAATTCAGCCGGTGGACCTGTTGAAGAGATGCAACACAAGCGGTCTACACTCTCCCCGCAACGGCCCGACACGCGTCGGCAACGGGCTGATTCGGCCAGACCCGAAGGGTGTTCGGCGTTTTGATACGGATAGATTCAGTCACCAAGCGGTATCCGGACGGCACCACGGCCGTCGACCGGCTCTCCCTGGAGATACCGGACCGCGCGATCACCGTCCTGGTCGGCCCCTCGGGCTGCGGGAAGACCACCACCCTGCGGATGATCAACCGGATGGTCGAGCCCAGCGAGGGCACGATCTCCATCGACGGCGTGGACACGCGTCAGCAGCCGGTCAACACCCTGCGCCGGGGCATGGGTTACGTCATCCAGAACGCCGGCCTCTTCCAGCACCGCACGATCCTCGACAACATCGCGACCGTGCCGAGGCTGTTGGGTGTCGGCAAGGCCGAAGCCCGGGACCGCGCACGGGAGTTGATGAGCCGCGTCGGCCTCGACGCCACGCTCGCCAAGCGCTACCCGTACCAGCTCTCCGGCGGCCAGCAGCAGCGCGTCGGCGTGGCCCGCGCGCTCGCCGCCGACCCGCCGGTCCTGCTCATGGACGAGCCGTTCTCCGCCGTCGACCCCGTCGTCCGCAAGGGTCTTCAGGACGAACTCCTGCGCATCCAGGGCGAGCTGGGCAAGACGATCGTCTTCGTCACCCACGACATCGACGAGGCCGTGAAACTCGGCACGATGGTCGCCGTGCTGCGGACGGGCGGCAAGCTCGCCCAGTTCGCGCCGCCGGCCGAGCTGCTCTCCCACCCCGCCGACGCGTTCGTCGAGGACTTCCTCGGCGCCGACCGGGGCATCCGGCGGCTGTCCTTCTTCCCCGCCGAGGGACTGGAGCTGCTCACCGGCCCGGTCGTGGCCGTGGACTCCAGCACCGAGCAGCTCGCGGCGGCGGCGAAGACGGCGCTGAACGCGGGGGCGCCGTACCTCCTCGTGACCGGCATGGACGGCAAGCCGCTCGGCTGGGGTGAGCCCGGCAAACTGGTCGCGGGGGAGATCGACGCCGGCCGACTCGTGTCCTGCGGGCGGCCGTTCACCGCCGGCACCGACTCCCTGCGGGCCGCGCTCGACTGCGCCGTCCTCTCGCCGACGGGGTGGGCGGTCGGCGTGGACGGGGAGGGACGGGTCGCCGGAGTCGTGTCGCAGCAAGTCATCGGGGAGGCGATCCGGGGGGCGCACGAGGAGAGCGCCGGCTCGGGCACCGTCTCGGAGCCGAAGGTCCTCAAGTGAGCTACTTCGACGGCTTCTTCGACATCCCCAGCGACCTCCAGCACAGCTGGCTCGGCCTCATCGGCCTCCACCTGCGCGAGGCGCTGCTCCCGGTCCTCGCCGGGCTCGTCATCGCGCTGCCGCTCGGGCAGCTCTGCGTACGGCTCAAGTGGCTGTATCCGCCGGTTCTCTGGGTGACGACCGTGCTGTACGCCATCCCGTCGCTCGCCTTCTTCGTCGTCCTCATCGACTACACCGGCATGACCGAGCTGACGGTGATGATCCCGCTCACGGTCTACAGCCTCGTCGTCCTCGTCCCGGCGATCGTCGAGGCGGTCCGGTCGGTGCCGCAGGAGACGCTCGCGGCGGCCACCGCGATGGGCTTCGGGCCCGTACGCCGGTACGTCCAGGTGCAGTTGCCGATCGCCGTGCCCGCGATCATCGCCGGGCTGCGGGTCGCCGTCGCCTCCAGCATCTCCCTCGTCAGCGTCGGCACGCTCATCGGCAACCAGGGCGCGCTGGGCAACCTGCTGCACGACGCGAACATCTACAACCGCCCCGAACTGGCCTGGAACTCGGTGCTGACGTCGGCCGCGCTCGCGGTGATCGTCGACGCGCTGCTGGTCGGACTGCGTACCCTGCTCACGCCGTGGATGCCGAAGAGCGGCTCGCGCCGTCCGAGGCCCGAGGCGGTTCCCGCCGCACTGGAGGACGCCGTCCGGTGAACGTCCTGCACTACATCAGCAACTTCTTCGAGAACGACGCCAACTGGAGCGGCTACGCGGGCATTCCGGCGCGGCTGTGGGAGCACGTCCAGTACTCGCTGGAGGCGCTCGGGTTCGCCGTCCTCATCGGACTGCCGATCGGGCTGGTCACCGGGCACTACGGGCGGGGCGGCAACGCGCTCGCGTTCGTCGCGACCGCCGCCCGTGCGCTGCCGACGTTCGGGCTGCTCGTCCTCGCGACGATGATCCTCGGCTTCGGGATGCTGCCGGTGATGATCCCGCTCGTCGTCCTCGCCGTGCCGCCGGTCCTCGTCACGACGTACGAGGCGATGCGGTCGGTGGACCCGGCGCCCGTCGACGCGGCCCGGGGGATGGGCATGGGCGAGGCGGAGATCCTCTTCCGCGTCGAACTCCCCGTCGCCCTGGGCCTGATCCTCAGCGGGGTGCGGTCCGCCGCCATCCAGATCGTGTCCACCGCGACCATCGCCGCGTACGTCGGGCTCGGCGGCCTCGGGCGCTTCATCATCGACGGGCTCTACCAGCACGACTACGAGAAGGTCGTGGGCGGCGCGACACTGGTCGCCTTCATGGCGCTGGCCACGCTCGGCCTGTTCTGGGCGGTCGCGCGGTTCGCGGTGTCGCCGGGGGTGCGCAGGAGCGCGTGACGGCTGCATTGAGGGAGGGCGGTGCCGAGAGCACCGCCCTCCCGTCGTTTCAGGGCCGTACGGCGATGGCGTCGACCTCGAACAGCATCCCCGGCAGCGCCAGCTCGGCGACCCCGCTCAACGTCTGCGCCGGGGTCGGGTCGTGGAGCGCGGGCGGGTTGGTGATCGTACGGGTATCACTGCTCATGACCGGGCCAACCCCCGTACCCCGCCCGGCGATTCCGTGCCGTCAGCCCTCCGTGCGTGCCAGCGCCTGTTCCAGGACGATCAGCAACGCGTCCCGTACCGAGCCCCGTTCGCGGGCGTCGAAGACCAGGAGGGGGACGCCGTCGGTGACGTCGAGGGCCCAGCGGACCTCGTCCAGGGTGTGTTCGACCTTGCCGTCGAAGGCGTTGATGGCGACCGCGAAGGGGATCTGGCGGTGCTCGAAGTAGTCGACGGCGGCGTAGCAGTCGTCCAGGCGGCGGGTGTCGACGATGACGAGGCCGCCCACCGCGCCCTCGACGATGTCGTCCCACATGAACCCGAAGCGCTCCTGGCCGGGCGTGCCGAACAGGTAGAGCTTCAGGGTCGGGTCGATGGTGATGCAGCCGAAGTCCATCGCGACCGTGGTCGTGGTCTTGCGCGGCGTGTGGGAGAGGTCGTCGACTCCCGCCGCCACTTCGGTGATCGCCGCCTCGGTGGTGAGCGGCTCGATCTCGGAGATCGAGCCGACGGCGGTGGTCTTGCCCACCCCGAAGCCGCCCGCGATCACCAGCTTGACCGGCAGCGGCGGCCGTTCGACGGCGACCGCGCCCGCGGCGCTGGTGAACGGTTCAGTCGGAGTCACGGAGTACCCCCCGGGAGTCGGGGATGGCCCGCAGGCCATCGATAACCCTGCGCAGGACGGACGCGTCGTGGATCGCGCCGGAGTCGGGCACGTGCACCGTCAGATGCCCCGCCTGGCGCAGATCCTCGGCGAGGACCCGCACCACGTTCAGATGCAGCCGCAGCCGCGCCGCGATCTCCGCGATGGACTGCGGGCGGCGGCAGGCGGCGACGATGTCGTGCCGTTCGAAGGAGAGCCGGTCGAGGACGTCGAGGCCGCCCGCCGTGGCGACGACCTGCGTCTCCACGGGCATCGCCCGCGCGGAGGCGGCCGCCCCGGCCACCCGGCCGGCGGTGACCAGGAAGGGCCGCACGGCGGAGGGCGGACGCGCCGCGCCGTCCTCTCCGGCGCCCTGCGGGGTGCGCCCGTCCGCCATCTTCGCCTGCTCTTCTCTTCTGGCGTACCGGCCGGTCCGTCAGCGCGTCCGGCTGGGCCGTCGGCCCTGCTGGCTCTGCTTGGCGGCGCCCACGGTGTTCTTCAGCTCCAGCACCAGTTGCGGGCTGAGCGCGCCGCCCGCCCGGTTGGCGAACACCGTCATCTCGTAGGCGATGTTGCCGAGCTTCGCCTCCTTGTCGGTGACGACGCCGAGGACGGCGCCGCTGCCGACCGCGGAGACCAGCACATGGCCGCCCTCCAGGTCGATGATGACCTTGTTCAGCCCGCCCAGACCGTAGTTGCCGGAGGCCCCGGCGGCCAGCGAGGTGATGCCGGAGACGATCGCCGCGAGCCGTTCGGAGTCCGCGTGCTCACGCAGCTCCGAGACGGCTATCAGCAGTCCGTCCGAGGACACGGCGATGGCGTCGACGACGCCCGCGGTCTCGGTGGCGAAACGGTTGAGCAGCCAGGTGAAATCGGCTGCGGCGGCCCGCAGATCGGTCGGCGTGGCCTCACCCGCGGGGGTGTCACCTGTCGACGTGCTCACTGCTCGGCTCCTTCCGGAAGGTGGTTCTGGTGGTGCGTGGGGTTCCGGTCGTCGGTGGGGGGTCGGCGGCTCGGCACATCGTCGTGCGCAATCGCTTTCTGCTCCGGGCCATTGTCCCCGGAGCCTCCCCCGTCGGTGAAGGGGGCCGTCGTCTCCGCCGTATCGGCGTTCGCGCGGGCCACCGCCTCCTCGAACTCGTCCAGCGCGTCCCGCACGGCGTCCGCGTCGGCGGGGCGCGAGGTCCGGCGCGCGGACTGGGCGGCGGCGTCCACCGTCGTCCGCAGCGTCGCGCCCCGCACCCGCCGCTTCAGCGGCCGCGGACCGTCGGCGGGAGCGGGGGGCTCCTCCGAGCGGGCACGCGGGATGAAGGGGGCGGGTTCGTCGGTGGGTGGTGCTGTACGGCGGGGCAGCGGGGGGTCCTCCGCCTGGTGACCGGCGTCGTTGCCGGGCGGGGCCGGGGGAGCCGGTCGTGCAGCGTCTGCGTCGTCCGTCCCCACAGCCCTCTCCGTGCTCGCTCGTCCCGCCTCTTCGCCGCCTGCCCCCGGACTCCCGCCGGAAACCAGGGACTTGTGCGCGACCGTCTCGACGACCGGCGGCGGCTCCTCGCCGCTCAGCGTCAGCAGCAGGGTCGAGGGGAGCGCCACCTCGGCGGTCACCCCTCCACCGGGCGTCCGTGAGAGGACGACCTCGATCTCCCAGCGCCGCGCGAGGGCGCCGACCACGAACAGGCCGAGCACCTTCGTCGGGACGAGGTCGAGGCGCTCGCGCCGCACCAGCCGGGCGTTCTCCTCGGCGAGCCGCTCGGCGCTCATCCCGAGCCCGTGGTCGACGACCGTGATGGACGCGCCCTCGGAGTGCGTGCGGACGGCGACCTCGACGGCGGAGTCGGCGGGCGAGAACAGCACCGCGTTCTCCAGCAGTTCGGCCACCATCAGCGTCAGGTCGCCGATGATGTCCGGCTCGACCATCACCTCGGAGGCCGCGCGCAGCTCGACGCGCTGGTAGCCCTCGATCTGGCCGAGCGCGGCCCGTACGACGTTGGTGAGCGCGGTCGGCCCCGAGTCGAGGACCGTCTCGCGGATACCGGCCAGCAGCATCAGGCTGTCGGCGTTGCGGCGCAGACGTACGGCGATGTGGTCGATGGAGTACAGCCGCTCAAGCAGCGCCGGGTCGGTCTCGCCGCGCTCCACCGCGTCGATCAGCGTGAGCTGACGGGTCGTCAGGTTGCTGACGCGGCGCCCCACGTTGCCGAACATCTCGGCGACGTTGCGGCGGCTGAGCACCTGACGCTCAAGCAGCGCCGCCGCCGTGGTCTGGACGTTGTTGAACGCCTCGGCGAGTTCACCGATCTCGTCGTCCGCCGTGACCGGCAGCTCCCGCAGCCGGGGCGAACCGCTCTCCTCCGCGTCGTCGTCCGCGACCCGGGCCAGCTCGCGTCCGGCGACGTCGGCGACCTCGCGCGCGGCCCCGGTCAGCGCCAGCACCGGCCGTACGACCGAGCGGCGCACCAGCACCGAGAACGCGATCCACAGGATGAACCCGATCACCGCGAGGTTCAGCAGCAGCGTCACCCGCCAGCGGGCGCTGCTCGCGGTGTCCTCCGCGCGGTCGGCGATCTGGCCGATCAACGAGTCGGTGATCTTCAGCCGGTTGTCGGCCTGCTGCTGGAAGTCGCCGTACGTGCCGAGCGCGTTGCGCAGCGAGGCGCG
Organism: Streptomyces sp. 4F14; assembly: GCF_048159485.1. Lineage (NCBI taxonomy): Bacteria > Bacillati > Actinomycetota > Actinomycetes > Kitasatosporales > Streptomycetaceae > Streptomyces > Streptomyces sp. 4F14. The sequence goes on from NZ_JBLRVY010000003.1 coordinate 357,831, forward strand.
CAGGTCGGCGGTGGTCGTCGCCTGCAACGAGCTGGGGTCGACGGCGAGTTCGGCGTAGTGCTGGTCGATGGCGGCCTGTGCCGCGTTGTGCTCGATACCGCCGAGCTCGTCCGCCTGCGCGGCGGACGCGAACCGGTTGAACCGCTGCGTCTGGTACGTGTACAGCTCGTAGGCGCCGACCGCGCCGGTGAACTCGATGAGCGCGTTGCTGTCGCCGGTCAGCGCCGAGAACACGCCGGTCTCGTAGGCGCCGTGCGCCGCGTCCGCGCGCAGCAGGGAGTCCAGCAGGTTGCCGGTGAACGTCGTCGCCAGCGCCGAGTTGCGGTCCAGGCCCAGGCCGTCGATGAGGCCGCGCGCCGCGCCCGTGTACGCCGGGTCGATGTTGTCGGCGGGCAGATAGCCCTGCTCGATCGTCGACCTGAGGCCCCCGAGGCCCTCGATCTCGCGCAGCGCCTGCGCCTCGCCCGCCGGCAGCCGGTCGCCGAAGGCGGAACGCACCTTCGTCACCTGCTCGTCCACCTTGACCTGCGCCACCCGGTAGGGGTCGGTCGAGGGGGTGCCGCCGTCGAAGGACGCCTCGTGACGCACCGACAGCAGGATCGCCTGCTGGTGCTCGGCCTCCACCAGCGAGACCAGTTCGGCCACTTGGGAACTGTCACGCACCAACTGCGCGGCGTCCTCGGCCCGGGTCGACTCCTGGACGAGGTCGGTGATGACGTACGTCAGCAGAACGGCGATCACCGCCAGCGGCACGCCCACCAGGACGTTCAGCTTGCGCTGGAAGGGCCACCGGTCGGCGAGGGCCCGCAGCCTCCCACGGGTGGGCGCTGGTGCCGACCGGGCAGGCGCTGACGCCGGACTGGCGGGCGCGTCCACCTCGTTCGTGGACACCGGGCCTCCTTCATGGCGGGTGGTGCACCGCGCGCGACGCACACGGATGGCCGGTTCCGATCGGTCCCTGATGCGGATCGACTCCGATCGGGCCGGCGACCGAAACGTACCGCTGCGTGACCGATGGGTGATCGACGCCGACTGCCGCGAGGCTATCGCTTCCGTGAAGGCACGGGCACATCGCCCTGGGTCAAGAATCCATTACGAAGCGCCGCCGACCACAACCAGCCACGTACGCAAGCGGAATGACAAGCGGAGCCGCGGAAATCGAAGCCAACCGTTTACACAACTCCTCTTGACTGCCCAAGAACTGGCTGGCTTGGATCGAGTGACCCTCATTCGAGGGGCCTTCAGGCGTATCGCCTCCATTCCCCCAAGTCGGAAACGGGAACAGTGACTTCTACCGGACATCCCCGCAGATCCATCCGTCAGCACCCCGGCGCGGCGGCGGCCGTGCTCGCCGCGGCGACGGTCCTGCTGGCGGGATGCAGCTCCGACGACACCGGCGACAACCCCCTCGACGGGGGCGGGTCGGACGGCAAGTCCGTCGTCGTGGGGTCGAACAACTTCGCCGAGAGCACGCTGCTCGCCGACATCTACGGCGAGGCGCTCAAGGCCAAGGGCATCAAGGTCTCCTACAAGCCCAACATCGGCAGCCGCGAGACCACGTACGGCCTGCTCAAGAACGGCTCCATCCACGTTCTGCCCGAGTACAACGGCTCCCTGCTCGCCTACCTCGACTCCAAGGCGCCGCAGACCTCGCTGGAGACCGTGAACGCGGCGGCCAAGGCCAAGCTCGACTCCAAGCTGACGCTCCTGGACTCCTCCCCGGCCGAGGACAAGGACTCCGTCACGATCAACGCGGAGACCGCCGCCAAGTACAACCTCTCCGCGACCTCGACGCTCGCGGACCTCAAGGACATCGCCCCCGACCTGATCCTCGGCGGCTCGCCCGAGTTCCAGACCCGCCACCAGGGCATGCTGGGCCTGGAGTCGGAGTACGGGCTGAAGTTCAAGTCCTTCAAGGCGCTCGACGCGGGTGGTCCGCTCACGCAGGCGGCGCTGAAGAAGAACACCGTGCAGGCGGCGGACATCTTCACGACCGACCCGACCATCCTGAAGGAGAAGTTCATCGTCCTCCAGGACCCGAAGAACCTCTTCGGGTTCGCGAACGTCACGCCGCTCGTCTACAAGAGCGCGCTGTCCCAGGAGGGCGTCGCCGCGCTCAACGCGGTCTCCGCGAAGCTCGACACGAAGACCCTCCTCGACCTCGACGCGCAGGTCCAGCTGGAGAACAAGGACCCGCTGGACGTCGCGAAGGCGTGGCTGAAGACGGCGGGCCTGAACTGACCCGCTCGGACATCACCGCCCCGACCCGGGTGCCCGCGCCGGCCGCGGACACCCGGGTCGTTCTCACCGGATCCTCCCTGCGCATCGGCGAGTTGATCGCCCTCGCGGACGGCACGGCTCTGGTGACAGTGGCCCCCGAGGCCCGCGAACGCGCCGAACGCTCCTGGCTGACCGCCCGTCAACTCGCCGCCGCCGGGCGCCTGTACGGCCGCGGTACCGGCGTCGGCGCCAACCGTTCCGTCCCCGTCGCCACCGCCGACGAGTCCGCCCACAACCTCCGCCTCCTGCGCAGCCACGCGGGCGGCGCGGGCGCCCTCCTCCCGGCCCGCCAGATCCGCGCGATGCTCACGATCCGCGCCAACCAACTGCTCGCCGGGGGCGCCGGCATCCAGCCCGCGATCATCGAGGCCCTGGTCGAGGCGCTGCGCCTGCGGGTGCACCCAGCGGTGAACGAGTACGGCGGCCTGGGCACCGGCGACTTGACGGCCCTGGCCCAGACGGGCCTGACCCTGATCGGCGAACGCCCCTGGATCGGGGGCGGGTCGGAGGGAAAGACGTCTTCGGGGGCGACCTCTGCGCCGGTTCCGGCCGACGGCGTGGGGCCCGCGTCGGCAGCGGCTCCGGGCCTGGGAGCAGGCTCGACGGCGTCTGAGGGGGCTGACTCGACGCCGGTTCCGGCTTCGGCGTTCGCCCCGGCCGGTGGTTCGGGGGCGGGCCTGGCGTCAGCTCTGGCCCCGGCTTCGGGGGTAGCCACAGGATCGACGCCGGCCCTGGCGTTGGCCCCGGCCGGTGGGGTGGAGATGGGTTCGGCGTCAGCAGGGGCTTCGGAGCAGGGGGAGGGTTCGGCCTCGGCCTCGGGGGGAGCCTCGGCAACGGTGTCCGCCCTGGTGTTGGTCTCGGCTCCGGAAGCTGCCTCGGCCCCGGCATCTGCCTCGGCTCTGGCGTCGGTTCCGGGCTCGGGGTTTGACGTGGGCTCGGGGTCGGGGGCTGTGGGTGGAGAGGCGTCAGGGCGGGCGGAGTTTGTTGAGTGTCCCGCGCCTGTCGTGCTTCAACCCGGGGACGCGCTCGCCCTGTTGAGCAGTAATGCCCTTGCCCTTGCCCAGGCCGCGTTCGCCTGGCGTGAGGTGGACGTTCTGTTGCGGGCCACGCATGTTGTCGCCGCGCTGTCCCTTGCCGGTGTGGCCGGGTCGGCGGAGGCGTATGCGGCGCCTGTGCATGCGGTGCGGCCTTATGCCGGGGCCGCGCATGCCGCGGCGGAGGTGCGGAGGCTGTCGGGGTGGCCGCCGGTGCCGGTCGTGGCGGCGCGGCGGGTGCAGGATCCGTACGGGTTCCGGGCGTTTCCGCAGGTGCATGGGTGTGCGCTGGATGCGGCAGGCCGGTTGTGCGAGGTGGTCGAGGTGGAGGTCAACTGTCCTTCCGAGAACCCCTTGGTGGACCCGGACGCGTTTGCCGCCCACCATCACGGGGGCTTCTTCGCGGCGCCCCTCGCGCTCGCCCTGGACGGCCTGAACCTGGCCCTCCTGAAGACGGCCCAGCTCTCCACGGCCCGCCTCTCCGCGCTCGGGCATCCCGAACTCACCGGCCTCGCCCCGTTCCTGGCGGACGGACCGGCGAGCAGCTCGGGGACGATGATCCTGGAGTACACGGCCAACTCGGCGCTCGCGGAGCTGCGTTCACAGGCCGCGCCCGCCTCCGCGGGGCACGCGGTCGTCTCCCTCGGCCTGGAGGAGGCCGCGAGTTTCGCGGGGCAGGCGGCACGGCAGTCACTGCGGGCGGCGGAGGCGTACACGACGCTTCTCGCCTGCGAACTGGTCAGCGCGGTCAGGGCACTTCGGCTCCGGCCGACCCAGCCCCCGACCCCGGCCTTCGCGACCGCCTCCGCAGCCCTGCCGACGGGCACGGACGACCGCCCGCTCACGGCGGACATCATGGCGGCGGCCGAACTCCTCCCGACGCTGGCCGAGTTGTGAAGCACCCCTGAGCGTGGGGTAAAGTTCAACCACGAGCTGGCCGCCGAACAAGGCGGAACAGAACGCGCGTTGGTGGTCCAAGGAAAGACGCCCCGCTTCCTGCGGGGAAATGCAGGTGCAAGGCTTGCCCAGCGCTCAGGAAGAGAACCCGCCCCGGTTGGGGCGGGTTCTCTGCTGTCAGGGCACCTCCGGCACGAAAAATCCGGAAGCGCATCCGGAGCCACCCCTCTCATCTGGGCCCCGATGAACAGAAGACGCCAGAAGAAGCTGACCCGCCGCCTGATGAGCGCGGCCCTGAGCGACAGCGGCACCCGGACCGCCGCGCTCCTGAAATCCGGCGCCGACCCCCGCGCCCGCGACGCCGACGGCACCACCCCCCTCTACGCGGCGAGCGTCCACGGCAACGCCGAGGCCGTACGGCACCTCCTGGCCGCCGGTGCTCCACCGGACGAGGAGAGCGCGGGGCTCGGCGCGGAGGGCACGCCCCTGTGTGCCGCCGCCTGCTGGGGGCACACGGACACGGTCCGCGCCCTCCTCGACCACGGTGCGGACCCGGGTCTCCGCGAGGACCACGGCACCGGCCTCACCCCGCTGGAGTGGGCGAGGGCCGGCTCCCACACCGAGGCGGCCGCCGTCCTGCTGGCGGCGGGGGCGTGAGGTTTCCCCGCCGAACGGACCCCGCATGGAGGAAAACACCGATTCCCCCCGCCCGTACTGGAGCCCGCCCGGGTCTCTCTCCGAGTCTGACGGCAGTCGTCCCGGGGAGAAACCGCATGAGAACCCTTGCCGCAACACGCCGTCCCGCCCTCGTCGCCCTGCTGATCGGCGAGGCGATGAACCTGCTCGACGCGACCGTCGTCCAGGTCGCCGCGCCGGTCGTGCACGCCGATCTCGCAGGGCCCGTATCGGACGTGCAGTGGTTCACCGCCGCGTACACCCTGCCGTTCGCCGTGCTGCTGGTGCTCGGCGGGAGGCTCGGGGACATCGCCGGGCGGCGACGGGTCTTCGTCGCCGGCATCGCCGGGTTCGCACTCGTCTCGCTGGGGTGCGCGTTCGCGCCGTCCGCCGGGGTGCTGATCGGCCTGCGCGCGGTGCAGGGCGCGGCCGCCGCGGCGGTCGTACCGCAGACCGTGGGACTCATCAAGGCGATGTACAGCGGGCCCGAACTCCCGCGCGCGCTCGGCTGGATCGGGCCGGTGATGGGGCTCGCGGGGGTGTGCGGGCCGCTGCTCGGCGGGCTGGTGACGCATACGGTGTCCTGGCGGGCCGCGTTCCTGGTGAACGTGCCGCTCGCGGTGGCCGTGCTGGTCCTCGCGCGGGCCCTTCCCGAGGACCGGGCGCCGGTGCGGCCCCGCCTCGACCTCGTCGGCACGGGCCTCGTCGCCCTGGGGACCGGGCTCGTCGTACACCCCTTGATCGGTGTGTCCGGGGTGAGTTGGGGGTCCCTCGGTGCCGGGGCCGTCGTCCTCGCGGTCTTCGTCCTGCACCAGCGCCGGGCCACGAGCCCCCTCCTGGAACCCAGCCTGTTCGCCCAACGGGGTTTCCCCGCCGCCCTGTTCACCTCCACGGCCTTCTTCGCCGCGACCGGCGGGCTCACGACCGTCGTCGTGCTGCACCTCCAACTCGGCCTCGGCGAAGGCGTCCTGGCGTCGTCCCTGTCCCTCGCGCCCTGGTCCCTCGGGCTCGCCGTGGCCTCCTGGGCGGCGGGCGCGCACCTCGTCCGGCGGTACGGGCCCAGGCTGATGCCGGCGGGGCTCCTGGTGCTGGCCGGCGGGATCCTGGCGGCGCTGGTGGTGCCGTTGCCGGTCGGGCTCGCGGTGATCGGGGTGGGGGCGGGGCTGTTCACGCCGGCGTTCTTCACGCTCGCGCTGTCGTCCTTGCGGCCGCAGGAGACGGGGTCGGCGGCGGGGCTGCTGAACGCCGTGCAGCAGCTCGGGGCGACGCTCGGAGTCGCCGTCCTGGGGCGGGCGTACCTCGACGGGACCTTCGAACGCGCCTTCCTCGCCGGGGTGTTGACCGTGGCGGTGAGCGCGGTCGGGGTGTGGGGGATGGCGTCAGCGGCGCGGCGGTCGTAGGGCGAGGGAGGGGCTCGCGGCCTTCAGGGTGCGCAGGACCGGGCCCGCCTCCAGGGTGTCGATCGCGTCGAGGGCGCCGAGTTCGCGCGTCAGGTAGCGGTGAAGGTCGGCGGGGTCCCGGCACAGGGCCTGCGCGACGAGGTTCGCGGGGCCGGTGACGGCGGCGAGGAACGCCAGCTCGTCGTGGGCGGACAGCGCCGACGCCACCTCGTCGAGGCGGGACGGGCGTACCGACATCCACAGCAGGGCGCGGGTCGCCACCCCGAAGTGCGCCGCGTCGATCTCCACGTCGAGGAACAGGCCGCCGCCCGCGCGGAGTTCGGCGAGTCGCCGGGCCACGGTGGCCGCCGTCCAGCCGGTCGCCCCCGCGGGGTCGGCCAGGGCGGTGCGGCCGTCCCGGGCGAGGGCGGCGAGCAAGTCCCGGTCGCCGTCCGAGATCTGACGGGGTGTGACGTCCGACTCCTCGTCCCTGAGGGCCAGTTGCTGAGCGGAGTCGAGGGTGTCCGCGCTGCGGCGCCAGTGCGCGGGGCCGCCGATGTACGTGTGCAGCAGGAGGTGCGCGGTGACCGCGGTGACGCCGGGGGTGCGCGGGACGTCGTCGAGGAGCAGGGGGTCGGAGCCGTGCACGACGGCCACGATCTGTGTGCCGCCCGAGACCAGCTTCACCCACGACGTGTCCGGCCTGCGCACCAGCGCCGCCGCCAGGTCCCGGGCGGAGCCCGGCGTCGCCGTCAGCCGCAGCAGCCACCGCGTACGGCCCGCCGTGTGCGGGTCCGCGAGACCCACCACCCGGAGGCCCGCCTCCTCCCGCAGCCGCCGGTAGCGGCGGGCCACGGTCTGCCCGGAGACGCCGAGCACCTCCGCGATCCGGCTGAAGGGGGCCCGCCCGTCGATGTGCAGCGCGTGTACGAGGGCCCGGTCGAGGTCGTCCAGCATGAGGCCATCCTCCTCGGGCACCGGCCGGAGGCGCACGCCGGTCTAAACTGGGGAAACCCGTTTCAGGAACATGCCAGCGCGCAGGAGGTCGGCCACCGTGGCGTTCGAGGACCCTTCTGCCGAGGTGCTCGCCCAGGCTGCCGAGAACTTCGGTCTCCTCGCGTCCCCGGCCCGGCTGCACATCGTGTGGGCCCTCGCGCAGGGCGAGAGCGACGTCACGGGCCTCGCGGAGCGGGTGGGCGGCGCGCTGCCCGCGGTCAGCCAGCACCTCACGAAGCTGAAACTCGCCGGCCTGGTCCGGGCCCGGCGCGAGGGCCGGCGCCAGGTGTACTTCGTCGACGACCCCGACGTCGTCGACGTCGTCCGCCTCGTCCTCGGCCGCCTCAACGACCGCGCCACCGGGACCGACGTCCCCGTACCCCGCCTCCGTGGCCTCTGAGGAGCCCACCGAGGGGGTGGGGGTCCGAGGGGCTGACGGTGACGCCACGGTCCTGGAGACCCTCCGGCGTCTCGACACCCGCCCCCGGGGGCTCACCGAGGACGAAGCCGTCGGGCGGCTCGCCGAGTACGGGGAGAACACCCTTCCCGAGACCTCCACCGTCGCCTGGCCCCGGCTGCTCCTCACCGGCCTCAAAGACCCCTTCACCTGCGTCCTCCTCTGTCTCGGCCTGGTCTCCGCGCTGGTCTCCACCTGGGGCACCGCGACCGTGATCCTCGCCCTCGTCGCCGTGAGCTGCGTCCTGCGCGCGAGCGGCGAACGCCGGGCCGACCGCTCCGTGGCCGCCCTGCGCGACCTGATCGCCGGCACGGCCACCGTCGTACGCGGGACGGCGGCGGGCCGCGAGATCCCGGCCGCCGAACTGGTTCCGGGGGACGTGATCCGGCTCGGGCCGGGCGACCTGGTGCCGGCGGACGTACGGCTGCTGCGCTCGCGGGGGCTCACGGTCCACCAGGCGGCGCTGACGGGGGAGTCGCAGCCGGTCGCGAAACACGCGGACGGGCCGGGGGAAGGCGTACCGGGGTCCCCCTTCACCGCCCCCCACCTCTGCTTCCAGGGCAGCGACATCGCCTCCGGCACCGCCACCGCCGTCGTCCTCGCGACCGGCGCCCGGACCCGGTTCGCCGCCGCCCACGCGCCTCCGGCCCGCCCGACGGGGAACGCGTTCGACAGGTCCGTACACGGCATCTCGTGGGTCCTGATCCGGTTCATGCTGCTGACGCCCCCGCTGGTGCTGATGGCGAACGCCGCGCTGCGGGACCGGGGGCTGGAGACGCTGCCGTTCGCGGTGGCCGTCGCCGTGGGGCTCACGCCCGAGATGCTGCCGGTGATCGTGACGACGTGTCTCGCGCGCGGGGCGGCGCTGCTGGCGCGGTCCCACAATGTGATCGTCAAACGCCTCCCCGCGCTGCACGACCTCGGCGCGGTCGACATCCTGTGCGTCGACAAGACCGGCACGCTCACCCAGGACCGCCCGGTCGTGGAGCGCGGCATCGGGCCCGACGGGGGCGACGACGACGAGGTCGTGCGCTGGGCCGCCGTACAGGCGTGGTGGACGCTCCAGCTCGCCGAACTGCCCGCGCCCGACGCCCTCGACGAGGCGCTGCTCGACGAGGCGGGCGCGGTGGGGGAGGAGTACGACGGGGTGGACACGGTGCCGTTCGACCCCGGGCGGCGGCTCGCGACGGCGGTCGTACGCGGCCCGCGTCCGGGCACGCACCTGCTGGTCACGAAGGGCGCGGTGGACGACGTCCTGGCCCGCTGCGACCTCACGGAGACCGAGCGGGAACGGCTGCGCAAGCTCGCGGCGACCGAGGCGGACGACGGCCTGAGACTCCTCGCCGTCGCCACCGCGCAGCGCCCCGCCCGCACCCGCCCCTACACCCCCGCCGACGAACGCGGACTGACCTTCCGGGGCCTTGTCGCCTTCCGTGACGCCCTCGCGCCCAGCGCGGCCGACGCGCTGCGGGGACTCGCCGAGCGCGGGGTCTTCGTCCGGGTCCTGACGGGCGACGCGCCCGGTACGGCGGCCCGCGCCTGCCGGGACCTCGGGCTCGACCCCGGCGAGCCGGTGACGCCCGGCGCCGACGGCGACGTACCCGAGGCGACCGTGTACGCGCGCTGCACCCCCGAGGACAAGGCCCGTGTCGTCGCCGCGCTGCGCGAGCGCGGGCACACGGTCGGGTTCCTCGGCGACGGTGTCAACGACGCGCCCGCGCTGCGCGCCGCCGATGTGGGGATCGCGCCGCGTACGGCCTGCGCGGTGGCCCGGGAGAGCGCGGACGTGGTGCTCGGCGAGAAGGAGCTGACGGCCGTCGGGCACGCGGTCACCGCGGGGCGCCTCAGCAGCGGCAACATCGCCTCCTACCTGCGCGTCACGCTCTCCTCGAACCTCGGCAACGTCCTCGCGATGCTCTCGGCGGGCCTCCTGCTGCCGTTCCTGCCGATGCTCCCGGCCCAGGTCCTCGTCCAGAACCTGTGCTTCGACGCGGCCCAGCTCGCCTTCGCGTACGACCGCCCCTCGACGGCCGTCCTGCGCCGCCCGACCGTCCTGCGGCCCCGCTCCTTCCTCGCCCTGATCACCGGCTTCGGCGCCCTCAACGCGGTCGCCGACCTCACGACCTTCGGCATCCTGGCGTACGGGCTGCGCGGCCCCGACGAGGTGGACGACGAGGCGCTCTTCCACTCCGCGTGGTTCACGGAGAACCTCCTCACGCAGGCGCTGGTGATGGTGCTGCTCAGATCGGGACGGCACGCCGTGCGCGGGCCCGTCGGGTGGGCCGCGGCGGCCCTGGTCACCGTCGGGCTCCTGCTGCCCCCGAGCCCCCTCGGCGCCGCGCTCGGCATGACGGGGCTGCCGCTGCCGTACTACCCGATGCTCGGCGCGGTGCTGGTGCTGTACGCGCTCGCGCTGCGCCCGCTGGCCCGCCGGCAGCCGTAGCGGGATCTCTAAGGGTCGTCTCAGGTCCGCTTCATAGGAAGGGAGGCGTCAGAGAAACCCGTATGGAGGAGGCCAGCAATGGCAGTTGACGCAGCGCCGCCCGGTCGGTTGGCGGGCCGGTGGGTGCCGTGGTTGGTGATCGGCCTGTGGCTGGTGCTGGCGGTGTTCATGGTGCCGCTGAGCGGAAAGCTGAGTTCCGTCACCACCGACAGCGCCGTGGACACCCTGCCGGCCGGTGCCGAGTCCACCAAGGTCGCGGTACTGGAGGACAGGCTCCCCGGCGGCGACGACAACGAGTTCGTCTTCGTGTACCACCGCGCCGGCCGCATGACCGCCGCCGACCGCGCCACGGTCGAGCGCCACTACGACACCCTCGTCAAGCGGTACCCGCCGAAGGTGGCGGCCCCGGCCGAGGACGACGAGGGCCCACCGACGAGCCCCTCCGCCGACGGCAGGGCGATGATGTTCAGCCTCGATGTGAGTACGGCCTACGGCGCACCGGAGGACATCGTCGGCCCGTTGCGCGAGGCCGCGAAGGACCGCCCCGCCGGCCTGGAACTCGACGTGACCGGCCCGGCCGCGGTCGACGGCGACATGGACGCCGTCTTCGACGGCATCGACGTACAGGTCCTGCTCACCACCATCGCCGTCGTCACGCTCCTGCTGATCCTCACCTACCGCAGCCCGGTGCTGTGGCTCATCCCGCTGGTGGCCGTGGGCGCGGCCGCGCTGACCGCGATGGCGACCGTCTACCTGCTCGTCAAGGGCTTCGGCATCGTCGTCAACGACCAGAACTCGGCGCTGCTGACGATCCTGGTGTTCGGCGTCGGCACGGACTACGCGCTGCTGCTCATCGCCCGCTACCGGGAGACGCTGCACCACCACGAGAACGTCCGGGTCGCGATGGTCCACGCGCTGCGCGGCGCGGCACCGGCCATCGTCGCGTCCGCGGCCACCGTGATCGCCGGCCTGCTCTGCCTGCTCGTCGCCGACCTGAACAGCACCAGCGGGCTGGGCCCGATCGGCGCGGCCGGCATCCTGTGCGCGCTGGTGGCCATGCTGACGCTGTTCCCGGCGGTGCTCGTCGTGCTCGGCAGGCGGATCTTCTGGCCGGCCGTCCCGCGGTTCAGCACGGCCGTGCAGGAGAAGCCGGGGCTGTGGGGACGGCTCGGCGCCGCCATCGGCCGCCGCCGGTGGATGGCGACGCTCGGCTCGCTCGGCGTCCTCGGCGCGCTCGCCATCGGGCTCGCGGGCAACACCGGCGCCCTGCGGGAGCAGGACCAGTTCCTGTCCACGCCGGAGTCGGTCACCGGCTTCACCGTGCTGCGCCAGCACTTCCCGGAGCTCGGCGGCCAGCCGATGACGGTCTTCACGCGGCCCGCCTACCAGGAGCGGGTCCTCGACATCGTCAAGGGCACGCCCGGCGTGGCCCAGGCCGTCCCGGAGCAGACCAGCGGCGGCTGGGCCAACATCTCCGTGTTCCCGAAGGACGCGCCGGACACCGCCGCCGAGTACGACACGATCAAGCGGGTGCGCGCCGCCGTGCACCCGGTGAGCGGGGCGGAGGCGATCGTCGGCGGACCCAGCGCGGAGAACCTCGACACCGAGGTGACCACCGGCCGCGACGAGAAGCTGGTGATCCCGCTGGTGCTCGTCGTCGTCCTGATCGTCCTCGGGCTGCTGCTGCGGGCGGTCGTGGCCCCGCTGCTCCTGATGGCCACCGTGATCGTCTCGTTCGCCGCGGCCTTCGGCGGCAGCGTGTTCGTCTTCGACACGATCCTCGGGTTCAAGGGCGTCGACTACTCGGTGCCGCTGCTGGCCTTCCTGTTCCTGGTGGCGCTCGGCGTCGACTACAACATCTTCCTGGTCAGCCGGGCCCGGGAGGAGACCGTGCGCCTCGGCACCAGAGAGGGTGTGCTCAAGGCCCTCTCCGCCACCGGCGGCGTCATCACCTCGGCGGGCCTGGTCCTGGCGGCCACGTTCGCGGTCCTCGTCACCCTTCCGCTGGTGATGCTGGTCGAGGTCGGGTTCCTGGTCGCCTTCGGGGTGCTGCTCGACGCCCTGCTGGTGCGGTCGGTCCTGGTGCCCGCCCTCACCCTGCTGATCGGCCGGCGGATCTGGTGGCCGAGCCCGCTGTCCCGGCCGGCGGCGGAGCCGCCGGAGGGCCGACAGCCGCTCGCCTCCTCCGACGAGGAGCCCGCGCTGCGGCGGTGAGCGCGGACGAGATCCGGGACGGCGCCCCAGGCCCGTCCCGGATCTTTTTCATGGGCCTGGCGGGGCCGTGGCCGGCAGGTCGACCCGCAGCAGCGCGCCACCGCGTGCGGAGCGGGCCACGGCGGCCCGGCCGCCGTGCGCGTCGACGACCCGCTGCACGATCGAAAGACCCAGACCGGATCCCGGCAACGCCCGGGCGCTGTCCGCACGGTAGAACCGGTCGAACACCCGCGGTACGTCGGCGGCGTCGATGCCCGGCCCGGCGTCGTCGACCTCAAGCACCGCCGACGCGCCCTCGGCCCGCAGCCGGACCTGAACAGGCTGGTCGGCGGGGGACCACTTGCCGGCGTTGTCGATGAGGTTGAGCACCGCCCGCTGGAGCGCGGCGGGACGCCCGCTCACCCACACGGAGGTCACGTCGAGCGCGACCTCGACGTCGGGCACACGGGACCGCGCCCGGGCCGCGGCGGCCCCCACCACGTCGGCGAGGTCGAGCAGCTCGGTGTTCTCGTCGCTGACATCACCGCGCGCCAGGTCGGTCAGCTCGGCGGCGAGGGTGCTCAACTCGGCCACCTGGGCGCCGAGATCGGTGAGCAGCCGGGTCCGGCTCGCCGCCGGCAGCGCGCTGTCCAGGGTGCCGCGCCGGTCGAGCCGGATCAGCAGCTCGACGTTGAGACGCAGGCTGGTGAGCGGGGTCTTCAGCTCGTGGGCGGCGTCCTCGGCGAGCAGCCGCTGAGCGAGCCGGGAGTCCCGGAGCGCGCTGAGCATGTCGTTGATCGACCGGATCAGCCGCCGGATCTCCCCACCGCCCTCGTCCGGGATGCCGGCGTCGAGATCCCGGGTGTCCGCGACACGTACCGCGGCGGCGGTCAGCCGGTCGATCGGCGCCAGCCCGGTCCGCGCCACGGCCCGCCCGACGAGGCCCCCGCCGGCCACGCAGAACAGCCCGATCAGCAGCATGCCGAACCCGAACCGGTTGACCGGGCTGTCGTCGGCGGCGTGGGCCACCTGGACCGCGCCGTCGCCCGCCCGCAGCGTGTAGACGAGGTAGCCCTCGTCGCCGCCGACCGACTCCATCAGATCGGCCGCCGAGCCCCGCGCCACGCCCTCGGCGCGCTCGCTGACGGGGGGCAGCGCGGGCTGGCCGGCCGGCGTCCGGGTCGAGCCGTCGGGCAGGACGACCCGCACCAGACGGCCGGATCCGGGATACGGCGGCAGCTGGACCTCCGCCGGACCGGCCCGCCGCGCGTCCGTCGCCAGGACCCGGGAGTCGGCGCGCAGTTGATTCTCGACGGTGTCCCGCAGCTCCCGGTCCATCAGCTCGCTGGCCACCTGGAAGGCCACGAACACGCTGACCGCGATGGCCGTCGCCGAGATCACCGTCAGCCTGGTCCGCAGGGACCGGCCGCGCCACCATCGGGCGGGCCTGTTCACGGCGGGGTCTCCCGCAGCGTGTATCCCAGGCCGCGCAGCGTGTGGACCAGTCGCGGCTCGCCCTCGGCCTCCAGCTTGCGGCGCAGGTAACTCACGTACACCTGGAGGTTGTTGGCGGTGGCGCTCATGTCGAAGCCCCAGATCGCCTCGAACAGCGCGTCGCGGGTCAGGACCCGGGTCGCGTTGCGCATGAGGACGTGCAGGAGGGAGAACTCGGTCCGGGTCAGGCGCAGGGGCCGCTCGCCCCGCCACGCCTCGAACCGGTCGGGATCGAGCCGGACGTCGGCGAACGACAGGATCTGCGACTCCTCGTCGGCCGGTGTGCGCCGGCGCAGCAGGGCCCGCACCCGGGCGAGCAGCTCCTCGGTGGCGAACGGCTTGGGCAGGTAGTCGTCGGCGCCCGCGTCCAGCCCCGTGACCCGGTCGGAGACCTGGTCACGGGCGGTCAGCATCAGCACCGGCAGATCCCGGCCCGCCGCCCGCAGCCGCCGGCAGGTCTCCAGCCCGCCGAGGCGGGGCATCATCACGTCGAGGATCAGCAGATCCAGCGAGTCACCATCGGCCCCGGCGACCCCGTCGAGCACGGCGAGACCGTTGGTGACGGTGCTGGTCTCGTAACCCTCGACCTGGAGCACCCGCTCCAGCGACTCCCGGATGGCCACCTCGTCATCCGCGATCATGATCCGCACGCAGGCCGCCCCCTTCCCGTCGGTGCCTTGGCCACCGTGTTTGCCGCCGTGGAACAGTGTGCATGACGGGCGGCCGGGTAACTGGCATGTGACGGGCGGGAGTTGACTGTCAGCCGTACGTCAGGTTCGAGCACGGGTTGTCGTCGGCCGAGCGGGCGTCGGCGGCGACCTGGGTCGGGACGGTGGTCGGGGCGGGGGAGGCGGTGCCGGACGTGCCCGCGTAGTCGTCGCCGAGGACGACGTTCAGGGCCGTGCCCGGGATCTGCTCCAGCCGCGCGCCGGGGAACGCCTGGGCGACCGTCCGCGCGCTCTTCTCCAGACCCGGCCCGTACTGGACGACCGTCGTCGCGTGGGCCTGGCTGGAGGCGGTCGCCGTGCCCGTCACCGTGAACCCCGCCGCCGTGAGCCTCGCCGCGCCCTTCGCCGCGAGCCCGGAGACCGTGGTGCCGTTGTAGACGGCTACGTCGATTCCCGCGCCCGATACGGGAGTCGGCGTCGGTGCCGGCGTTGCCTTTTTCTTGCCGCCCGCGTTCTGGCCGTCGATCGTGCGGTCCTCCTTCAGCGCCGACCACAGCGCGGACGCGTCCGGCTCGACGATCGCGACGCGTGCGCCCTCGTAACGCCAGGGCACCGTCACGAACTTGGTGTTGTGCAGGTCGACGTCCTTCAGGGACATCGCGAACGAGATCAGCTTGTCGGCGGAGCCGAGTCCGGGGTCGACGGTGAGCGACTTGGTCGCCGCCTCGGCCAGCGGGAGGAGGTTCGTCGGGGACAGGCCCTTCTCCTTGATCTGCTTCAACAGGCTGGCGACGAACGCCTGTTGGCGCTTGATCCGGCCTATGTCGGAGCCGTCGCCGATGCCGTGCCGGATGCGGACGTAGTCCAGCGCCTTCTGCCCGGAGACCTTCTGCTCGCCCTTCGCGAAGAGGAGGTCGCCGCGGGTGGCCCGGCCGGGGCTCAGGTCCTTCTGGTAGATGTCGTTCGGCAGGCAGACGTCGACTCCGCCGACCACGTCCGTCAGCGCCGCGAACCCCTTGAAGTCGACGACGACCGTGTGGTCGACGCGCATCCCGGTCAGCTTCTCGACGGTGTTCTGCGTGCAGGCGGGGTTGCCCTTGTCCGTCTGGCCCATGGAGAACGCCGCGTTGAACATCGTGTTGTGCTGCTCGGCGGACCAGGTGCCGTCGGGGAGCTTGCAGGGCGGGATGGTGACGAGGGTGTCGCGCGGGATGGACACCGCGAGGGCGTGCTGGTGGTCGGCGTACACGTGGAGCAGGAACGCCGTGTCCGAGCGGCCGATGTCGTCCTTGTCGCCGCCGCCGAGGGCCGCGTTGCCGTCGGTGCGCGCGTCCGAGCCGATGACCAGGACGTTCTCGCCGGCCGTGTCCGCGGGGCGGTCGTCGGAGAGGCCGCCCGCGTCGAACGTGGTGATGTCGCCGTCGAGCTTCAGGTACAGCCAGCCGGCGCCCGCGCCGAGGAGGACCAGCAGGGACAGGACGATCGCGAGGGTCACGCGTATCCGGCGGGACCGGGGGGTCTTGCCGGGGCCCCTCCTGGAGTTCCTCTGGGGGCTCCTCCGGGTGTTCCTCTGGGGGTTCCGTCCCTCGCCTCCGCCCGTACGGCGCCTACGGTCCGGCTTCGGCGGCGCCGAGCGTCTGCCGTTGCCGCCGCCGGTGCGGTGGCGTGGCGGCGGTGCGCTGCGGCTGCTGGTGACGGTCATCGGCGCCCTCACTGTGTCTCGCCCTAGGTTGTACAGTTGCGCAATGTAGCAACCTTCCGGGGTGCGACTCCGACTAGGCTCGACGAAAGAGAGATCAGGTCATGCTCCGCAACGGACTGGAACCCTGGCACCTGTTGATCGTGGCGATCGTCGTCATCGTCCTCTTCGGCTCGAAGAAGCTGCCCGACACGGCCCGCGCCCTCGGCAAGTCCATGCGCATCCTCAAGAGCGAGGCGAAGGCGATGAAGGAGGAGAACCCGACGGGGCCCGCGGAGACGTCCGATCCTGTGACCCCGTCCGCCGTGACCCCCGTGCCGCCGGTCGAGCCGACCACGGTGACGACCGCGTCGGAGGCGGCCCGGGCGCAGACGCCGGCGGCCTGAAGCCTGTACGGCGGGCTGGGCGGGGGCGCGTTCCCGGGCTCGGCGGGCGGGAGGCGGTTCGTCTTGCGGCGGTGCGGCTCTCCTGGGCTCGTCGGGTGGGGCGGTGCGTGTCGTGGCGGGTCGGTCTCCCCGGGGCTGTCGGGCGGGGGCACGTCCCACGGCGCCTCGGCTCTCTCGGGCCGGGTTTGTCGGGTGGAGGGGCGCGTCCCGTGGTGGCTCGGCTCTCTCGGACCGGGTCTGTCGGGCGGGAGAGGGTGCGTTCCACGGTGGCTCGCCTTTCCCGGGGCGGGCTCGTCGGGTGGGGGCGGTTCGTCTCGCGGCGGTTCGGCTGCCCCGGGCCCGTCGGGCAGGTGGGCCTTGGCCTTCGGCGGGGAGGCGCTTCCATCGCGTCGCCTGCTGTGTCGCCCACCACGTCGCCGACTGCGTCTCCCGCCGCGCGCCGGCTGACGTCGGTGACTCCGCCGCCTCGCGGCCGTACGCGCCGGACTCGGCTCGGCCGGTGCCCTCGCCCTCGCGTCGCCTGATCTGCCGGACCGGGGAAAAGCTTCGCCAACAGTTGCCGCGCCTCGCGCCTCGCGCCTCGCGCCCCGCGCCCCGCGCCCCGCGCCCCGCGCCCCGCGCGAGCTTGCCGTATGTGTGAGCCCGAGGCGTGGCGGACGCGCAGGTCCTTGCAGGCCGCGTACAGGCCGAAGCCGGTGCGGACCGCTGTGCGTGGCAGCGGGCCGCACCGGCCGGTGTCTTGCTGTGCGTTGGAGGACCGCGTGTGCGGTCACGGAGTCAGGCGGGCTCCCCGGCCCCCTTGGGGAGGAGCGCCTCCGCGGCCGAACGGGATTCCTCGCGCCGCTGCCGCCGGGTGCGGCGCGGCTCCTGGTCGGGCAGCCAGCCGAAGGCCATGCTGCCGCCGATCAGACCGCACAGCAGGCCGATCATGAACCCTCCGATGTTGGAGGTGACCCAGGTGCCCACGGAGAGCAGCACGGCGGTGACCGAGTAGAACAGCCGCTGTGCCGGGTTGAACAGGATCAGCAGGCCGCAGAGGATCATGAGCGACGGCAGGAGATACCCCGCCAGCCCCTGCATGCCGATGTGCAGGATCACCGGGAGCGGCGCCTTCATGGTGAGAAGGATCTCGGCGCCGCCGAAGGTGAGCAGGACCCCGCCCACGAACGGCCGGCGGCCTCGCCACTGACGGAAACGCTGCCGTGCCGGCGCCTTGGGGCCCGCCGCGGCGGACTCCGCCGGTACGGCAGGCGCGGTCGCCCCTGGCTCGGGTACGGCCGGCGGTTCGTGCTGGGTCACTGGGTCACGTCCCCGGGCATCCGCTGGTGGAGAACTTCATGCGCAGGTCGGGCAGTTTGAAGACGGCCGCGGTCGCACCGTAGTTGTGCTGGTACAGGTTCTCGATGGTGACCGTCTTGGCCTGCTGGCCGTAGACACCGGGCGGGCCCTTGTAGCCGGGGACCCGGTCGAAGGTGCTGGAGTCGCGGCCGATCTCGATCTCGCTGAACGTGGCGTTACCCATGATCTCGTCCGAGTCGATCGCGAGGTTCTCCACCTCGACCTTCTTGCCCTTGTTGCCGGCCGTCAGGATGAGCTGGATGCCGCCGAGGTCGACGGACTGGCACATGTTGGTGATCTTGCCCTTGCCGATGACCGAGGTCACGACGAGGACCTGACCGCCCGTGTCACCCTCGTTCGGGCTGTTCTCGATCATGTGGTCCAGCCCGCCGTACTGCTCGAAGCCCTGCCCTTCGAGCAGGTCGGCCTTGACGACGAACGGCATGCCGGAGATCGCGAACTGGACGCCGAGGACGCCCTCGGCGGTCAGGACGGCGAGCGTCGCGGCGGCGACGGCGGCGGGGACGGCGAGGATCGCCGCCCGGCGCCCGCGGACCCTGCCGCGTCTTTCGGTGGTACCGCTACCCGGACTCCCGGGTGTGTTCTCGGCGGACGGTGTGACGTCCGGGGACGAGGCCATGTCTGCTCCCATGGGCATTAGTACATGCAGGTTGCTTTGTGGCGCGTTGTCCTGGCGCGGACAGCGGCTGCCGTGCACGCTCCCCACAACTCCCGGAAGTCGTACGGTCGTTCTCGTTACGCGGCAGTAGCCAAGCCAGGAAGTTACCGATGGTTACAACTACGGGTCAAGGGAGTTGTGGAAAAAGGGTGTTCATTGTGCGCCGACCATGGATCATGGCGCCACCCATGGTGTACCGCTGACAGTCAAGATTTTCTGACGGTGCGTCACATCACCAACTTGTGCTCGACACCTTGACGTTGACTGAGCCTCAGGTCTACAACTCTGCCTGGCTCAGCCCGGATCCGTGGCGCCGGATCCGCAGCGCGACGTCCGTCGCGCTCCCGGACCTTCTTCACCGGACGTACCCGTCCCCACCTGGGACGGGTACCTCCGTCCGAGTCCGCTCTCACCTGGCATCCCCCACGGCGTCGAACACGGCCGCTTCCCTCCTGGCCGGCCGCTGTCCACCGGTCCGTCGCGTACGGAGAAGGCGTCACGGACCGGCAGTCGACGCCGCCCGCTCACCCCCCTTCGAGATCCCCGGCCACCTCGGGCATCTCTGTGAATCCCCCGAAAGAAAGAGGCACCCGCAATGCGCGCTCGCTCCCTGTTCGCCGTCCTCGGCACCGCCGCCGCCCTCACCCTGCCGGCCATCAGCCCGGCCTCCGCCGCGGGCGACGCCGTCCTCACCGCGAACGGCGAGAACGTCGCCGTCGGGGACGTCCTGACCGCCTCCCTGGCCAGCGGCACCGCCGCCACGTTCTACTCCAGCGCGACCGGCACCAGCGGCATCTCCTGTGCAACCTCGGCGTTCAACGCCACCGTCACCGACAACCCGACCGCGCCCGGCACCGCCACCGAGACGCTCACCGCGCACACCTTCAGCAACTGCACCGCGAACGTCCTCGGCGTCACGGGCGTCACCAGCATCACCGTCAACAACCTGCCCTACACCGTCTCCGCGGCCTCCGGCGGCGCGCTCACGGTGAACCCGCCGAGCGGTGGCGTCATCCAGACCACGATCGTCCTGCGCACCCTGCTCGGCAGCATCAACTGCGTCTACCAGGGCCCGAGCCTGACCGGCACCACCAGCAACGCCGACAACAGCATCAACTTCACCAGCCAGGCGTTCACCCGCACCTCGGGCTCGTCCCTGTGCTTCTCCGCGGGCTACTTCACCGCGAAGTACGCGCCGGTGTCGGACGGCACGAACCCGGTGACGGTCAACTGACCCGATCCGACGGGGCGTTCACCTGCGCCTCAGCCGCGTGAACAGGGCGGCGCCGCCGGCGAGCACCAGAACCGCCGCGGCGCCGCCCGCCAGCACGGGGGCGGAGGGGCCGGAGTCGGTGGTCTTCGCGACGGGGGTGGAGTCCGGGTTCGCGACGGCGGGGGCGGAAGCCGTCGAGGGGCTGGGAGCCGCGGTGGGTGTCGGAGTCGGTGTCGGCGTCGGTGCCGGCCGGGGCGTCTCCTTCTGCACACTCTCCCCCTTCTGCTCAGTCTCCTTCTGCGCGGCCTCCTTCTGCGCCGCTTCCGGGAACACCACGTCCGAGCACGAGTAATACGTGTCCGCCGTACTCGTGTTCTGCCAGATCGTGTACAACACCTGCCGCCCCGTACGGTCGTCGGGCAGCTTCGCGCTGAACCGGTAGGCCCCGTCGGTCAGTCGAGGGTCCTTGACGACCGCGAACGGCTCCGCCGGCAACTCGGACCAGGTGAGCGGCTTCGCCGGGTCGTACCCCGGTTTCGTCAGGTACAGCTTGAACGACCCGGTGTGCGGGATCGTCGACGCGTACGTCATCCGCAGCGTCGCCCCCGGCTTCAGCTCGGTCGCGGGCCAGTCGTCCCGCGCCAGGTCGAGCCCCTTGTAGGCGGGAAGACCCCCGCTGCACAGCTCGCCGTCCGGGATCGTCCGCCGGTCACGCCCGTTCACGTCCGCGACCCGCAGGTTGTCCCACTGGGCGAAGGACGCGCCGTTGGCCCGGACGGCCGCGCGGCAGGCCGCCGTACCGGCGTTCGCGCCGCCCTCGGGGGAGCAGGCGAAGACGCGGCTCACCGGGGTCGTCGGGGCGCCGTGCGCGGCGGCGGGCCCCGCACCGGCGGCCAGCATGCCGAACGCGACCGCCGTGAGCGGGATCAGACGGTGACGGAACATGCGGGAACGCCTCCTCGGGAACGGCTGCACCCGACACGTACGGCTGCCCGTGCCCCGGCGTTCAGTGATCGGCAGAGATGCCGTCGGAAAACACTTTCCGTTCTTTTGCCCAGGGCGTGGCCGAAGTCGGACATCTCCGCCTCAACTGCCGCTGGAAATGGGGTTCTCTCGATGTGATCGAGGGTTTCCCCTGTATCCCGATGACCTGCTCTTTGCCTATCGTTCCACCACAGCCGACCCACAGGTGATCCCGAAACCGGTCGGCCGACCCGCCTGGCCCGCCATCGCGCGCATCTCGACGCACCCCACGCCGCTTCGACGCCGAAGCGATCTCGACCGTCGCTCCCGCCTCTGTGCCCGGAGCCGGCCATGAAAGGCACCCCTTTGCGTACTTCCCCCGCTCTGCGGCGCAAGCTCATATCGGTCGCCGCGCTCTCCGCGGCCCTGCTGACCGGCACGACCCTGCCGTCCGTGGCCGCGCCCGCCCAGGACGCCGCCGCGCTGCCGCCCGTGTCCGCCGCGCAGACCGAGGCCGCCCCCGGCGTCACCGCCGAGCGCCTCATCGTCGGCTACAAGTCCGGCGCGGCCGAGGCCACCTCGAACACGGCCGCCGAGGCCGACGCCACGGCCAAGGACGCCGACTTCAGCCGCCGCCTCGGCACCGGTGCCGCCCTGGTCGACCTCGGCGGTGCCTCCAAGACGGACGTCGCCGACGTCGTCGCCCAGTACAAGGCCGACCCCTCGGTCGCCTACGTCGTCCCGGACCGCCTGAACCAGCCGCAGGCCGACCCGAACGACACCGAGTACGCCAAGCAGTGGGACCTCTTCGAGTCCACCGCCGGCATGAACGTTCCGGCAGCCTGGAACACCACCACGGGCACCGGCGTCACCGTCGCCGTCATCGACACCGGCTACGTCGCGCACTCCGACCTCGCCTCGAACATCGTCGCGGGCTACGACTTCATCGCCGACACCGCCGTCTCCGTCGACGGCAACGGCCGCGACAACAACCCGGCCGACCCGGGCGACTGGTACAACGCCAACGAGTGCGCCGCCGGCGTCCCGGCCTCCAACTCCTCCTGGCACGGCACCCACGTGGCCGGCACGATCGCCGCCGTCACCAACAACGGCAAGGGCATCGCCGGTATCGCGCACGGCGCGAAGATCTCCCCGGTGCGTGTGCTCGGCAAGTGCGGCGGCTACGACTCCGACATCATCGACGCGATCACCTGGGCGTCCGGCGGCACCGTCTCCGGCGTGCCGGCCAACGCCAACGTCGCCAAGGTCATCAACATGAGCCTCGGCGGCGACGGCGCCTGCTCGACGGCCACGCAGAACGCCATCAACGGCGCCGTGGGCCGGGGCACGACGGTCGTCGT
This sequence comes from Streptomyces sp. 4F14, assembly GCF_048159485.1. NCBI lineage: Bacteria > Bacillati > Actinomycetota > Actinomycetes > Kitasatosporales > Streptomycetaceae > Streptomyces > Streptomyces sp. 4F14. The sequence continues at coordinate 379,986 of NZ_JBLRVY010000003.1, forward strand.
GGCCGCGGGCAACGAGAGCGACAACGTCGCGAACCACAACCCGGGCAACTGCAACAACGTCATCTCGGTCGCCGCGACCAACCGCGCGGGCGCCAAGGCGTCGTACTCCAACTTCGGTTCCCTGGTGGACATCTCGGCGCCGGGCGGCGAGACCCGTACCGCGACCGCGAACGGCATCCTCTCCACGCTGAACTCCGGCACGAAGACGCCGGTCGCCGAGAGCTACTCCTACTACCAGGGCACCAGCATGGCCACCCCGCACGTCGCGGGCCTCGCCGCGCTGCTGAAGTCGGCCAACTCCGCGCTGACCCCGGCCCAGATCGAGTCGGCCATCAAGGCCAACGCCCGTGCCCTGCCGGGCGCTTGCTCGGGCGGCTGCGGCGCGGGCCTCGCGGACGCCGCCAAGACCGTGGCCGCGGTGAGCGGTGGCGGCTCCACGGGCGCCGTCTTCACCAACACGACGGCTGTCGCCGTCCCGGACAACGCCGCCGCGATCGAGTCCTCGATCTCCGTCACCGGCCGCACCGGCAACGCCCCGGCCAACCTTCAGGTCGGCGTGGACATCAGCCACACCTACCGCGGTGACCTGGTCATCGACCTGGTCGCCCCCGACGGCACGGTCTACAGCCTGAAGACCGCCTCCTCCGACTCCACGGACAACCTCGTCACCACGTACACGGTCGACGCGTCCAGCGAGACGGCGAACGGCACCTGGAAGCTGCGCGTCAAGGACAGCGCCGCGCAGGACACGGGGACCCTGAACAGCTGGAAGCTGACGTTCTGACGAACCGTCAACTTCCTGGGCGCGATGAGTAGTTGATCCCGCCTCACGAGAAGCGGCGGACCGGCCGGTGTGGATGGACACCGGCAGGTCCGCCGTCGTCGTGTTCCCGGAAACGTTTCTTTCTGCGAGTCCTTCTACGAGTCTTCTACGAGGCCACCCGTTCGGGTGCCTCCAGGACCCGCACCCCCCGGTCCGCCTTCGTGTCCAGCGCCGGCAGCAGCCCGGGTACGGCGATGCTGGGCAGGATGTGCGTCCACAGCACCGACAGCCGCTCACCGAGGTCCGCGCGCCCGGTCAGCGCCCGGGACATCAGCTGGATCCCGCTGAAGCAGCCGACGAGCAGCTCCACCGTCTGCCGGGGCTGCACCGTCGGCAGCAACTCGCCCCGCTCCCGCGCCTGTTCGAGGAGTTCCTCCAGGCGCTCGGACCACTGCCGGAACGGCCCGCCGTGGTCGATCCGGGCCGGCGCCTCCTGGTCGACGGCGAGGCGGATGCTCCCCCTCAGCAGTGAGCTGGTCAGCAGGCGCTGGCCGACGACGAACGTCATGTCGACGATCTCCTGGAGCTTGCACGCCTGCGGCGGGACGCTCCCGAAAGGCACCTGCTCGCCCAGCACCGCCTGCGCCAGCGCCTCCTTGGACGGGAAGTGGAAGTACAGCGCGCCCTTGGTGACGGCGGATCGCTCCAGGACCATGGCGATGGTGGTGGACGTGTAACCGTGTTCGTCGAAAACCTCACCGGCTGCTTCCACGATGGCTTGGCGCGTTCTGATGGCGCGCTCCTGTTTAGCCATAAGAGCCCCTCCGCGGAACCGAGTTGGCCGATCCCGCGATCGTGTGTCTGTTCGGCCCGATCATAGGATGCTGCGGACTGATCTCATTGATGCCAAACCGGTCGCCTCGCACTCTAACGTTCACTGTGTGGACGATTCACCGTCTGCCGTGGCCCCGCGGGTGACCGTAGGGAGGATGCGATGACCCGACCGCGGCAGTCTGCTGACACCCCGTCCCTGACGGCAACAGTCCCCCGGCAGTTCGTCCACCGCGCGGCCCTCGCCGAGACGCTCCTCACCGGCTGGGAGCGCACCGGACCCGACCGCTTCACCGTGTACGCACAGTGGCCCCGTGCCCATGGCTTACACGTGTCCGTCGACTGGCACTCCTACGACCCGCTGCTGGTGGTGGAGACGGTCCGGCAGGCCGGCACCCTGATCATGCACACCGAGTACGGCGTCCCCCTGGACCAGCAGTTCGTGCTGAACGGGTTCGACGTCGCCACCGACCCGCACCGGCTGGAGGTGGGCCCGCTGCCGGCCGAGCCGACCGTCGAACTCGCCTTCACCGACGTCCGGTTCCGCGGCCGCCGTCCCGCCGCCTGCCGCTACACCGCCCGCGTGCTGTGCCACGGCGAGCCGGCCGCGACCGCCGACGTGGCCTTCACCTGCGTCGGCGAGGCCGTCTACCGCAGGCTGCGCGGCGGCCGGACAGCCGGCACGATCGAAGCCGTTCCGCTGCCGCCGGGGCTCCCGCCGGAGGCCGTCGACCGCGCCCTGCCGACCGACGTCGTCCTCGCCTCCCCCGACCCCGATCCCGGTGCGCCCGGGGGCCGTTGGCAGCTCCGGGTAAATACCGCACACCCCGTTTTCTTCGACCATCCGCTCGATCACGTTCCCGGGATGCTCCTGCTGGAGGCGGCCCGCCAGGCGGCCCGCCGCGCACTTCCGGGGAAACCGGGCCCCAGCGCCTACCGGGCGGTCTTCCACAGGTACGCTGAACTGGACGAACCCGTCTGGATAGAGGCTCGCGACGAAGGCGGCGGACACCTCCAAGTCGTCGGCGTGCAAAGGGAGTCGGCAGTCTTCGAGTGTGGGGTCGACGCCGCCGCAGGGTGAGTTATTGTGTACAGGGGGTGAGAAACAAACGGCATGACCCGTTCTTTTACCGGCCCAGGAGTGTTCCAGGCGATGGCGAGGCAGTTACGCGCCGAACAGACCCGCGCGACGATCATCACGGCAGCCGCCGATCTGTTCGACCGGCATGGTTACGAATCGACGAGCCTCAGTGACATCGTCGAGCACGCCCAAGTCACCAAGGGCGCCCTGTACTTCCACTTCGCGGCCAAGGAGGACCTGGCCCACGCGATCATGGAACTCCAGTCCCAGGCGTCGCAGCGCGTCGCGGGCGAGATCGACAACCGCGGCTACTCCTCCCTCGAAGCGCTGATGCGCCTGACGTTCGGCCTCACCCGGCTGTCCGTCGAAGGCCCCATCGCCCGCGCCGGGCTGAGACTCGCGACCGGCGGAGTCGCGGTCAGACCCCCGCTGCGCCACCCCTTCTCCGAGTGGGGCGAGCTGGTCAACCGCGGCCTGTCCGGGGCGGTCCGCGAGGCCGACATACACCAGGACGTCGACATCGACGCCGTCGCGCACTCCCTGGTCTGCTTCTTCGTCGGCACCCGCGTCGTCGGCCGCTCCCGCGAGGCGTCCGGCCGACTCCCGCGCCGCATGGCGGAGATGTGGTACGTCCTGATCCGCGGCCTCGTCCCGGTCCCGCGCCGCCCGCGCTACCTGAGCCTCGCCTCGCGCCTGGAGCGGGAGATCACGGCGGCGTGCGTGTCCTGAAACACCCACCCGGGGCGCAAGTGCCCCGGTGGGACGCGAGTTGGTGGTGCCGCGCGGATCCGGCGCGGCCCGCATGTGTCCTAAAACCGTTTCAGGAAGCGTTTTCGACAAGGCCGACGGGGGACAGGTGGTCGTACGGCGGGCACGCGGGTCCGCCGTGCCGTGTGGGGCATGGCGCGGAGGGCCGGTGACGGGGCCCGGCCGCGCGATACGGTGATCCGCATGCCCCACACCCCCGCCCCGCCGGTGCTCCTCGGTGACGAACCCGGCTCCTTCCGCCGTTCCGTCCTCGCCGAACGGCACCCCGCGATCATCCGCCAGGTGCGCGAGGCGTTCCCGTACGACCCCGCCACGGCCCGCGCCCTCGACGCGCTCTCGGCCACCTGTACGGAGGGGGTCGTGGAGCCGCTCCCCGCTGACGCCCCCGACCGCGACCGCTGGCGGTCCTGGGGCCTGGACGCCCTGCTCGGCACCTCCTGGTACGACGTCCCCTGGCTCTGGTCGGAGAGCTACTTCTACCGGCTACTCCTCGAAGCCGTCGGCTACTTCGGCCCCGGCACCGGCCAAGGCATCGACCCCTTCCGCCCGTTCAAACTCGCGGAACTCGACTCCCCCGAGACCGCCGAGGAGTTGGCCGCACTCGACGACCTGACGTCCCTGTCCGCCGAAGAGCGCGGCCGCGCTCTCCTGCACGGCTCGCTCTGGGGCAACCGCGCCGACCTCGGCTTCCGCCTCTCCGACGCCGGAGCCGAAGAGCGCGCCGCGGTACCGGCGTTGGTCGCCGACGACAGCGACGCACTGTGGGCGGCCCTGAAAGGCGCCGCGAGCATCTGCCTGGTCGCGGACAACGCCGGACGCGAACTCGTCCCCGATCTCCTGTTCCTGGACCACCTCCTGACGGAGCGTCATATCGCGCGGGCGGTCCTGCACGTCAAGCCGTACCCGTACTACGTCTCCGACGCGACCTACGCCGATGTCCTCGACGCCGTACGGAAGTTGGCCGCGGCTCCCGGCGTCGCCGGGGAGTGCGGGCGGCGGCTGTGGGATGCGCTGTCCGACGGGAGTCTCGTCGTCCGCGCGCATCCCTTCTCCGCCTCGCCGCTGGCGTACGAGGAGATGCCGGACGACCTGCGCGCCGACTTCGCGGACGCCTCGGTCACGATCCTCAAGGGCGACCTCAACTACCGGCGCCTGGTGGGGGACCGGCTGTGGCCGCCGACGACGCCGTTCGCGGACGTCACCGCGTACTTCCCGGGGACGGTCGCCGCGCTGCGGACCCTCAAGTCCGATGTGATCACCGGGCTTTCGGCCGAGACCGAGGCGGCGCTCACGGCGACCGAGGGGCAGGGGTGGCGGATCGGGGGGACGCGGGCGCTGATCCAGGTGCGGTGAGCGGTCAGTCGTCCGCTCTCAGGAAGTCCTCCACCACCCGGATCAGCTCCAACGGCGTCTCGTCCATGGCGTAGTGGCCCGCCGACGCCAGTTCGTACAGCTCGGCGTTCGGGTACCACCGCATCCAGGTGGCCCACATCAACTCCGCCGACAGCGCCGGGTCCAGCGCGCCCGTCACGGCGAGCGCCGGGACCGGCGAGCCCTCCGTGTCGGCGTGGAAGTCCTCGCGGGCCCAGGAGTCGAGCCAGGCGCGGAACGCCTTCGCGTCGCTCACCGCGAGGGAGCGGGAGACCATCCGGTCCAGCCATGCCTCGGGGCGCGTACCGCCGGTCGTGACGTCGAGGATCGCCCGGCGGTTCTCGGGGCGCCGGTCCGCCTCCGCGAACAGCGTCCACTGCTCCGGCGGCAGGTCGAGCCCCGACGCGGGCACCGGCGACACGCCCGCCAGCCGCCGTACCCGGTCGGGCGCCTGGGCCAGCAGCCGCTGGCCGATCGCGCCGCCCATCGAGTGCCCGACGACCGAGAAACGCTCCCAGCCGAGCCGGTCGGCCAGCTCCACGAGGTCGGCGGCGGCCTCGGCGGTCGTGAACGCGCCGCCCACTTCCCAGGCCGCGCCGTACCCGCGCAGGTCGACCAGCGCGTACTGGAACGCCGCCCGGTCGAGGTCGGGCAGGACGGGCGCGTACGCCGTGCGGTCGGCGAGCCAGCCGTGCACCGCGAACACCTTGTGGGGGCCGTCGCCGTGCAGCTCGTGGGGGAGCGCGAAGGGGGTCGTCATGGGGCCACGGTGCGGTGCGGTCGGGGGCGGGGGCAAGAGGGCGTACGGGGCGTGGGCGGGGTGGTGTGTGCGTCGAGCGCGGCGGCGTACGGGATGTACGCGCGCCCCTCGTGTGAGTCCGCACTCCGGCGCTCGCGCAACCGTTCGGGCCGGATTCACGCGATGGTGTGATCATGTGCCGCCGAACGGATGCCCCTCCGGGGGCCTGGGTAGGGCCCGGCCATGACGCAGCCGTTCGAACTCCCGCACTTCTACATGCCGCACCCCGCGCGGCTGAACCCGCACGTCGAACAGGCCCGCGCGCACTCGACCGCGTGGGCGCGCGAGATGGGCATGCTGGAGGGCTCGGGCATCTGGGAGCAGGCCGACCTGGAGGCGCACGACTACGGCCTGCTGTGCGCGTACACGCACCCCGACTGCGACGCGGACGCGCTGTCGCTGATCACCGACTGGTACGTGTGGGTGTTCTTCTTCGACGACCACTTCCTCGACATGTACAAGCGCACCCCGGACCGCGCCGCGGGCAAGGCCCACCTGGACCGGCTGCCGCTGTTCATGCCGCTGGACCTGGCGACGCCCGTGCCGGAGCCCCTCAACCCCGTGGAGGCGGGGCTCGCGGACCTGTGGGCGCGCACGGTCCCGGCGATGTCCGAGGACTGGCGGCGCCGGTTCGCGACCGCCACCGAGCACCTGCTCAACGAGTCGATGTGGGAGCTGTCCAACATCGACGAGGGCCGTATCGCCAACCCCGTCGAGTACATCGAGATGCGCCGCAAGGTCGGCGGCGCCCCCTGGTCGGCGGGGCTCGTCGAGTACGCGACCGCCGAGGTGCCCGCCGCCGTCGCCGGCACGCGCCCGCTGAGGGTGCTGATGGAGACCTTCTCGGACGCCGTGCACCTGCGCAACGACCTGTTCTCGTACGAGCGCGAGGTCCTCGACGAGGGGGAGAACAGCAACGGCGTCCTCGTCCTGGAACGTTTCTTCGGCTGCACGACGCAGGAGGCCGCCGACACCGTCAACGACATCCTGACCTCACGCCTGCACCAGTTCGAGCACACCGCGTTCACCGAGGTCCCGGCGATCGCCCTGGAGAAGGGCCTGCGGCCCGACGAGGCGGCCGCGATCGGCGCCTACACCAAGGGCCTCCAGGACTGGCAGTCGGGCGGCCAGGAGTGGCACATGCGCTCCAGCCGCTACATGAACAAGAACGCCCGCCAGGTGAACCCCTGGGAGCGCCTGACGGGCCCGGGGACGTCCGCCGCGAGCGTCGCCGGGCTGCTCGCCTCGGCCGCCGCCGAGCGTCTGCGCGCGTACACGCACGTGCCGTACCAGAAGGTCGGCCCGTCCCTGCTGCCCGAGCTGCGGATGCCGTACGAGGTGCGGCTCAGCCCGCATCTGGAGGGCGCCCGGCAGCGGCTCGTCCCCTGGATGCGCGCCACCGGCATGCTGGACGAGGGCGTCTGGGACGAGGACCGGCTGCGCGCCGCCGACCTCCCGCTCTGCTCCGCCGGCATCGACCCGGACGCGGACGCGCGCGAGCTGGACCTCAGCTCGCGCTGGCTCGCCTGGGGCACGTACGCCGACGACTACTACCCCCTCGTCTTCGGCCGGCGCGGCGACTTCGCGGGCGCGCGCGTGGCCACCGCGCGCCTGAGCGCGTGCATGCCGGTGGAGGACGGCGAGACGCCCCCGGCGCCCGTGGGCGGCCTGGAGCGCGGTCTCGCCGAGCTGTGGGCGGACACCGCGGCCGACATGACCCCGGACGAGCGCCGGGCCTTCAGGGCGACCGTCGACAAGATGACCGAGAGCTGGCTGTGGGAGCTGTCCAACCAGCTCCAGAACCGCGTCCCCGACCCCGTCGACTACCTGGAGATGCGCCGCGCCACCTTCGGCTCCGACCTCACCCTGACCATGTGCCGCCTGGGCCTCGGCCCCGCCGTACCCCCCGAGGTGTACGCCAGCGGCCCCGTGCGCTCCCTGGAGAACGCCGCCATCGACTACGGCGCGCTCCTCAACGACGTCTTCTCGTACCAGAAGGAGATCGAGTACGAGGGGGAGCTGCACAACGCGATCCTCGTCGTGCAGAACTTCTTCGGCTGCGACTACCCCACGGGCGTACGGATCGTGGCCGATCTGATCAACCAGCGCATGGAGCAGTTCGAGCACATCGTCGCCCACGAACTGCCCGTCCTGTACGACGACTTCGGCCTGTCGGCCGACGCGCGCGCGGGGATGGACGCCTACGTCGCCGATCTGCGCAACTGGATGTCGGGGATCCTCCACTGGCACCGCGAGGTCGACCGCTACAAGGCGGACCACCTCGCCACGCGCGCGCACGGTTTCCTCCCGGACCGGGCGCCGGTGGCCGTCGGTCAGCACGCGAACACGGTGTTTTCAGGACTTTCTCTTGCGGAATAGGACATTCACTGAACCCTGGGGAGGCTGACGGAGTCTTCCGGGGTGAGGGGAACGACCGAAACCGGACCACTACGGGGGTAGTGCCTCATGACCGACACCGTCGAGAAGACGACCGAGAACGCCGCGACAGCGGCGGCGGCCGGCGAGCTGACGCCGTACGTCGCACCACTGACCGTCCCGCCGGTACTGCGTCCCGCGCACGGGGACGTGACCCACGAGACCGAGATCGCCCTGCGCCCCGCGTGGGTGCGCCTGCACCCGCAGCTGCCGCCGACCCTCATGTGGGGCTACGACGGCGTGGTGCCCGGCCCGACCATCGAGGTCCGCCGGGGACAGCGCGTGCGCATCGCGTGGACCAACCGCATCCCGGAGGGCGAGTACCCCGTCACCGCCGTCGAGGTCCAGCGCCCGGGCACGACCACCGAACCGGGCCGCGAGGGCGTCGAGCCGAACAAGGACGTCGCCGCCCTGCCCTCCTGGTCGGTGACCCATCTGCACGGCGCCCAGACGGGCGGCGGCAACGACGGCTGGGCCGACAACGCGGTGGGCTTCGGCGACGCCCAGCTCTCCGAGTACCCGAACGACCACCAGGCCGTCCAGTGGTGGTACCACGACCACGCCATGAACATCACGCGGTGGAACGTGATGACGGGCCTGTACGGCACCTACCTGATCCGCGACGACGAGGAGGACGCCCTCGGGCTCCCCGCGGGCGCGCGCGAGATCCCGCTCCTGCTCGCCGACCGCAACCTCGACACCGACGAGGACGGCCGCCTCAACGGCCGCCTCCTGCACAAGACGCAGATGCTCGGGATCAACGCCGAGACCGGCAAACCCGTCTCGCTCCCGTTCAGCGGCCCCTACTCCACCGTCAACGGCCGCATCTGGCCGTACGCGGAGGTCGAGGCGGCCTGGTACCGCTTCCGGCTGGTCAACGCGTCGAACGCGCGCATCTACAACCTCGTCCTGCTCGACGAGAACGACACCCCGGTGCCGGGCGTCGTCCACCAGATCGGCAGCGACGGCGGGCTCCTCCCGCGCGCCGTGCCGATCGACTTCGACGCGGCCATGCCCGCCCTGATCGCCGCCCCGGCCGAGCGCTTCGACCTCCTCTTCGACCTGCGCGGATTCGAGGGCCGCACGCTACGACTGGTCAACAAGGGCGCGAACCAGGCCCCCGGCGTGCCCGACCCGGCGGGCGACGTGCGCTACCCCGACGTGCTGCAGTTCCGCGTCGGCGAGGCGTGCGAACCGGACACCTTCGAACTCCCCGAGGTGCTCTCCGGCTCCTTCCGCCGCATCAGTCACGACACCCCGCACGAACACCGGATGATCGTCCTCACCCCGCCCAACACCAAGGGCGGCGGCGGACACCCGGAGATCTGGGAGATGCAGCGCCTGGAGAACCCGGACGGCATCCAGCTCCCCGCCGACGGCATCATCCAGATCACCGGCGCCGACGGCACGCCCAGGACGTACCGGCGGATCTCCCGCACCTTCAACGACGGCCTGGGCTTCACCGTCGCCGAGGGCACCTACGAGCAGTGGACGTTCCTCAACCTCGCCGGGTTCGCCCATCCCATGCACATCCACCTCGCCGACTTCCAGATCATGGGCCGCGACGTGTACGACGTCTCGGGCTTCCGGCCCGACGTCGGCGGCACCGCCACCCCGATCGCCCTGAAGCCCGACGTGGTGCCGATCCCCGCCAACGAACAGGGCTACAAGGACGTCTTCCGCGCCCTCGGCGGCCAGGGCCTGCGCGTCATGGGCACCTTCGACGGCGCCTACGGGCGGTTCATGTACCACTGCCACTTCCTGGAGCACGAGGACATGGGCATGATGCGGCCCTTCGTCGTCATGCCCCCGGAGGCCCTGAAGTTCGACCACGGCGGCGGGGGCCACGGCGGACACGGAGGTCACACGGGCTGACCCGCACGCGCGCGGGAGGCGTGATCGAGCCCCAGGTCAGCACCCTCGCCCGGCCGGCTGACCCGCACGCGCGCGGGAGGCGTGCTCCAAGGCGGCCCGCGCCAGCGCCCTGATCACCGGGTGCGGGCGCGAGCCGTCGCCGGACAGCTCCGGCTGGAACAGCGTCGCCAGGAAGAACGGATGCCCGGGGAGTTCGGCGACCCGGGGTGCGCCCGCCGCGTCCCGCCCCGAGAAACGCAGCCCGTGCGCGGTCAGGACGTCCTCGTGGCGGGCCAGCCCGTACCGGCAGGAGTAGCGCTCCACACTGCGCTCCGAGCCGAACGCACGGTGCGCGAGGGAGCCCGGCGCCAGCAGGACGGTGTCCGCGTGCCCCTCCAGCGAGCAGGCGAGGGGCGCGAAGAGCGGTGCCTCGGCGCCGGGGTCGTTCTCCGCGTGCGCTGCGTCCGGCAGCCCCGCCGCACTCCGCGCGAACTCCAGCAGCGCGTGCTGGAACCCGCCGCACGTCCCGAGGAACGGCACCCCCTCCACGCGCGCGTGCCGGATCGCCGCCACCGCGCCCTCCTCACTGCGGTACGGGCTCCCCGGCACCACCCACACCGCGTCGAAGCCGCGCAGGGCGCCCTCCCGCGCCGCGTCCTCGGTGGGGATCCAGTAGGCGTCCAGGACCAGCCGGTCCCGGACGGCGAGCGCCTCCAGCAGCAGCGGGAGACGCGTGTGCGAGACGACGTGCGGGGAACGGTCCCCGACCAGAGCGATGCGTGCTGTCATGCCGACGATCCTGGAACACGCCCCGAGTTCACGTCCAACGATGATTCCTGCACCCTCGATAAGCAGAACTGATGACACCCTGGCGGACATGGACCCCCACCTCCTGCGCACCTTCGTCGCCGTCGCCCGCCTCGCCTCCTTCTCCGAGGCCGCCCGCGAACTCGGCTACACCCAGTCGGCCGTCTCCCAGCACATCGCGGCGCTCGAACAGGACCTCGGCGCCCCCCTCCTGACCCGCCGCCCGGTCACCCCCACGACGGCGGGGGAACGCCTCCTGGAACACGCCACGCCCCTCCTCCTGCGCCTGGACGCGGCCCGCGCGGACGTCACCCGCCTCGCCACCGCGCCCGCGTACGGACTGACCCTCGCCGCCTCCCCGACCGCGCTCGGCGCCCGGGTCCTGGCCGCGCTCCCGCCCGTCGGCGTCACGGTCCGCGTCCTCGCCCGCGCGGACGTCCCCGCCGCCGTCGCCACCGGCACCGCCGACCTCGGCCTCGTGGACGGCCTCGCGGCCCCCAGCGACCCGCTGCGCCTGCCCGACGTCGCCCCGCTGACGACGTACGGCGTCTCGGAGGAGCCCGCCGGCGTCGTCCTGCCCGCCTCCCACCCCCTCGCGCAGCGCCCCGGCCTGCACCTCGGCGACCTCGCGGACGCGCGCTGGATCGACGCGCCCGACACCGGCCTCCCGCTGGCCCACCTGCGCGCCGCGAACGGGGGCCACGGCTTCCGGGGCGCCCTGCGCTACGACGGCACGGACGTCCGCACGCTGACGTCCCTGGTGGCGGCGGGCCACGGCCTGGCCCTGCTGCCGGTCTCGGCGGGGGCGGGGGCGCCGGGGACGGTCACGGTGACGCTCGCGGGGCCTCGGGTCGTGCATCGGGTGGAGTGCGTGTACGCGGGGGTGCTGTCGGGGGCCGCGGAGGAGCTGGCGGGGGCGCTGGGGTGAGGCGCGTGGGGTGTCCGACGAGGCCGGACGGGGCTCCTACCTCCTTTGACCGGAGGTCAGTCTCACTCGTTCGTGGCACGTCGCGGCGGGGCCCGCAGGGTAGAGCACCTGCCGGAGGCGATCGCCATGGAACAGACTGCGTTGCGGCCCAAACCGATGCCCGGACGGGAGCCCGGGGGCGGTGAGCGCGGCGGACCCGTACGGCGCCCGCACGCCGCGCGACGCCGGGGGCGGCGGATCACGACCCTGCTGCTCGGGTTCTTCGCCGCGACGGTCCTCGTCCTGGCCGGCGTCGGCCTCGGCACGGTCGGGGCGACGGTGATCGGCATGAGCAAACTGGCCGAGATGCAGAAACTGGCGGCCCGCGCGGCCCCGGGGACCAAGTCCGCGCCGGGCACACCCGCGTCCGGCACGCCCGCGCCGGTGACGCCCTCCCCGGCCCCGGCCGCCTCCGCCCCGCCCGCGCGCGCCGCGCTCGGCGTGGAGGCCGTCGACGCGGGGAAGGCGGGCGCCGAGATCGTCGCCGTCCACGTCCCCGGCCCCGGATACACGGCGGGCCTCGTGCGCGGCGACGTCCTGCTGACGTTCGGCGCCACCCGGATCGACTCGGCGAACGACCTGGTCAGGGCGGTGGGGAAGGCGGAACCCGGCAAGGAGGTCAAGCTCACGGTGCTGCACCGGGGCGGCGGCTACCAGCAGTTGACCGTCGTCCCCGGGGTGGTGCTGTGAGCCCGGACGAGTCGGTCCCGGCGGTCATAGTGGATGATCAGCCGATAAGTGGCGGAGGGCTGTGGAAAACTTCCGTCCCGCGTCCGAGCGATGCGCGACGATGGGACGCAGCCGCGCGGCGTGCCGTACCTGGTGCGACGCGTGGCGACCGGCTCGCGCGGCCCCCGCCGCACGGGCAGGATGCTGCCCGTAGCCCCTGACCCGCCCGGAGGCACCGATGAACGCCACCGCACCCTTCACCGCCGAGGACTACCGAGCGCGCATGGAGCGGGCGGCCCGCGCCGCCGCCGACGCGGGACTCGCGGGCCTCCTCGTCGCCCCGGGCCCCGACCTGGTCTGGCTCACCGGCTACGCCCCGACGGCCGAGACGGAGCGGCTCACCCTCCTGGTCCTCGCGCCCGGCCAGGACCCCGTCCTCGTCGTCCCCGCACTGGAGGCCCCCGACGCCGCCCAGGCGCCCGGAGCGCCCGCGCTGACCTTCCACGACTGGACCGACGGCAAGGACCCGTACGCCGCGACGGCCGCCCTCCTCGACCCGCGCGGACGCTTCGGCGTCAGCGACAACGCGTGGGCGCTGCACCTGCTGGCTTTCCAGAAGACGCTGCCCGGCACGGCGTACGCGGCCCTCACCGAGGCGCTGCCCATGCTCAGGGCCGTCAAGGACGCGGCCGAACTGGAACTGATGACGGCGGCCGGCGCCGCCGCCGACGCGGCGTTCGAGGGCATCCGCGCGGTGCGCTTCGCCGGGCGCCGCGAGTCCGAGGTGGGCGCCGACCTCGCCCGCCTGCTGCGCGAACACGGCCACCAGCAGGTCGACTTCACGATCGTCGGCTCCGGACCCAACGGCGCCAACCCGCACCACGAGATGGGCGACCGCGTCATCCAGGACGGCGACATGGTCGTCCTCGACTTCGGCGGCCTCAAGGACGGCTACGGCTCCGACACCACCCGGACCGTCCACGTCGGCGAGCCCACCGACGAGGAGCGCCGGGTCCACGACATCGTGCGCGAGGCGCAGGAGGCCGGGTTCCGCGCGGTGCGCCCCGGCGCCGCCTGCCAGGACGTCGACCGGGCCGCCCGCGCGGTGATCACCGACGCCGGGTACGGCGAGTACTTCATCCACCGCACCGGGCACGGCATCGGGGTCACGACCCACGAACCGCCGTACATGATCGAGGGGGAGCGGCAGGTCCTCGTCCCCGGCATGTGCTTCTCCGTGGAGCCCGGGATCTACCTGCCCGGCCGGTTCGGGGTGCGGATCGAGGACATCGTGACGGTCACCGAGGACGGCGGGCGCAGGCTGAACCGCACCCCGCGCGAGATGGCCATAGTGCACTGAGCCCCGAGGAGCCCCTTCCTACTCCACCCACCTGTGACGGCGCGACCATGACCCAGGCACCCACCCCCACCGCGGACACCGTCCGCCGACTGGCCCACAGCCTCCTCAAGAACGGCGACCCGGGCGTACGCCCCGTCACCGAGGGCGAGGGGCACTCCACGTGGTGGGTCGGCGCCCGCCACGTCCTGCGCCTCGCCCCCGACCGGGACGCGGCCCTGCGCCAGCGCCGCGAACTGCGCCTGCGCGACGTCGTCCGCCCGCACGTGCCGGTCGCCGTGCCGACCAGCGTCGCGCACGGCGAATGGGCGCCCGGCCTGACGTACACCCTCGACACGCTGGTGCCCGGCGGCACCGCCGAGGAGCACGACGTGTCGGCCGTCGGCGAGGCCGACCTCGCCGGGCTGCTCGGCGGGCTGCGCGAGGTGACCGCCCGGCAGGCCGAGTCGCTGGGCGTGCCGCGCGCCGCCCCGCGCTCCCTGGAGGCGCTGCGCCGGATGGCCGTCCAGGCCGCCGAACGCCTCGCGGCGGCCGACGAGTTCGACGCGGCCCGGCTCGCCCAGCTCACCCCGCCCGGCGCGGCGCAGCTCGCCTCGCAGCCCGGGACCGCCGTCCTCGTCCACCACCGGCTGCGCGGCGAGCATCTCGTGGTGAGCGCCGACGGGCGGGTGCGCGGCGTCCTCGACTGGACCGCCGCCGTCCTCGGCGACCCCGCCGAGGACATCGGGGGCCTCGTCCTCGCGGTCGGCTCCGGCGCCGCCGTCCGCGCGGCCACCCTGGCGGGCTACGGCCCCCGCCCCTGCCTGCGCGGCCTGTGGCTGGCCCGCTGCGAGAGCGTCATCCGGCTCGCCGACCGCCTCGACGGCCCCCCGGCCGCACTGCCCCTCGCCCGCACGCGCCTGAAGCGGGCGTGGGAGGCGATCCTGCTGGAACGGGTGACGGAGCTGCGGGAGGACGACGAGTAGGGGCGCGGGAGGGGAGCGCCGGGGGAGCCCGGTGGGCGGGACTGATGAGCCCCTCGGCCCGCGGCTCCGGAACACCCCTCAGTCCTGCTCCAGGACCGCGCAAGCCTCCCCGGGCATCCGGAGCACCCCGTCGGCCCCCGGAGGCTCCACGGGCCCCCAGGAGGCCAGGGCGCGGACCGGGCGGGTGCCCAGGGGGATGTCCGCCGGGGTGGGCCCGAGGTTCACGACCACACGGACGTCGCCCCGGCGCAACGCCAGCCAGCGGGCCTCCTCGTCGTGGGCGGCGTGCAGGTCGGTGAGGTCGGGGTCGGTCAGGTCCGGGTGGGTGTGGCGCAGGGCGATCAGGTCGCGGTACCAGGCCAGCACGCGCGCGTGGGGCTCCCGGCCGGGCTCCGACCAGTCCAGGCAGGAGCGGCCGCGGGTCGCCGGGTCCTGCGGGTCGGGGACGTCCTCCTCGGCCCAGCCGTGCGCCGCGAACTCCCGCCGCCTGCCCCGCCGTACGGCGTCCGCGAGGTCCGGGTCGGTGTGGTCGGTGAAGAACTGCCAGGGCGTCGAGGCGGCCCACTCCTCGCCCATGAACAGCATCGGCGTGAACGGCCCCATGAGGGTCAGCGCCGCCGCGCACGCGAGGAGGCCCGGCGGGAGGGACGCCGAAAGCCGGTCCCCCTGCGCGCGGTTGCCGATCTGGTCGTGGGTCTGGCTGTAGCCCAGGAGCCGGTGGGCGGCCGTCCGGGACCGGTCCACAGGACGGCCGTGCCGGCGCCCCCGGAACGCCGAGTACGTCCCGTCGTGGAAGAAACCGCCCGTCAGCGTCTTCGCCAGCGCGGCCAGCGGGGCGCGCGCGAAGTCGGCGTAGTACCCCTGCGCCTCACCGGTCAGCGCGCAGTGCAGGGCGTGGTGGAAGTCGTCGTTCCACTGGGCGTGCAGTCCGAGGCCCCCGCGCTCGCGCGAGGTGATCACCCGGGGGTCGTTGAGATCGGACTCGGCGATCAGGAACAGCGGCCGCCCGGTCTCGGCGGCGAGCGCGTCCACGGCCTCCGACAGCTCCTCCAGGAACGGGTACGCGCGCGTGTCCCGCAGCGCGTGCACCGCGTCCAGCCTGAGCCCGTCCAGCCGGAAGTCCCCCAGCCACGCCAGCGCGCTGCCCAGCAGAAACGATCTGACCTCGTCCGACCCGGCCGCGTCCAGATTGACGGCGGCACCCCACGGCGTGTGGTGCGTGTCCGTGAAGTACGGCCCGAACGCGGGCAGATGGTTCCCCGAGGGACCCAGATGGTTGTGCACGACGTCCAGGACCACGCCGAGCCCGAGCCCGTGCGCCCGGTCCACGAACCGCTTGAGGGCCGCAGGGCCGCCGTACGGCTCGTGGACGGCCCACAGGGACACGCCCTCGTACCCCCAGCCGTGCGTGCCGGGAAACGGGCACACAGGCATCAGCTCGACGTGTGTGACGCCCAGCTCGGCGAGATGGCCGAGGCGGTCCGCGGCGGCGTCCAGAGTGCCTTCGGGGGTGTACGTGCCGACGTGCAGCTCGTACAGCACCGCCCCCTGCAACGGGCGCCCCGCCCACGGCACCCGCCACGCGTACGCGTCCTGGTCGACGACCGCGCTCAGCCCGTCGGGGCCGTCCGGCTGGCGGCGCGAGCGCGGGTCGGGCAGGACGGGGCCGTCGTCCACCGCGAAGCCGTACCGCGTGCCGTCGGACGCCTCCGCGTCGCCCGTCCACCAGCCCGCGCGCTGCGGATCGCGCTCCAGCGCGCGCGTGATGCCGTCGCCGTGGAGCGTCACACGGCCGGCCTGCGGTGCCCACACCTCGAACTGCACGGACGGTTCCCCTTCGTCGGTGGCCCGTCCATCGTGGGCCATGGACAGGCGGTCTGCCCGGAAACCCGTCGGCTACGCGCGCGGGGACGGCCGTTCTCCGGTTTTCTGGACACCCGGGGGCTCCTGAAAGACAATCACCAGCGTGACGTCGTCCTTCGAGTTCAACACGTACCCCGCGCGGCTCTCCGACGGGGAGCGCGACAAGGCGCTGAAGGTGCTGCGGGACGGCGTCGCCATGGGCCGCCTGTCCCACGACACGTTCATCCGCCGCATGGAACTCGCGCTCGCCGCGCGCCGCTCCGACGAACTCGCCGCCCTCACCGCCGACCTGCCCCGCGAGAAGCGCCTCTCGCGCGTGGTGTTCGGCACCGTCGAGGCGGTCTCCGGGTTCACGGTCCGGCTGCGCAACGCCTGGCGTGCCGAACGGCTCCCCAAGCTCCTGCTGCCCCTCCCGGGCGCCGGACACCCCCTGCGCATCGGCCGCGACCCCGCCAACGGGCTGCGCCTCACCCACGAGACCGTCTCGCGCGTGCACGCCGAACTCAGCCACCAGGGCGGCATGTGGGTGCTGCGCGACCTCGGTTCCACCAACGGGACCACCGTCAACGGCCGGCGCGTCATCGGCGCCGCGATCGTCCGGGAGGGCGACCAGATCTCCTTCGGGCGCGTGGAGTACCGCCTCGCGGCGGACTGACGTTCGGCGCACGTTCGGGTGAGGCGGGTGGGGCGGGACGGCCGTCGTGCCGATGCGTACGACATGACACGTTTCCTCGTCCTCGCCGCAGCCCTCACCCTCACGGCCCTCACCGCCCCCGCCCAGGCCGCGCAGAGCGCGCTGCCGGGCAACTGGCTCCAGATCAGCGTCACCAAGAACAAGGGCCAGTCCAGCGACATGCGCGGCACGCTCCTGGTGTGCAACGACGTCCCCCAGGGGCATGCGAAGGCCGCCGAGGCGTGCGCGCAGCTCGCCGAGGCCGGCGGCGACATCGGGGCCGTCCCGCCGCGGGACATCATGTGCACCCTGGAGTACGCCCCCGTCACCGCCCGCGCGCGTGGGCAGTGGGACGGAAAGTCCGTGCACTACGAGAAGACCTTCGACAACAAGTGCCAGATGGGAGCGGAGACCGGCGACGTGTTCGCGCTGGACCGCTGACGTTCCCTAAGCCGCTCTCCCGCGCGCGTGCAGCGCCGCCGCGACCACCGTGCGGGACTGGTGCTCCACCTGGTGGGGGAGCGGCACCCAGCGGGCGTGGAACTGGTCGGCGAACGAGGCGCTCCACACCCGCACCAGATGTTCCAGCCGGGGCGCCGCCCGGTCGTCGTGCTCGCGCAGCACCCGCAGCAGCATCGCCGCCGCCCGCAGCGGCAGCCGCCGGGCGAACGCGTCGACGCTGCTGACGTACGCGCGCGTGGTGTCCGCCGGGCGCGTGTGGGCCCAGTCCGAGGCCAGGCCCGGCACCAGGTCCAGACCCCAGCGCGCGGCCCGCAGCAGGGGCCCCTCGGGGCCGTACAGGCGCGGCAGGGCCTCCCGGTGGACCTCCTCGACCATCCGCGCGTCGTCCAGCAGCCGGCGTGACAGGTGCCTGAGGGCCGCCGGCGGGTCAGGGTGGGGCGCGCGGTCGTCCACCAGGTCGCTCGCCCACATCGGCACCTCCACGACCGCCGTGAGGCCCCCGTAGCGGTGCGTGCGGTACCAGGTGCTGTGGCGCGCGTCGTCCGGCATGCTCGGGTACGCCGCGCCCGCCCCCGGCCCCGGCATCACGTGCACGCCGGGCCCCGACACCGGCCAGCCCGCCGCGTCCGAGGCGCCCGTCTCCACCGGGATCCGGAAGTGTGCCGCCGAGCGCGCGAACGGCGCCGCGAGCCCCGGGATGTCCCGCGTCAACTGCACCCAGCTGCCGCCCAGATCGGTGCCGTGCAGCGACACCTGGAGGTAGGGCCGCAGCTCGTCGATGACGCCGGTCAGCGCGCGCGTCTCGGGCGGCAGCCGGTCCGGGGGCAGCGCGGCGGGCGACCACTCCGGCTGCTCGGGACCGGCCGGCCGGTAGAAGCCCAGGTGGTAGTCGAGCAGGCTGCGCGGCGCGGGCGTGCGGTGCAGGCTCGCGCCGTCCGGGTCCGCGCACACCAGGAAGTGCCACGACCGCCCGGTGCGCAACCGCCGCTCCCGCAGCACCCGTTCGGCCAGCGACAGCAGCGTCGGTCCGCCCGTCGGCTCGTTCGCGTGCGCCCCCGCCACGACCAGCACCGCCCGGCGCGCGTGCCCGACGGACAGCAGGTGCAGCGGCCGTCCCGCGCGCGAGACCCCCACCTGGCGCATCCCGCACAGTCCGGGACGCCGCACAGTGAACGCGCGCGCGGATGACGTCAGTTCGGCCAACGTGGGATAGCGCGGCTCCGGCAAGACTCACCCCCGTCACAGGTCCTGCACAGCCCTCTCCACTACCCCACGCCCGCCAGACGCTGTCAAGCACGTAGGTGACCGGTGGTGCGCGAGAGCAGCCGGAAGCGCAGCGGTGGGTGTACGGCGTCGGCGCGCACGCCCGGCGCGCGGCACGGCGCGTGTACGGGGGCGCGAGCTGGGCGCTCGACCGGCGGCGCGCGCCGTACGGGCCCGGGCCCGCTCGCCGTTCACTCCTCGGCCCGCTCCAGCAGCGCCACCGGCAGACGGCCGAAAACGTCCGCCACGCGCGCGTGCCCCTCGAACACCCGCCCGGACCCCAGGACATCGCTCCACCGCCCCGGCGGCAGCGGCAGCACCGTCCCCCGCCAGCCGCCCGCCCCGGCGAGCCGCAGCGACAGCCGGGTCACCGCGACGACGACCGCGCCGGAGCGCGCGTACGACAGACAGTGATCGGCGGCCTCCCCGCGCGCGGGCAGCGGGGTGTACGTCGCCGAGGTGCCGAACACCTCGGGGCGGCGCCGGCGCAGGCGCAGGGCGGCGGCCGTCAGGGCGGTCTTCTCGCCGGGAACAGCTCTCTCGCCGGCGCCGGTCTGCTCGCCGGTCTTCTCGTGGGGAACGGCCGCCGGGAACCGCACGGGCCGCCGGTTGTCGGGGTCCACCAGGGCCAGGTACTCGCCCTCCGTGCCCTGGTAGACGTCCGGGACGCCCGGCATCGTCAGGTGCACCAGTGCGGTTCCCAGGACGTTCGCCCGGATGTGCGGGGCGAGCCGCAGCCGCTCGGCCAGCACCTGTTCCGCGCCCACCGGCCCCGCCGCGCCCGCCCCGGCGAACGCCTCCACCGCCTCCTCGTAGGCGGCGTCGCGCTCCGTCCAGCTCGTGTGCAGGCCCGCCTCCCGGGCGTGCTTCAGCAGCGCCTCGCGCAGGCGCGCGGGGTCGGCGGGGCCTAGGCCGAAGACCGTCTGCCAGGCCGCCCACGCGAGCTGCGGGTCCGCGAACGGGGGGAGCCCGGCGACGAGTTCGGCCCACCGCTCGGGGCACTCGGTCAGCACCGCGAGCGCCGCGCGGACGTCGGCGCTGCGCTTCGTGTCGTGCGTCGAGACGACCGTCCCGCCCGCCGGCCAGTCGCGCTGCACGCGCGCGCAGTACGCGTGGAACGCCTCCGGCGACACGGCGGGCGTGCCCGGGTCGCCGCCCACCTCCGTCGCCGACAGCAGCGGGACGTACCGGTAGAACGCCGTGTCCTCCACGGACTTGGCGCGCAGGGCGGAGGAGGTCTGGGCGAACCGGGTCCGCAGTTCGCGGCCGTCCGCGTGCGTGCCCAGGAGCAGGTCCCGCACGACGTCCACCGCGCCCGCCTCCTCGGGGACCGCGAACGCCGCGCGGGCCTCGCGCGCGGCCTCCTCGGTGAGGACGGACGCCGGGTCCGTCGAGGGGTAGGGGCGGTAGACCTCCAGGCGGACCAGGAGCTGGGTGAGGGCGGTGCGCAGGGCCCAGGGGGCGCGGTCGCGGGCGGCGGGGGACGGGGAGGCGGCGCAGGCGCGGACCGCCGTACGGGTCAGGCGGTCCAGCTCGGCGGCGAGTTCGTGGGTGAGGGTCGTGAGCGCGGCCCGCCGGACGGTCGCCCGCCAGTCACCGCCGAGATCGGCCTGAGCGGCTGTCAGACGGCCGTACGCGGCCCGGAGGGTGGCGTGTCCCGCCGGGTCCGTGAAGAGGCCGTCCACGCGCCGCAGGGCGTCGTAGCCGGTGGTGCCGGCCACCGGCCAGGAGCGGGGGAGGTGTTCGTCGGCCGCGAGGATCTTCTCGACGACCGTCCAGCGGCCGCCACTCGCCCGGTGCAGCCGCTCCAGGTAGGCGTCCGGGTCGGCGAGGCCGTCGGGATGGTCCACGCGCAGGCCGTCCAGGACCCCGTCGGCCAGCAGGCGCAGCAGGGTGGCGTGGGTGGCCGTGAACACCTCCGGGTCCTCCACCCGCACCCCGATCAGCTCCGAGATGCTGAAGAACCGCCGGTAGTTCAGCTCGGTGCGCGCCAGCCGCCACCACACCGGCCGGTAGAACTGGGCGTCCAGCAGCTCCGGCAGCGGCAGTCCGGCCGTCCCCGCGCGCAGGGGCAGGACGTGGTCGTAGTACCGCAGCGTCCCGTCCTCGACGCGCAGCCGCTCGAGCTCGTCCCCCGCCGGACCCCCGAGCACGGGGACGAGCATCCGGCCGCCCTGGGCCTCCCAGTCGACGTCGAACCAGCGCGCGTACGGGGAGTCCGGGCCGTCCCGCAGGACCTCCCACAGGGCGCGGTTGTGACGGGGCGCCAGCGCCATGTGGTTCGGCACGACGTCCGCGACCAGGCCGAGACCGTGCGCCCGCGCGGCCCCGGCCAGCGCCCTGAGGCCCTCCTCGCCGCCCAGTTCCTCGCGGACGCGCGCGTGGTCGACGACGTCGTAGCCGTGCGCCGAGCCCGGTACCGCCTCCAGCACCGGTGACAGGTGCAGGTGGGACACCCCCAGGGAGGCGAGGTGGGGCACCGCCGCCGAGGCGTCCGCGAAGGTGAACGACGGCTGGAGCTGGAGCCGGTAGGTGGCCGTGGGGTGGCGGCGATGTCGAGGGGTCATGCAGGGGTTGGTACCCGGGGGAGAGGGGTTCTGTACCGGGAACCTCCGTTTCACGCCGGGCGTTGAAGGACCACCACGCTCCGGTCCAGCAGGTGCAGATGGTCGCCGGCGGCGACCTTGAGGCCGGTCCCGGCGGGCGGCGGGGTGGGGTGGGCGGTGTCGAGGGTGAGGTGCCAGCGGGGGCCGTGGTCCACGGGGACCACGAAGTCCAGAGGCGTGGGGGAGGGGTTGAACATGAGGAGGAAGGAGTCGTCGGTGATGCGCTCACCGCGCGGGCCCGGCTCCGAGATGGCGTGGCCGTTGAGGAAGACCGTGAGGGCCGACGCCGTGGCGGAGGTCCAGTCGCGGTCGGTCATCTCGCGGCCCTCCGGGGTGAACCAGGCGATGTCCGAGAGGTCGTCGTGAGTGCCCTCCACGGGCCGGCCGTGGAAGAAGCGCCGGCGCCGGAAGACCGGGTGCTCCCGGCGCAGCCACACCAGCGCGCGCGTGAAGGCGAGCAGGCCGTCGTCCTGCGGGCCGTCCGGGTCGGGGTCCGGCCAGCGCACCCAGGACAGCTCGCTGTCCTGGCAGTACGCGTTGTTGTTGCCGCCCTGGGTGCGCCCGAACTCGTCGCCGTGACTGATCATCGGCACGCCCTGGGACAGCATCAGGGTCGCCATGAAGTTGCGGGTCTGCCGCGCGCGCAGGCGCAGCACCTCGGGGTCGTCGGTGTCGCCCTCGGCCCCGCAGTTCCACGACCGGTTGTGGCTCTCGCCGTCCCGGTTGTCCTCCGCGTTGGCCTCGTTGTGCTTCTCGTCGTACGACACGAGGTCGCGCAGGGTGAAACCGTCGTGGCAGGTCACGAAGTTGACGGAGGCCAGCGGGCGGCGTCCGTCGTCCTGGTAGAGGTCCGAGGAGCCCGTCAGCCGGGACGCGAACTCCGCGAGCGTGCGCGGCTCGCCGCGCCACAGGTCGCGCACGGTGTCGCGGTACTTGCCGTTCCACTCGGTCCACAGCGGCGGGAAGTTGCCCACCTGGTAGCCGCCCTCGCCGACGTCCCAGGGCTCGGCGATCAGCTTCACCTGCGAGACCACCGGATCCTGCTGCACCAGGTCGAAGAACGACGACAGCCGGTCCACCTCGTGGAACTGGCGGGCCAGGGTCGCCGCGAGGTCGAAGCGGAACCCGTCGACGTGCATCTCGGTCACCCAGTACCGCAGCGAGTCCATGATCATCTGGAGGACGTGCGGGGACCGCATCAGCAGCGAGTTCCCGGTGCCCGTGGTGTCCGTGTAGTACCGGCGGTCGTCCGCCAGCCGGTAGTAGCTCGCGTTGTCGATGCCCCGCAGCGACAGCGTCGGCCCCAGGTGGTTGCCCTCGGCCGTGTGGTTGTAGACGACGTCCAGGATGACCTCGATGCCCGCCTCGTGCAGCGCGCGCACCGCCGACTTGAACTCCAGCACCTGCTGCCCCCGGTCGCCCCAGGAGGCGTACGCGTTGTGCGGCGCGAAGAAGCCGATCGTGTTGTAGCCCCAGTAGTTGTTCAGGCCGAGGTCCACGAGGCGGTGGTCGTTCACCGACTGGTGCACCGGCATCAACTCCAGCGCGGTCACGCCCAGGCGCGTCAGGTGCCCGATCACCGCCGGGTGCGCGAGGCCCGCGTACGTGCCCCGCAGCTCCGGCGGCAGCTCCGGGTGAAGCATCGTCAGGCCCTTGACGTGGGCCTCGTAGATCACCGTGTGGTGGTAGTCCACGCGCGGGGGCCGGTCGTCGCCCCAGTCGAAGTACGGGTTCACCACGACCGACGTCATCGTGTGCGGCGCCGAGTCCAGGTCGTTGCGTTTCTCCGGGGCGTCGAAGTGGTAGCCGTACACCTCCTCGCCCCAGCGCACCGAACCGGCGACCGCGCGCGCGTACGGGTCGAGGAGCAGCTTCGCCGAGTTGCAGCGCAGCCCGCGCGCGGGCTCGTACGGGCCGTGCACGCGGAAGCCGTAGCGCTGACCGGGCATCACCCCGGGCAGGTAGGCATGGCGCACGAACGCGTCGGTCTCGCGCAGTTCCACCGCCGTCTCCGAGCCGTCGTCGTGCAGCAGACACAGCTCCACTCGGTCCGCGGCCTCCGTGAAGAGCGCGAAGTTCGTACCGGCGCCGTCGTACGTGGCACCCAGGGGATACGCCTGTCCAGGCCAGACCTGCATGGGACGACTCTTCCAGACGACGGTCACGACTGCGCTCACATCCTCCCCCTCTCCTTCCCCTTCCGCGGGGCGACGGATTCAGGGCGGTCGGCAATGACCCTGTCCATCCGGCTGCACCGCCGACCGCTCCCGGAGTACCCTTCCTTGATCGTTGGGACGGGGAGACTCGGGGGAGCGGAAGGCGGTGCTTGGGTGGGCTCGGGAGGGCTGGAGCTGCCCCCTGGTGACGAGGGTCACGAGGGAGGCTCCGCAGACGTCCCGCCCGGCGCGGTGTCGCTGGCCAGACCCATGGACGCGGGGGCCATCGGACCGGAGCTGGACTGGGACGCCGACGCCTGGCGCGAGGTGCGCACCCGCGCGCAGCGCGCGGGCCGGGCCTACATCTGGCTGAACCTCGTCGAACAGCGGCTGCGGGCCGTCGTGTCCGCCGTGCTGCGGCCCATCTACGAGCCTGTGCACGGCGACGACTGGGTCGTGGCCGCCGCGGGTCCCGCCGGGCAGGAGTGGGTCCAGCGCGCGGTCGCCGTCCGCGAGGTCAGCCGCCGCAAGGGGTACCTCCTGGACCCCGCCGACGACAACGTCATCTCGTTCCTGACGCTCCCGCAGCTGCGCGAGCTGATGGTCCAGCACTGGCCCTGCTTCGAGCCGTACTTCGACGAACGCCGTGACGTCGAACTCGCCCTCGACGAGCTGGAGGTCACCCGCAATGTCGTCTCCCGCAACCGCGCGCTGTCCGGGAACGTCCTCAGCCAGGCCGAACGCGCCTCCGCGCACCTGCTGGAGATGCTCGGCACGAGCGGGGACGTGCCCTCCGCGCGCCGGCTGCCCGTCGACGCCGTCGAGGACCTCGTCGGCGACCGGTACGCCGACGTCGTCGCCGTCCACTCCGACCGGGTGCGGCTCATGCGGCAGTTCCCCGCCGAGGACCTCTTCGGGGGCGCGCGGCGGATCGACGCCATCGGGATCGGCCTCAACCTGCTCGTGCAGAACTTCTCCGGGCGCCGGCTCGTCCGGCTCGCCGAGGCGGGCGGGCGCGTACGGCTGCTGTTCATCAACCCCGCGTCCAGCGCCGTCAAACGCCGGGAGCGGGAACTCGGCATCAAGCGCGGTGAGTTGAGCCGGGCCGTCGAGATGAACATCCTGCACATGCGCAGGGTTCGGTCCCGGCTGCGGGACCCCGGGGCGTTCCAGATCCAGGTGTACGACGAGACGCCGCGCTTCACCGCCTACCTCGTCGACGGGGACGGGCCCGACGGGATCGCCGTCGTGCAGTCGTACCTGCGGGGCATGCGCGGCATGGAGGCGCCGGTGCTCGTGCTGCGCGGCGGGAACCGGGTCGTCAAGGTCGGTGACGCCGAGGAGGGCGGGCTCTTCCCCGCGTACCGGGAGGAATTCGAGCTGGCCTGGGCGGATTCGCGGCCTGTGTCCTGAAATGCCGTGGTCGGTGCGGGGGATGCGGAAGGCGGTCCTCCGATTGTCAGTGGCTCGTGGCAGGGTGGAGACCACTGGGGGAAAGCACCACCGAGAAGGGGGGCCGGTATGGCCTGGCACCAGGAGTTGATGATCGGGTTCGACCTGGAGACGACAGGGACGGACCCGCGGGAGGCACGCATCGTCACCGCCGCCGTGATCGAGGTCGTGGGCGGGGAGGTGCGCGGGAGCCGGGAGTGGCTGGCCGACCCGGGGGTCGAGATCCCGGCGGACGCGGTCGCCGTGCACGGGATCAGCAACGAGCGCGCGAGCGCGGAGGGCCGTCCGGCCGACGAGGTCGCCGCGGCCGTCGCCGACGCGCTGGTGAGCGCCTGGCGCGGCGGGGTCCCCGTCGTCGCCTACAACGCCACCTTCGACCTCACGCTGCTCGCCGCGGAGTTGCAGCGGCACGGACTGCCGTCCCTGCGCGAGCGGCTCGGCGGGGAGGAGCCCGCACCCGTCGTCGACCCGTACACCATCGACCGGCACGTCGAGAAGTACCGGCGCGGCAAGCGCAACCTGGAGGCCGTCTGCGCGGAGTACGGGATACGCCTCGACTCCGCCCACGACGCGTCCGCCGACGCGCTGGCCGCCGCGCGGCTGGCCCGGGCCATAGCCGGCCGCCACGCCAAGGTCGCGGACCTGGCGGTGGGGGAGCTGCACCGGCGGCAGATCGGGTGGTACGCGCAATGGGCCGCCGACTTCCAGGAGTTCCTGCGGAAGAAGGGCGAGGCCGACGCGGTGGTGGACGGGGTGTGGCCGGTGCGGGAGGTCGTGGCGCAGGAGGCGTGAGGGGGGCAGGAGGCCGTCCCGCAGGGGCATGAGGGTGCGGTCGGCCAGAAGGCGGCCAGAAATCGGTCAGAAGGGGTACCAGCGCACCGACTCGTCGCCGGTCCGCAGGGACGCGACCCGGCGGGTGAACTCCGCCAGGGCCTTGGGGTTGGTGGGGGCGTGCTGGGCCACCCACGCACAGCTCGCGGTCTCCCGGGCACCCCGGAGAGTCGCGCAGCCGGACCAGGTGCGTACGTCCCAGCCGTAGACGGCGGTGAAGGCGTCGTACGCGGGGGCGGGCAGGGCGTAGCGGTCGTGGGAGAGGGCCAGGACGACCAGGTCGTGTTCGCGGAAGTCGCTCGCGAAGGTCTCCAGGTCGACGAGGACGGGGCCGGTGGGGGTGATGTGGACGTTGCGGGGGAGGGCGTCGCCGTGGACGGGACCCGGCGGCAGGTGCGGGGTGAGAGCGGACGCCGCCGTCGCGAAACCGTCGCGGCGTTCCCGGAGGTAGGCCGCGTCCTCAGGGTCGATCGCGTCGCCGGCCAGGCGCAGCCAGCGCTCCACGCCGGACAGCAGGTCGCGCGGCGGCAGCGGGAACGGGGGCGCGGGCAGGGCGTGCACCAGACGGAGCAGCCCGGCCAGGTCACGCGGCTCGGCGGGGCGCACGGCGGCCGGGAGGCGGTGCCAGACGGTCACCGGGTGGCCCTCCAGCAGCAGCGGCTCCGACTCGGCGGCGCGGACCGCCGGGACACCCTCCTTCGCGAGCCACCCGGAGACGGCCGTCTCCCGGCGTGCCCGCTCGAACAGCTCCGGGTCCCGCCCGACCTTGACGACCACGTCACCGGCCTCGAACACGGCGTTCTCGCCGAGCGCGAGCAACCGCGCGTCCGCGCCGCCCGGCACCTGTGCGAGAGCCAGCACCTCGCGCGCGCGTGCCTCGTCCATCCGCCTGCCTCCGCTTCCCGCTGGGGGTGACCGTCTGTGGGGCGACCGTCATGGGGCGGGCCCGTACGTCCCGCCGCCGTCAGGATCCGGCCACACGGCCATCAGTGTCGCATTCCCGCTGGTCGGCCCCGCGCGCGGTGTCTTGACGGGGATGGGCCCGTTCACGACCATGGCGAGGCCCGGCGGAGCCGGCTGCGAAGGGGTGGCGTGTGAGGGTGCGGCAGGGTGTGCTGGATCGGGGCGCCTGGTTCCTGGTGCTGCCCGCGCTGGTGCCGATCCTGGTGCTGAGCGTGGGCCCGCTGCTGTACGGGATCCTGCTGGCGTTCACCGACGCCCAGTCGGGGCGGACCGAGGCCACCCAGTGGATCGGGGGCCTCAACTTCCGGGACCTGCTGGACGACACGCTGTTCTGGGAGTCGTTCAGGATCGGCCTCGTGTGGGCGTTCGCGGTGACCGTCCCGCAGTTCCTCCTCGCCCTCGGGCTCGCCTCGCTGCTGAACCAGGGCCTGCGCTTCGGCTGGCTCGCACGGGCGCTGGCGATCGTGCCGTGGGCGATGCCCGAGGTCGTCGTCGGCATCATGTGGCGGCTCGTCTACCACCCGGACGCCGGGATCCTCAACGAGACGCTCCGCGACCTGGGGCTGGGCGACGGCCGGGACTGGCTGGGCGGCCTGGGCACGGCGTTACCGGCGGTGATCGTCGTCGGCGTGTGGGCGGGCCTGCCGACGACGACCGTCGCCCTGCTCGCCGGACTCCAGAACACCCCGCGCGAACTGCACGAGGCGGCCCAGGTCGACGGCGCGGGCGCCTGGCGCAGATTCCGTACCGTCACCTGGCCCGCCCTGCGGCCCGTCGCCCTCGCGATCACCGCGCTGAACTTCATCTGGAACTTCAACTCCTTCGCCCTGGTCTACGTCCTGACCAGCGGCGGCCCCGGCGGACGGACCCGCCTGCCGATGCTGTTCGCCTACGAAGAAGCCTTCAGATACGGCCAGTTCGGGTACGCGGCGGCGATGGGCTGCGTGATGGTCGCGGTCGTCGCCGTCTGCCTCGCGGTGTTCCTGGCCGGCCGGCTCAAGGGAGGTGACGAGGCGTGAGGAGACTCGGACGGCCCGCCCGGGCCGGAAAATACACAGCGCTGCTCGCGTATCTCGTGTTCCTCTCCTTCCCGTTGCTGTGGCTGCTGTCCACCGCGTTCAAACCGCCCCGGGAACTGGGCAGTCCGCACCCGACGTGGCTCCCGAAGGACCCGACGCTCGGCAACTTCCGGCAGGCGTTCGACGAACAGCCCCTGCTGCGCGCCGGGTTGAACTCGCTGCTGGTCGCGGCGGCGGCCGCGCTGATCGCCGTCCTCGTCGCCACCCCCATGGCGTACGTCCTCGCGCGGCGCAGGACACGGCTCGCGCGGGCGGTGAGCGGGTGGGTCGTGGTGAGCCAGGCGTTCCCGTTCGTGCTGCTGATCATCCCGCTGTTCCTGGTGCTGAAGAACCTGCGGCTGATCGACTCCCTCGCCGGGCTGGTGATCGTGTACGTGGTGTGGGCGCTGCCGTTCGCCCTGTGGATGCTGACCGGGTATGTCCGCGCCGTGCCGCGGGAGTTGGAGGAGGCGGCGGCCGTCGACGGGGCCGGACGGCTGCGGACGCTCGTGTCGGTGACCGCGCCCCTGCTGGCGCCGGGGATCGCGGCGACGGCGATGTTCGCGTTCGTCACCGCGTGGAACGAGTTCTTCTTCGCGCTGGTCCTGCTGAAGACACCGGAGAAACAGACCCTGCCGGTGATCCTCACGCACTTCATCGGCGCGGAGGGCGTCGCCGACCTCGGGCCCCTCGCCGCCGCCTCGTTCCTCGCGACCCTGCCGTCGCTGGTCGTGTTCGCGTTCATCCAACGCCGGATCACCGGAGGGCTGTTGGCGGGGGCGGTGAAGAGCTGATGCGGACGAGAACACTGCACGCCCTCGCCGGTCTCCTGCTCGTCCTCCTCGCCGCCTGCTCCTCCGGCGACTCCGGCTCCGACGACGGCCGGATCACCCTGCGCTTCCAGTCCCTCGCCTGGCAGGACGACTCCGTCGCCGCCACCAAGGAACTCGTCGAGGAGTGGAACGCCACCCACCCGGACATCAAGGTCCAGTACGTCCAGGGCAGTTGGGACAGCGTCCACGACCAGCTCCTCACCTCCTTCGAGGGCGGCGACGCCCCCGACGTCATCCACGACGCCTCCGACGACCTCGCCGACTTCGCGTACGGCGGCTACCTCGCCGACCTGACCGGCCTGCTCCCTGCCCGCCTCAAGTCCGACATCCCCGACCGGAGTTGGGCCACGACGACCTTCGGCGACGGCATCTACGGCATCCCGTTCCTCCAGGAGCCGCGCGTCCTGATCGCCAACGCGAAATGGCTGCGCGAGTCCGGCGTCCGCATCCCCACGCCGCAACAGCCCTGGACCTGGCCCGAGTTCCGGCAGATCACGCAACGCCTCAGCGGCGACGGCAGGTTCGGCGTCGCCTGGCCTCTGCGCGAACCCGTCTCCGCCACGCTCAACCTCTCCCTCTCGGCGGGCGGCCGGCTGTTCCACCGGGGGAACGACGGCAAGGTCACCGTCCGTATGGACGCCGGCGACGAGGTCGTACCGCGGACCAT
Source organism: Streptomyces sp. 4F14 (assembly GCF_048159485.1). Taxonomy (NCBI): domain Bacteria; kingdom Bacillati; phylum Actinomycetota; class Actinomycetes; order Kitasatosporales; family Streptomycetaceae; genus Streptomyces; species Streptomyces sp. 4F14. Next base: position 409,481 of record NZ_JBLRVY010000003.1, read on the forward strand.
CCACGACCAGGTCGACGTCGACCACAGCGCCTCCGACTCGACGCTGGGCAGCGGGGGTTCGGACACGCTGCCCGGGTTCTTCGGCGGCAAGTACGCGATGGTCCCCCTCGGGTTCTCCTACCGGCAGCAGATCTCCCAGCAGGCGCCCAAGGGCTTCGAGTGGCAGGTGCTCCCCGCGCCCGCCGGGAGCGCCGGACTCACCCAGGGCGTCAGCCCGCAGACGCTGTCCGTCGCCCAGGACAGCCGGCACAAGGAGGAGGCGGTCGCCTTCCTCGACTTCCTGCTGCGCCCGCCCAACATGGTCCGCCTCGCCCTCGGTGACTGGATGCTGCCCACCGGCACAACCGCCCTCAAGGACCCGGCACTTCACACCGCCGAGCACGGCTGGGCCACCGGCACCGCCCTCGCCGGTCACCTCGTCCCGGCGCCCGCGCAGGCGGTGCGCGGGTACCCGGAGTGGAAGGACAAGGTCGCCACACCCGCCCTCCAGGAGTACTACAGCGGGGCGATCGGCCTCCGTGAACTGCGTCAACGGCTGGAGAAGGACGGGAACTTGGTGCTGGCGCGGTACCAGCGGTGAATAACGCGTTGTCGGCGCCGGGCGGTTCGTCTAGCGTCGGGGCCGTGGCAGCGAACTGCACGATCATCAACACCGGTCTCGGCCGGGGCGTCACGCACTCCATCCGGATGCGTCGTGGCCCCGGAGCCCTGACCGGTCCGGGGTGCGACACCCGCTGACGGCTCAGCCGCCGGGTCGTCCTTCTCACCCGTACGCCTGATCAGGGCGCACGCCGTACGCGTGTGCCCCTTCGGTGTACCCACCTCCTGTCTTCCGGTCGGGGTCAACGGCTGCCCGTTTCCCGAACCACCGGAAGAACAAGGACGTCGGCCATGGCCCGCCCCTCCCCTGTCGCCCGCGCGCTCTCGCAGAACTTCCTCGCGGACCGCCGCGCGGCGCGGCAGTTCGCCCGACTCGCCGTCCCGCACGGTGAGACCGCCCCCTTGATGCTCGAAGTCGGCGCGGGGAAAGGCGCGTTGACCGAGCACCTCGCGCCGCGCTGCCGTGAGCTGCGCGCGTACGAGATCGACCGCCGGCTCCTGTCCGGGCTGCGCGCCCGGTTCGCCGGGACACCCCAGGTCACCGTCGTCGGCGCCGACTTCCTCGCGACGCCGGCGCCCCGGGGGCCGTTCTCCGTCGCCGGGAACGTGCCCTTCTCCCGTACGGCGGACATCGTCGACTGGTGTCTGCGGGCGCCCGGGCTCACCGACGCGACGTTGATGACGCAGCTCGAATACGCCCGTAAGAGGACGGGGGACTACGGGAGTTGGACGCTGGTGACGATCCGGAGCTGGCCTCGGTACGAGTGGCGGCTCGTCGGGCGGGTGGCGCGGACGGGGTTTCGGCCGGTGCCTCGGGTGGATGCCGGGGTGGTGCGGATCGAGCGGCGGCCGGTTCCGCTGGTCGCGCCGAGGGCGTACGGGCGGTGGGCCGAGCTGGTCGAGGCCGGGTTCTCCGGGGTGGGAGGGTCGCTGCACGCCTCGCTGCGGAGGGTGTGTCCGAGGCGGCGGGTGGACGCGGCGTTCCGGGCGGCGGGGGTGGACGCGGGGGCGCTGGTGGGGGAGGTGGGGCCGGGGGAGTGGCTGCGGATGTTCGAGGTGCTGGGATGAAGGTACGAAAATATGACCACACTCGCGCCTCGCGCCTCGCGCCTGACCTCCCCCAGCCCCGTCACCCAAGACCGAGGGCCCGTCGACTCCCCCGGGAAGTCGACGGGCCCTCGGAGCCTGCCTGTTCACACCTTCAGCGGCGTCTTCTCCTCCCCGGCCGCAGCCTGCGCGACCGCCTCCGCCGACTCGTCGTGCGTCAGGTCCGGCATCCACCGCAGCCACGCCGGCAGGTACCAGTTCCGCTCCCCGAGCAGCGCCATGACCGCCGGCAGCAGCACGCCCCGGATGATCGTCGCGTCGATGAGGACGGCCGCCGCGAGACCGACACCCATCTGCTTCATCGACTGCATCGACAGCGTCCCGAAGATCGCGAACACGGCGACCATGATGACGGCGGCACTCGTGACGACCCCGGCGGTCGTGACGACGCCGTGGGTGATGGCGTCGTGAGTCGAACGCCCCCGCGACCGGGCCTCGCGGATCCGCGAGACGACGAACACGTGGTAGTCCATCGAGAGCCCGAAGAGGATGACGAACAGGAACAGCGGCAGCCAGGTCACGATCGCCCCGACGCCCTCCGCCCCGACCAGCGAGGCGCCCCAGCCGTGCTGGAAGACGGCGACGAGGATCCCGTAAGCGGCGCCCACGGACAGGAGGTTGAGGGCGATCGAGGTGATGGCGACGGTGAGCGAGCGGAACGACACCAGCATCAGCAGGAAGGCGAAGACGACGACGAACACGAACACCGGGGCGACGGAGCCCACGAGTTGGTCGTTGAAGTCGTGCGAGCCGGCCACGTCACCGGTGATCGGCGCCTGAACTCCCGCCACCTTCCCCAGCGTTGCCGGCCGGACCTCGTCGCGCAGCTTGACCAGGCTCCGGCCCGCCGCGTCCAGATCGGACCCGCCGACCAGCGGGACGTACACGTAGGCGAGGTTCTGCCGCTGGTGCACCTTGATCTCGACGGGGCCGCGGGAGGCCCCCGAGGAGACCGCCTCCGCCTTGAACTCCTCCAGCGCGGACCGGACTTCGGGCGCGGCGATGTCCTTCGCCTTGACGACGACCTCGGCCGGCGCGGTACCCCCGGGGAAGGCTTCGTTGACGCGGACGTACGTCTGGACGATGGGCAGCCGGTCCCCGAACTCCTGCTCCAGCGTGAGGTCCTGGGTCTTCATGCCGAGCGCGGGCGCGGCGACCGCGAGGAGCGCGCCGCCCGCGACGGCCACGGAGACCCACGGCCGGGCGAGAACCCGCTTCAGGACGGCCGACCAGAACCGGTTCTCGGTGCCGGCGCTCTTCCGGCGGCGCAGGAACGGCAGCCGCCCCTTCTCGACTCGCTCTCCCAGCAAGGAAAGCAGCGCCGGCAGCACCGTGACCGAGCCGACCATCGCGACCGCGACGACCATCAGCGAGGCCAGCCCCATCGCCTCGAACTCGGCGAGCCCCGTGAACAGCATGCCCGCCATCGCGACGCAGACGGTCACCCCGGAGACGACGATCGCCCGGCCGCTGGTCGCGGCGGCGATCCTCAGCGCGGTCTGCGCGTCCCGCCCGGCCTCGCGCTCCTCGCGTTCGCGGCGCAGGTAGAACAGGCAGTAGTCGACGCCGACGGCGAGCCCGACCAGCAGCATCACGGAGTCGGCGGTCTCGCTCATCGGCTGGAGGTGGCTGACGACACCCATCAGACCCATCGTCGCCATGATCGCGGTGAGCGCGAGCGCCACCGGCAGCAGCGCCGCGACCAGCGCGCCGAACGCGATCAGCAGGATGCCGAGCGCGACCGGTACGGCCGAGTACTCGGCCTGCTTGAAGTCGTCGCCGAACGCGTCGGCGAACGTCTTGTTCATGCTGGCGGAGCCGATCTCCTCGATCCGCAGCGTGTCCGCGTACCGCTCCTGCACGCCGGCGACCGCCTTCAGGACCGGCTCCACCCGCTCGCCCGCGGTCTCGGCGTCGCCCCGCATGTCGAACTGCACGAGCGCGCTGCGCCCGTCCTTCGAGACGGTGTCCGTGTCGTACGGGGAGGTCACGTCGGTGACCCGGCCGGTCTTCTCGACGGCCGCCGTCACCGCCTGGACGGCCTGCCGGAACTCGGCGTCGGTGGCCTTGAGTTCGCCGCCCTTGGCCTGCAACAGGACGGTCTCGCCCGCAGGTTCCTCGATGCCGGCGTCCTCGATGATCGTGGCGGCGGTACGCGTCTCGCCCTTCAGGCCGTCCGCGTCACCGACGTCCACCCGGCCCATCGCCGAGCCGAGCCCCATCGCCAGGACGACGAACAGGATCCAGATCCCCACGGCCGCCCATCGGTGGCGAGCGCTCCAGCCTCCGGCGCGGGCCGCGAAACCCCGCACGTCTGCCTTCCCCATGACCGGCCATCCCCCTCGGCTGTGGCGACGACCCCTGTCATCACCTGTGCTTCGAAGGTATGGCGCGGATAAGAGCCACTCCTCGTGCCCACCGGTGAAGTCCCGGCCCGCGAACTCCTCCCCACGGACCGCACGCCCTCACCGCAGCGGAGGACCACGACCCCTTACACGCATCGGGGTCACCTCCCGGCCGCCTCAGGGGCGTGCCACCCCGACCAGCGCCGACGGCCCGCCTACGCTGCCCCCATGACGACGAACTACGCGGCCCTCCTGCGCGGCATCAACGTGGGCGGTCACCGCAGGCTCCCCATGGCCGACCTGCGTGCCCTGCTGGAAGGGCTCGGGTACGGCGACGTCCGTACGTATCTCCAGAGCGGGCAGGCCGTGTTCACCGCCGACGCTGACGGCGATCTCGCCGCCGAGGTGGAGGCGGCGATCGAGAAGCGCTTCGGGTTCACCGCCGACGTCGTCGTCCGCGACCACGCCTATCTCAGGGCGATCGTCGACGAATGTCCCTTCCCGGCGGCCGAGTTGGAGCCCAAGCAGCTCCACGTCACCTACTTCTCCGCCCCCGTGGACGCCGACCGCTTCGCCGGGATCGACCAAGCCGCCTTTCTCCCCGAGGAGTTCCGCCTCGGCGACCGCGCCCTCTATCTCTACGCCCCCGACGGCCTCGGCCGCTCCAAGCTCGCCGAGCAGCTCGCCCGCCCCCGTGTGACAAAGGGCCTGATCGCCACCACCCGGAACTGGAACACCGTGGTGAAACTGGCCGAGTTGACCTCACCCCAGCCGCAGTAGCTCCTCGTCCGAGAGGTGTACGAGGCCGGCGTCCAGGTTCTCTTCGAGGTGCGCCGGCGACCCCGTCCCCGGCGTCGGGCACAGCACCGGCGACCGGTGCAGCAGCCAGGACAGCGCGACCTGCCCCGGTGTCACCCCGCGCGCGGCGGCGACGGCCGTGCACGCGGGGTCGGTCGTGAGGGTGCCGTTGCCCAGCGGGAACCAGGGCAGGAAGGCGATCCCGCGTTCCTCACACACCGTCAGCAGCCGCTGCGAGGAACGGTCCTGGAGGTTGTACCGGTTCTGGACGGACGCGATCCGCGTCAACTCCAGCGCCGCGTCGAGCTGTTCCGGCGTCACCGTGTCCAGCCCGACCAGCCGGATCTTTCCCTCCGCCCGCAACTCGTCCAGTGCGCCCAGCTGTTCGGACAGCGGGACGTGAGGGTCGAGCCGGTGCAGCTGGTACAGGTCGATCCGCTCCACCCGCAGCCGCCGCAGGCTCGCCTCGCACATCTTCCGCAGCCGCTCCGGGCGCCCGTCCACATGCCAGGCGCTGTCGCTCGTCCGCACCACCCCGCCCTTGGTGGCGACCACCACGCCCGCCGGGTACGGATACAGCGCCTCGGCCACCAACTCCTCGGCGACACCCGGCCCGTAGTTGTCCGCCGTGTCGATCAGCGTCACGCCCCGCCCGACGGCCCGCCGCAGCACGGCCACCGCGTCCCGGGGATCCCCGCGCGGGCCCCAGTAGCCGGGGCCGGTGAGCTGGGCCGTGCCGAAGCCGAGGCGGCGTACGGGCAGTTCACCGCCGAGGACGAAGGTCTCCTGAAGAGCGTCGGTCATCCGGCAGACCCTACGCTCGTCCCATGCGCTACATCATCATCGGAGCAGGAGCCGTCGGCGGCACCATCGGCGGGCGGCTCGCGGGGGCCGGACGGGACGTCGTCCTGGTCGCGCGCGGCGCGCACCACACGGCACTTCAGGAGAAGGGGCTGCGACTGCACGTCCCCGAGGGCGAGTTGACGTACCACGTCCCCGTGGCCGACGGACCGGCGGCGCTCGGCGAACTGCGCGCCGACGACGTCCTGATCCTCGCCGTCAAGACACAGGACAGCGAGGCCGCCCTCGACACCTGGGGGCCCGCGCCGGTCGCCGGGGGCGGCACCGCGGCCGAGCGGCTCCCCCTGCTGTGCGCCCAGAACGGCGTGGAGAGCCAGCGCATCGCCCTGCGCCGCTTCACCCATGTGTACGGCGTCTGCGTCTGGTTGCCGTCCGCGCACATCGAACCCGGCGTCGTCTCGGCGGCCGGCTCCCCACTGACCGGCATCCTCCACCTCGGCCGCTACCCGCACGGCACGGACGCCACCGCCCACCGCATCGCCGAGGACCTCGAAGCGGCGAAGTTCGAGGCGCCCGTCGTGCCCGACGTGACGCGCTGGCAGTACGCGAAGCTGCTCACCAACCTCGGCAACTCCCTTGACGCCGTGGCCGGTTCGGAGGGGGCGGCGGCGTTGCGGGAGGAGGTGCGGGCCGAGGGGGAGGCGGTGCTGAAGGCCGCCGGGATCGACTGCACGGGCAAGGACGAGGAGCTGGCGCTGCGCGGCGACAAGATCACCCTCGTCCCGCTGCCGGGCGCCCCGCGCGGGGGCGGCTCCTCGTGGCAGTCGCTCGCGCGGGGCACCGGCAGCATCGAGGCCGACTACCTCAACGGCGAGATCGCCCTCCTCGGGCGCCTGCACGACGTACCGACACCCCTGAACACACTCCTCCAGCGGCTGGCGAACGAGTTCGCGCGCGAGCGGCGCGAGGCCGGTTCGCTGCCGGTCGACGAGCTGCTGAGGCTTGTCGCGTTTGTTCAAGAGAGCTGAGCGGACGGTCCCTAGCGTGGGGTGCATGACGAACGACACCTACGCCCACCTGGCCGAATGTGCCGCCGAGGCAGCCCGGGTCGCCCGAGGCGTCCCGGCGGCACGGCTCGACGGGCCCACCCACTGCGGGGACTGGGACCTGCGCACCCTCGTCAACCACTGGGTGCTCTACACCTCGCACGGCCTGGAGCACCGCGCCCGCCGCACCCAGCTCCCGGAGGAACTCACGAAGACCGACTTCGCCGCCGACCCTGACTGGGCCGACGCCTACGCCGCGCAACTGGACCGCGCGCTCGCCGCCTGGGCCGAACCGGCCGTCTGGGAGGGCGAGATCGACCTCGGCTACGCCGTGCTGCCCGTCACCGAACTCGCCGGGCTGCTGATCAAGGAGACCGCCCTGCACGGGTGGGACGTGGCCACGGCCACCGGCCAGGAGTTCCGGGTCTCCGAGGGGACCGCCGCCCTGGTCCTGGACGTCGTGCTGAAGAACGCCGACCTCTACCGGCAGTACGACGGCTTCGCCGCGCCGGTCCACGTCCCCGACGACGCACCGGTGTTCGACCGCGCGCTGGCCGAGAGCGGCAGGGACCCCCGGCTCAGCGAACCGAGGTGACCCCGGCGGCGAGCATCGCGAGGGGCTCCGGCCGAGTGAAGGCCCGCGCCTCGTCGTACCGCCGCAGCAGCAGCCCCGCCACCTCCGGCGCAGCCCCCAGCACCTCCGCCAGGACATCCGCCCCGGCCGCCCCCCGCGCGATGCGGTCGGGGAGGAAGCCGGGGGCGAGGACGTACGGCGCGACCGCGATCCGGCGGCAGCCGAGGGCGCGCAGTTCCCGCACGGCGTCCTCCGTGCGGGGCAGGGCCGCGGAGGCGAACGCGGGTCGCACGGCACACCAACCGGTGCGCCACCACTCCCGCGCGATGTCGGCGATGACCGCGATCGCCTCCGGGTCGGTGGACCCCGCCGAGGCCAGCACGACCCCGGTCGAGGACTTGTCGGCGGGCGTCAACCCCGCCTCGTACAGACGGCGTTCGAGCGCCGACAGCAGCAGCGGCGACGGGCCGAGGACGGCCGCCTGACGGATCCGCAGGGGGGCCGGCGCGTCCGCGAGGACCGCCGGGATGTCCGCCTTGGCGTGGAAGGCGCGGGTCAGCAGCAGCGGCAACGCCACCACGTCCCGCACGCCTTCGGCCGCCAGGGACTCCAACACCTCGGGGACGGACGGGGTGTTGAAGTCGAGGAAGCCGGTCTCCACGCGCAGCCCCGGCCGCAGCGACCGCACACGCCGGACGAGGGCGTGGACGGTCGCCGCGTGCCGTGGGTCACGGCTGCCGTGGGCGATGACGAGGAGTACCGGCATGGGCGTTCAGTTCTTCACGAGCAGGCCGCGGCTGCGCAGCACCCACCGCTCCAGCGGACTGAAGATCAGCAGGTCGATGGCGATACCGACGAACAGGATGAGGATGATCGCCTCGAACACCATCGCCATGGAACTGGCGTTGCGCCCGTTCTCCAGCAACGCGCCGAGACCGATGCCGAGATCGGGCGAGGAGGCGATGATCTCGGCGGCCATCAGCGAGCGCCAGGAGAACGCCCACCCCTGCTTCAGCCCCGCCAGGTACCCGGGCAGAGCGGCCGGCATGACGATGTGCCAGGCCCCCTTCAGCCCCGTCGCCCCCATCGTGCGGCCCGCCCGCAGGAACAGCGGCGGCACCTGGTCGATGCCGGACACCAGGCCGTTGGCGATGGACGGGACGGCGCCGAGCAGGATCACCGCGTACATCATCGAGTTGTTCAGGCCCAGCCAGATCACCGCCGGCGGCACCCACGCCACCGACGGCAGCGACTGGAGCCCGGACAGGATCGGGCCGATCGCGGCGCGCACGAACCTCACCCGTGCCACCAGCAGCCCCAGCGGGGTGCCGATGGCGAGCGCGAAGAGGAAGCCGAGCAGGCCGCGCGAGACGCTGGTCCAGATGTAGTCGAGGAGGCGCCCCTCCAGCCAGGCGTTCTTGAACTCCGTGCCCACGTCCGAGGGCGAGGGGAGTTTCGTCGGGTCGTCGACGACCTTGAAGGTGATCAGCGCCTGCCAGACGAGGACCACCAGGACGACGGCGACGATCGGCGGCAGGATCTTCGTCCGGAAGGTGACGAGGAACGGCGTACGGCTCGACGCGGTCGACTCCAGCGCGTCGAGGCCCGCCTCCAGACCGCCGAGGCCGGTGCTCTCCTTGGTGTCAGTGCTGGCCATGACGGCGGATCTCCCCACGCAGTACTTCGGTGATCTCCAGGGACAGTTCGGCCACCGGGGCGTCCTCGATGCGGCGGGGCTGCGGGATGTCCACGGTCCACTCGCGGGCCACCCGGCCGGGCCGCGACGACAGCAGCACGACCCGCTGGGCGAGCCGTACCGCCTCGCGCACGTTGTGCGTGACGAACAGGACGGACACGCCCGTCTCGGCCCAGATCCGGGTCAGTTCGTCGTGCAGGACGTCCCGGGTGATGGCGTCGAGCGCGGCGAACGGCTCGTCCATCAGCAGGAGCCGGCTGTCCTGGGCGAGCGCGCGGGCCAGCGCGACGCGCTGGCGCATCCCGCCGGACAGCTCGTGCACCCGCTTGCCGTACGAGCCGCTCAGCCGGACCAGCTCAAGCAGCTCCTCGGCGCGGGGGCGGCGCTCGGTCTTCGGAACTCCCCCGAGTTTCAGGGCGAGTTCGATGTTCTTGCCCGCGGTGAGCCACGGGAACAGGGCGTGCTCCTGGAACATCAGAGCCGGGCGCCCGTCGGTCGTGATGGTGCCGGCGGTGGGCTTGTCGAGGCCCGCCACCAGGTTCAGCAGGGTCGACTTGCCACAGCCCGAGGCCCCCAGGAGGGTGACGAACTCGCCCGGCGCGACATCCAGCGTGATGTCGTCCAGCACGAGCTGCTGTCCGGCGGGCCCGGCGAAGGACTTCGAGACGTGCTCGATACGGGCCGCGTGCTCCACCGACTCGGCGTCGGCGGCCTTGGCGAGAGCGGTTGCCATGATCGTCACCTCCTGGGAACTCGGGGGAATCCGGGCTTACTTGACGCCGAGACCGGCGTCGGCGACCTCGGTGGCGCCCTCGGCCTTCAGCACCTTGTTCAGGAGCGTCAGGTCGTAGATGCCGTCCAGCTTCGGCTTGCTGAGCAGGCCCGCCTTGACCGCGTGCTCCGCCTCGGTGTTGAGGGTCGCGGCCAGCGGGTCGTCGGTGAACTGGATCGACGACCACGCCGGGTCGAGGACGTTCGCCGGGAGCGCCTTGCCCGAGTCGATCTTCAACTGGGCGTTGGCGGCGGCCTTCGCCGCGTCCGGGTTGGCGTTGATCCACTTGTTGGTGTCGACGGACGCCTTCAGGACCGCCTCGACGGCCTTCGGGTGCTCGGTGAGGAACTTCTGCGACACGATGATGTTCGTGATCACGAACTTCTTGTCCGGCCACAGCGACGCCTCGTCGAGCAGCACCTTCGCACCCTCGGCGACCAGCTTCGACGCGGTCGGCTCCGGCACCCACGCGCCGTCGATGGACCCGGACTTGTAGGCGTCCGGCGTCACCTTGTTGTCGGTGCGGACGACGGAGACGTCACCCTTGCCGCTCTGCGCGTCGACCTTCCAGCCCTGCTCGGCGATCCAGTTGAGGAACGCCACGTCCTGCGTGTTGCCGAGCTGCGGGGTCGCGATCTTCTTGCCCTTGACGTCCGCGACCGACTTGATCTTCGCCGGGTTGACGACCAGCTTGACCCCGCCGGACGCCGAACCGCCGATGATCCGCAGGCTCTTGCCGTCCGACTTGGTGTAGCCGTTGATGGCGGGGGAGGGGCCGATCCAGCCGATGTCGATCGAACCGGCGTTGAGCGCCTCGATCTCCGACGGGCCCGCGTTGAAGGTCGAGTACGACGCCTTGGTCGCGCCCAGCGCCTTCTGGAAGAAGCCCTTCTGCACGCCCACCAGCGCCGTGCCGTGGGTCAGGTTGCCGAAGTAGCCGATCTTGACGGAGTCGAGGCCGTCGATCTTCTCCGCCCCGGCGGCGACCTTCTGCTCCGAGGAGGTGTCCTTGGACTCGGAGCCGTAGCCGCAGGCGGCGAGGGTCAGCAGGGGAAGGGCGGTTGCCGCGACGAGGGTGCGGCGGGCGAGGGAGGAGCGGGAGGCAGGCACGGGAGGGGTTCCTCTCGTTGGCCCGGCGGGTCACGGTCTCTCAGGTCGTGGCCGGGAGTTCGGCAAAGGGTTTTCGTCGATGACGGGACGTCCGGTGGGGGGACAGGGCGCGCAGGCGGTGCGCGTACGTCATCACGCACATCGGGCCACCCCGCCCTGCCCGCTGCCGAGGGCGCCGCTGCCGACGCGGCCGCCCTCCTTCGCGAACGTCGAGTAGAAATCGTCCTGATGCATCGTCAGAAGTCCCAACCGTCGTCGTCCGAGGCGTCCTTGACGGGTTCCGGCGCGGCGAACGACTCGCCGACCATGCCGGCCGTGAGCGTCGTGCCGTCGGCCGGGTCGATCAGGATGAACGAGCCGGTGCGGCGCGAGTCGGCGTACGAGTCGACCGGCAGCGGCTCCGCCGTACGGATCTTCACGCGGCCGATGTCGTTGGCGGCGAGCTGTCCCGGGTGCGGGTGCAGGGACAGGTCGTCGAGGGTGAGGCGGGACGGGATGTCCTTGACGATCGCCTTGACCGTGCGCGTGCCGTGCTTGATGAGGACGCGGTGGCCGACGGTCAGGGGCTGGTCGGCGACGTGGCAGACGGTCGCCTCGACGTCCTGCGTGGTCGCGGGGGCGTCCTTGCTGGGGACGATCAGGTCGCCGCGCGAGACGTCGATGTCGTCCTCCAGGAGGACCGTCACCGACTGCGTCGTCCAGGCTTCGTCAACTGCCGTGCCCAGCAGGTCGATTCCGGCGATCCGCGTGGCGCGGCCCGACGGGAGGACGGTGACCGGCTCGCCGACGCGGAACGAACCGGCGGCGATCTGGCCGGCGTACCCCCGGTAGTCGGGGTGGTCGGCGGTCTGCGGGCGGATCACGTACTGCACGGGCAGGCGCGCGTGGCAGTGCGCCAGGTCGTGGGCGACGGGGACGGTTTCGAGGTGTTCGAGGACCGTCGGGCCGCCGTACCAGTCCATGTTCGCGGAGGGTTCCACGACGTTGTCGCCGGCCAGGGCCGAGATCGGGATCGCGGTGACCTCGGGGACGCCCAACTCGGTGGCGTACGCGGTGAATTCCTCGGCTATCGCGGCGAACACGCCCTCCTGGTAGTCGACCAGGTCCATCTTGTTGACGGCGAGGACGACGTGCGGGACGCGCAGCAGGGCCGCGATGGCCGCGTGCCGGCGGGTCTGCTCGACGACGCCGTTGCGGGCGTCGACGAGGATCACCGTCAGCTCGGCCGTGGAGGCACCCGTCACCATGTTGCGGGTGTACTGCACGTGGCCGGGCGTGTCGGCGAGGATGAACCGGCGTTCGGCGGTGGCGAAGTAGCGGTACGCCACGTCGATCGTGATGCCCTGCTCGCGCTCGGCGCGCAGCCCGTCCGTCAACAGGGCGAGGTCCGGGGCGTCCTGCCCGCGGGACGCCGACGCCCGTTCCACGGCCTCCAGTTGGTCGACGAGGACCGACTTGGAGTCGTGCAGGAGGCGGCCCACGAGGGTGGACTTGCCGTCGTCGACCGAGCCGGCGGTCGCGAACCGCAGCAGCGTCGTCTCGCCGAGTGTCGTGTCGGGGAGTGTGGTGCTCATCTCTAGAAGTACCCCTCGCGCTTGCGGTCCTCCATCGCGGCCTCGGACATCTTGTCGTCGGCGCGGGTGGCACCTCGTTCCGTCAGCCGGGACGCGGCGATCTCGGTGATGACGGCGTCCAGGGTCGTGGCGTCGGAGTCGACGGCGCCCGTGCAGGACATGTCGCCGACCGTGCGGTAGCGCACGAGCCGCTTCTCGACCGTCTCGGACGCCTTCGGACCGCCCCACTCGCCGGCCGTCAGCCACATCCCGGCCCGCTGGAACACCTCACGCTCGTGCGCGAAGTAGATCTCCGGCAGCTCGATGCCCTCGCGGGCGATGTACTGCCACACGTCCAGCTCGGTCCAGTTGGACAGCGGGAAGACGCGTACGTGTTCACCCGGCGCGTGCCGCCCGTTGTACAGGTTCCACAGCTCCGGGCGCTGGCGGCGCGGGTCCCACTGCGAGAACTCGTCCCGCAGCGAGAACACCCGCTCCTTCGCGCGCGCCTTCTCCTCGTCCCGGCGTCCGCCGCCGAACACCGCGTCGAACTTCTCCGCCTGGATCTTCTCCGTCAGCGGCAGCGTCTGGAGCGGGTTGCGGGTCCCGTCGGGACGCTCCTTGAGGACACCCCGGTCGATGTAGTCCTGCACGGAGGCGACGTGCAGCCGCAGACCGTGCTCGGCGACCGTACGGTCCCGGTAGTCCAGCACCTCCGGAAAGTTGTGCCCCGTGTCGACGTGCAGCAGCGAGAACGGCACCGCCGCCGGGCGGAACGCCTTCAGCGCCAGGTGCAGCATGACGATGGAGTCCTTGCCGCCCGAGAACAGGATCACCGGGTTCTCGAACTCCCCCGCGACCTCGCGGAAGATGTGCACGGCCTCCGATTCGAGGGCGTCCAGATGCGAGAGGGCGTAGGTGCCCTCGGTAACCGTCGCGACGGTGGTCACACCAGTCCCCTTTCGCTGAGCAGCGCGTACACCGACGCGGCGGACTCGCCCACGGTCTGGTCCTGCGACTCGATCCTGAGGTCGGGCGACTCGGGCGCCTCGTACGGGTCGTCCACGCCGGTCAGGCCGGTGAGTTCACCCGCCGCCTGCTTGGCGTACAGGCCCTTCACGTCGCGGACGGAGCACACCTCGACCGGAGTTGCCACATGCACCTCCAAGTACGGTGTCCCGCCCTCCTGGTGGCGCTTGCGGACGGCCTCGCGGCTGTCCGCGTACGGCGCGATCACCGGGACCAGCGTCTTCACGCCGTTGCGGGCGAGGAGTTCGGCGAGGAAGCCGATGCGCTGCACGTTGGTGTGCCGGTCCTCGCGGCTGAAGCCGAGGCCCGCCGAGATGAACTCGCGGATCTCGTCACCGTCGAGGACCTCGACGGCGTGGCCCTCCGCGCGCAGCAGCCCGGCCAGCTCGTACGCGATGGTGGTCTTGCCGGCACTCGGCAGACCCGTGAGCCAGACGGTGGCTCCGGTCGTCACGTCGCTCTCCTGATTCGTCGTCATCCGTGCAGCCCGCACTCGGTCTTGGCGCGTCCCGCCCAGCGCCCGGCGCGCGCGTCCTCGCCCTCCAGGACCCGGCGGGTGCAGGGCGCGCAGCCGACGGACGCGTAGCCGTCCATCAGCAACGGGTTGGTGAGCACGCCGTGTTCGAGGACGTACGCGTCCACGTCGTCCTGCGTCCAGCGGGCGATGGGGGAGACCTTCACCTTGCGGCGCTTGGCGTCCCAGCCGACCACCGGCGTGTTCGCGCGGGTCGGGGACTCGTCGCGGCGCAGGCCGGTCGCCCACGCCTGATACGCCGTCAACCCCTGCTCCAGCGGCTGGACTTTGCGCAGCTTGCAGCACAGGTCGGGGTCACGGTCGTGGAGTTGAGGGCCGTGCTCGGCATCCTGCTCCGCGACCGTCTGACGAGGCGTCAGAGTGATGACGTTGACGTCCATCACGGCCTCGACCGCGTCGCGGGTGCCGATCGTCTCGGGGAAGTGGTAGCCGGTGTCCAGGAAGACGACGTCCACGCCCTTGCGGACGCGGGAGGCGAGGTGGGCGACCACCGCGTCCTCCATCGAGGAGGTCACGCAGAAGCCGGCGCCGAACGTTTCTACCGCCCACTGGAGGATCTCCAGCGCGGAGGCGTCCTCCAGGTCGCGGCCCGCCCGCTCGGCCAGCTCCTTCAACTCGTCGTCGGTGCGCGCTATGTGAGCCGTCGTCATGTCCGATTCCCTCCGTCGTCCGCCCGCTGAAGCCCCCGGGACAGCAGCCCGAGGAACTTCAACTGGAATGCGCGACTGCACGCCGCGCATTCCCAGGCGCCGTGACCTTCCTCGCTGGGACGGAGGTCCTCGTCGCCGCAGTAGGGGCAGTAGAAGGGCGCCGCGCGCTCGCTCATGACAGCGCCTCTTCCGAGGCCCGTGCCGCCCACGTCGCGAAGCGCTCGCCGTCCTCGCGCTCGTCCTGGAAGCGGGTCAGGACGCGCTCCACGTAGTCCGGCAGCTCGGCCGACGTGACCTTCAGGCCACGGACCTTGCGGCCGAACCCGGCCTCCAGGCCCAGGGCGCCGCCCAGGTGGACCTGGTAGCCCTCGACCTGCTCGCCGTTCTCGTCGGTCATGAGCTGGCCCTTGAGACCGATGTCCGCGACCTGGATACGGGCGCAGGCGTTCGGGCAGCCGTTGAGGTTGATGGTCAGCGGCTCGTCGAACTCCGGGAGCCTGCGCTCCAGTTCGTCGATCAGCGAGGCGCCGCGCGCCTTCGTCTCGACGATCGCGATCTTGCAGTACTCGATGCCGGTGCAGGCCATCGTGCCCCGGCGGAACGTGGAGGGGCGGGCCTTCAGGTCCAGCGCCTCCAGCGCCTCCACCAGCGACTCGACCTGCGCCTCCGCGACGTCCAGGATGATCATCTTCTGCTCGACGGTGGTCCGCACCCGGCCCGAGCCGTGCGCCTCCGCGAGGTCCGCGATCTTCGCCAGCGTCGCCCCGTCCACCCGGCCGACGCGGGGCGCGAAACCGACGTAGAAGTTGCCGTCCTTCTGGCGGTGCACGCCCACGTGGTCGCGCCAGCGCTGGAGCGGCTCGGTGGGAGCCGGGCCGTCGACCAGCTTGCGCTTGAGGTACTCGTCCTCCAGGACCTGGCGGAACTTCTCCGGGCCCCAGTCCGCGACCAGGAACTTCAGGCGGGCGCGGGTGCGCAGGCGGCGGTAGCCGTAGTCGCGGAAGATGCCGACGACGCCCGCCCAGACGTCCGGGACCTCGTCGAGGGGCACCCACGCGCCGAGCCGTACGCCGATCTTGGGGTTCGTGGAGAGGCCGCCGCCGACCCACAGGTCGAAACCGGGGCCGTGCTCGGGGTGGACGACGCCGACGAGCGCGATGTCGTTGATCTCGTGCACCACGTCGAGCAGCGGCGAACCCGAGATCGCCGACTTGAACTTCCTCGGCAGGTTCGAGAACTCCTTGTTCCCGATGTACCGCCGGTTGATCTCGTCGATCGCCCAGGTGCCGTCGATGATCTCGTCCTCGGCGATCCCCGCGACCGGCGAGCCGATCACGACACGCGGGCAGTCGCCGCACGCCTCGGTCGTCGACAGGCCCACCGCCTCCAGGCGGTTCCAGATCTCGGGCACGTCCTCGATGCGGATCCAGTGGTACTGCACGTTCTGCCGGTCCGTCAGGTCGGCCGTACCGCGCGCGAACTCCTGCGAGATCTCGCCGATCACCCGCAGCTGTCGGGTGGTGAGCCGGCCGCCGTCGATGCGGACGCGCATCATGAAGTACTTGTCGTCCAGCTCCTCCGGCTCCAGGATCGCGGTCTTGCCGCCGTCGATCCCGGGCTTGCGCTGGGTGTACAGCCCCCACCAGCGCATCCGGCCGCGCAGGTCGTTCGGGTCGATCGAGTCGAATCCGCGCTTGGAGTAGATCGTCTCAATGCGTGTCCGCACATTGAGACCGTCGTCGTCCTTCTTGAACTGCTCGTTGCCGTTCAGCGGGGTGAAGTGCCCCGCGGCCCACTGACCCTCGCCGCGGTGACGGCTCACCTTGCGACGGGGCGCCGAGGCGGCAGGGTTCTGCGGGGTGGCGGCCATGGTTATGTACGTCCTTCAAGGCAGGCGAATGCGGCTCTGACCCGGGGATACCGGCAGGTCAGGAGAGGTTGGCGCAGGGCGGACACAAGAGGGGGGACGGCGGCGACGCGGCTCGTCAGCTCGCCGGACAGATGGCGCTGGACATGCGGCAGAGATCGACGTGCCGCCGACTCACCAAGGCGATTCCAGTTCCGGACATGGTGGAAAGCGTGGCACGGCGTTCTGGACACAGTCCAGCTTCATCCGGCATACGGACACTCGTGTCTCGTCAGGTGAGACTTGGGTGGGATCGGTCACATGCTGTGCACGAGGGCTTGTCGGCGCAGGTCAGGCCGGGTATGCGCCCGGCCAGGGACCCGGCGCCGGAACCTCTGTCTGCTCCCTGACCTCGGTGTCGTACAGCCGGAACCCCCGGCGCTGGTAGTTCGCCAGCGCGTGTTCCCCGTCCAGGCTGCACGTGTGCAGCCACACCCGCTTCGTCGGCGCCAGCTGCGGCCAGCGCCCGGCGAGGTCCCAGGCGCGCGCCGCGCCGTACGACAGGAGGTGACCGCCGATGCGGCGGCCCCGGAACGCCGGGAGCAGACCGAAGTAGACGATCTCCACCGCGCCGTCCGCCTGCGGCTCCAGCTCCACGTACCCGGCGGGCGTGTCCCGCTCGTACGCCACCCACGTCTCGACGCCCGGCCGCTCCAGGTACTCCCGCCAGAGGTCGTGGGACCAGTGGAGCCGGTCGATCCAGCGGATGTCGCCGCCGACCGACGCGTACAGGAACCGGCTGAACTCCGGCGAGGGCACCGCCGCGCGCGCCACCCGCACATCGCCCTCCGGGGCGGACGCGGGGAGGAGGTCGGTCGGCGCGGACAGTTCCAGGGACCAGGTGGTGACGGGGATGCTGCTCATGCGGGCCAGGCAATCATCCGGACGCGGGATCTGTCGATCACCCGCTCATGCGCCGGGCCCGCTCATCCGCTGAGTCCGTTCACGCCCCGTCCGCGCGCCGGGACCGCTCACGCCCCGTCGTCGCTCCACTGCTTCTTCGCCGCCCGGTCCACCGACGCCAGCGGCATCGCGAACAGCGTGCGGTCCGACTGGGACCACACCTCGCCGGTCGCCGCCCAGTACGACAGGGACTGCGGGGCCCGGCTCCAGCAGGCGTGGTCGTCGCCCGAGCCGTCGCACTCCGCGGCCGACGTGCCCTCGGTGTCCTGCCGCCACAGCGTGCCGTGCGTGTCCCCCTCGCCGGGCGCCTGGCTGACGTACCAGGCGTCGTCGCGGGCGAGGACGCCGCGCAGCCCCTTCACCTCGGTGCGGTACGCCTCGGTCGCCGCGACCCGGCCGTAGGAGTCGGCGGCCAGCAGGCCCGTCCGGTCGGGCAGGGAGCTGAGGGCGTAGCGCCACAGGCGCGTGGTGTCGCCGCGCGCCGTCGACTCGCCGGCGACCAGGCTGTCGGGGGCCGTGGAGCGGTCCAGGGAGATCGTGGCGGGGCGCGGGGAGCCCGCCCCCAGCCGGTAGGTGCCGACCGCAGGCAGCACGAAGCGGGCGCGGTGCGCCGACCAGCCCCCGGCGACCCGGCCGACCGCGTCGCCGTCGACCGAGGCGCGCTGGATGCGGTTCATGTCGAACACGTACAGCGCCGCGCCGTCCGCGCCGTCCGCCGTCACCAGCAGCTTGTCCTGGTACCAGACCATCCCCGACAGCCGCGAGGCCAGCGGCCGGAAGTCCTTGCCGTCGTCCACGGGGACCGCGAGCAGGACCCACGAGTACGTCAGCCGGTCCGGGTCGTTCGCGTCGACGAACGCGACCCGCGCGATCCCGCCGCGCGACCAGCCGGACAGGATCACCCGGTTCGTGCCCCACACGCCGTCGTCGTCCGCGTCCCCGGACGTCGTCACCGCGCCCGGCCGCCAGTCCCGGGTGTCGGAGGCGTCCCAGCAGTACGACGTCACCGGCTCGGGCGCCAGCGGCAGCCCGCCGCGCTCGCCCGCCGTGCAGTCCGCCGAGTCCCGCAGCAGGCGGTCACCGGACTCCAGCACCGAACCCACCCCGACCGGACGGCCCATGCCCCGGGCCAGCCGGTCCAGGGACTGACGCGGGACCAGGTCCTCCGTCATCCGCAGGGCGGTGGTGACCTCCACCTGCTTCAGCGCGTCCGGCGCGTGGGAGACCGTCGCCTGCGAGGCGCTGACGATCGTCGCGGCGGCGGTCAGGGCGAGGGCGGTCCCGGCGAGGAACCCGCGCAGCGCTCTTCCCCTCCGGCGCCGGCGGTGGCGGCCACGTTGCGTCATCAAGTCCTCCCAGGGGGGCCAACTGCGCCTGTTGATCCGTGCGTTGACCGAGGAGCAGGTGGGGTGACCCGTAACTGACTCTACGGCAGACGCGCCGCGCCCGGGAGGAAGACCCGGCAAAGGATGTGCGGAAAGCGTGTGCGAGAGCGTTTCCGAGGGATATCCCTATGCCGACTCCCTTGGCGTGCAAGGGATTTCTACGACTTTCACGCGCGCGGCTCGCGCGCCCGCCCCACCGCCGTCGCCGCCGAGTGCGGCAGCAGGTCCCCCGGCTCGGCCGGCAGTACCACGTCCACCTCCACGCCCTCCCGGTACCGGTACGGCCGGTGCTCCAGGAACTCCCCGAGATAGCGCCGTATCCGCGACATCTCCGCACGCACCGTCACCGTGCGTGCCGGATCCCCGAACACCTCCCGCGCCAGCTCCGCCGCACTGCACCCCGCCGGGCACACCGCGAGGAGATACAGCAACTCGGCGTGGCGCGGGCTCAGTTCCTGCGACCAGGAGCCCGCCCCGCCCGACACGGTCACCGACCGGCGCCGCCCCGACAGGTCCAGCGCGATCCGCGCCCCGCCGCCGCGGCCCCCGCCCGGCTCCACCGCCCGCACCAACCAGCCCCCGTCCAGCGGCTCCAGAGCGCACGGCCCCAGCGCCGGCACCCAACCCGCCCCCTCCGAGCCCGACTTGGGCAGCGTGATCCGCTGCACGTACGGCATCCCCGTCACCGCCGCCGTCCAGCCGTCCCGGTCCACGACCGCCGCCCGCCCGCCGAGCCGCGCCAGCACCGGCGCGGCCACCGCGCGCAGCCGCTGCAGCGAACCGAGGTGCGTCTCACGGAGCTTGGCCTCGGCGAGCTTCGCCACCGACTCCACCCAGGCCAGCGTCGCCGGGTGCAGGGACTCCTGCGGGCCGCTCACGTCGACCACCCCGAGCAGCCGCCCGTCCCTCGGGTCCGTGATGGGGGCGCCCGCGCAGGTCAGCTGCGTCAGCGACCGGACGAAGTGCTCCCCGGCGAACACCTGTACCGGACGCCGTACGACCGCCGGGGTGCCCACGCCGTTCGTGCCGGCGACCTCCTCGCTGAGGTCGGCGCCGAGGCCGAGGCCCACCTCGTCCGCCTTGCGCAGCACCGGCGAGCAGCCCTCCCGCCACAGCACCCGGCCCTCCCCGTCGGCGACGATCATGATGTGCCGGGCGTCGTCCGCCGCCGGCAGCAGGCCCGCGCGCAGCACCGGCACCACCTCTCTCAGCGGTGACTCCTCGCGGCGCCTGCGCACCTCGTCCGGCGCCAACAGGCCGGCGGCGAACTCGTGTTCAGGATCCACACCGCGCCGCAGCACCCTCGTCCAGGACTGCTCGATCACCTGGCGCGGTGCCGGGCGCGACCGCCGGGAGCCGGGGACACGGACCGCGTCCACAGCCGCGTTCCGCGCCGCTTTCATCGGCGGATTCGCCACGGGTGCCTCCGGAAGACGACGTGAAGATGACGTGAGGTGAAGAAGGGAAGAGCTGTCCCATCCTCCCGCCCCGGCGTTGCAACCCCCTGCAACCCTGGTGAACGTACCTGTGGTGCTTGAAACTTGAGCCACGCCGACGAGAGCGGCGGCCCCGGTCTCGCAGGACCGGGGACGCGCGGGTGGTGCCGTGTCGGCGCGGCACCACCCCGTGAGGTCAGCCTTCCGGAACCACCCGGGCCCGCTCCACCACCGCCCCCAGATCCAGCGTGTGCGGCAGCCCCCCGAACGTCATCCCCGCGTCCCCGCCCAGCCGCGACGCGCAGAACGCGTCCGCCACCTCGGGCGGCGCGAAACGCACCAGCAGCGCCCCCTGGAGGACCAGCGCGAACCGCTCCGCCAGCCGCCGCGCCCGCGCATGGGCGCCCGCCAGGTCGGCGAGTTCGGTCAGCAGGTCCTTGATCGCCGCGTCGAGCCGGTGGTCGGCGCCCCGCGCGAGCGCGACCTCCCGCAGGTACGCGTCCAGCGCCGCCGGCTCCTGGAGCGCCCGCAGCACCTCCAGCGCCTGCACGTTCCCCGGGCCCTCCCGCAGCGCGTTCAGCGGAGCCTCCCGCACCAGCCGGGGCAGCCCCGACTCCTCGACGTACCCGTCCCCGCCCAGACACTCCGCCGCCTCCGTCACCACCGGCGGACACCGCTTCGTCACCCAGTACTTGGCGGCCGGACCGGCGATCCTGAGCAGCGCCCGCTCCCGCTCGCCCCCGTCGTCGGAGGCGGCGGCGAGCCGCAGCGCGAGGACGGTCGCCGCCTCCGACTCCAGGGCGAGATCCGCGAGGACACCCCGCATGAGCGGCCGGTCCAGGAGCGCCGAACCGGACACCTCACGGTGCGCGCAGTGGTGCACGGCCTGGACGACCGCCTGCCGCATCAGCCCCGCCGACCCGAGCACCCGGTCCAGCCGGAGCGCCTCGACCGTAGCGGCCAGCACCCGCACCCCCCGCCCCTCGGCGCCCACCCGCCGCGCCCACGTCCCCGCGAACTCCACCTCCGCCGACGCGTCCGACCGGTTGCCCGGCTTGTCCTTGAGCCGCCGCAGCGGGAACCGGTTGCGGGAGCCGTCCGCCAGCACCCGGGGCACGAGGAAGCACGTCGGCCCCTCGGCAGCCCGCGCCAGCACCAGGAACCCGTCCGACATCGGCGCCGAACAGAACCACTTGAGCCCGGTCAGCTCGTACGCCCCCGGCTCGGCGAGCGGCCGCGCGACCGTCGTCAGCGCGCCGTCGTCGCTCCCGGCCCGCTCGGCCACCGCGAGCCCCACCAGCGCACCCCCCTTCCCGGCCACCGGCCCGAGCTCCCGCTCGTACAGCCCCGACGTCAGCGCCGGCTCCCACTCGGCGGCGAGCCCGGACTCCGTACGCAGCGCCGGCACCGCCGCGTACGTCGTCGACAGCGGACCGCACGCCCCCGCGTCCACCTGCGACCACACCAGGAACCCGGCCGCCCGCCGCACCTGCCCGCCCGGCTCCGACCAGCCCCTCGTCAGCCCCGCCCCGACCCCCTTGCCCAGCAGCCGGTGCCACGCCGGAGCGAAGTCGACCTCGTCGACCCGGTTCCCGTACCGGTCGTGCGTCCGCAGCCGGGGCGGATTCCCCTCCGCCTGGACGGCCCACTCGCGCACCTGTACGGAACCGGCCGACCTCCCCAGCTCGGACAGTGCGGCGTGGGCCTCGTCACGGTGTTCGGGCGCCAGGTGCCGGCCCACCGCGTCCACCAGGACCGGGTCGGTGCCGTACACGTCGTACGGGGCAAGGGACGGAGGCCGCTGGGTGAGGGTGTGGGGGGTGCCTGCCATAGCGCGCAACCTATCCCCTCTCCGGGCGCCACGTGCGCCGACGCCGGGCCACCGGGGATGACGGCCTCCGACGGCGGATACCTTTAGGGCGTGCAGCCAGCAAGTCACTCATCCCCGCACCACGCGGCACCGAGCCGTTTCCACCGGGCGCGCGCCCTCTACCGCGACGTGTCCATGCGCAGGACCGCCTGGCTGCTGCTCAAGGACACCGTCAACTCCTGCGTGGAGTACCGGATCCTGGGCCTCGCGGCGGAAGCCGCCTTCTTCACGCTGCTGTCCGTGCCGCCGCTGCTGCTCAGCCTCATCGGCCTGCTCGGCTACGTCGACGACTGGACCGGCACCGACACGATCACCAGCCTGGAGGCGAACATCCTCGACGCCTCCCGGACGGTCCTGTCCGACAAGGGCGTCCAGCAGCTCGCCCAGCCGATCCTGGACGACGTGATGAAGGGCGGCCGGCCCGACATCATCTCGATAGGGTTCCTGTTCGCCCTGTGGTCCGGCTCGCGAGCCGTGAACGTGTTCATCGACACGATCACCGTCATGTACGGCCTCGACGGGGTCCGCGGCATCGTCAAGACCCGGCTCGTCGCCTTCGCCCTCTTCGTCGTCGCCCTCGTCATCGGCGCGGTCGCGCTGCCGCTGATGGTCGCCGGGCCCGACGCCGTCGTACGGATCGTGCCCTGGTCGGCGACGCTCGTGCAGCTCCTGTACTGGCCGGTCGTCATCCTGCTGTCCATCGCGTTCCTGACCACGCTGTACCACGTGTCCGTGCCGGTGCGCTCGCCCTGGATCGAGGACGTGCCCGGGGCGCTGGTCGCCCTCGCGATGTGGGTGCTCGGCAGCTTCCTGCTGCGGATCTACCTCCAGAACACCATCGAGGGCGCCACCATCTACGGCTCCCTCGCCGCCGCCGTCGCCGTCCTGCTGTGGATCGGCGTCGCCGCCTTCGCCGTCCTCGTCGGGGCCGCCGTCAACGCCGCGATCGACCGTGTCTGGCCCGCCGCCGCGACCGCCGCCGCCCGCGCCGCCAACGAACGCCTCCGCAAGGAGGAGGTCGTCGAGTACGTCGCCCGGATCTCCGCCGCACAGGGCAACGAGGACCCCGACGACCCCGACATGCCCTCCGAGTTCCCCGAACGCTGGTCCCGCTTCCTGCCCCACGAGAACGTCACTGCACGGCTGCGGACGCACGCGAAGACGGTGGCGAAGGCGCAGGAGGAGCAGCGGCGGGAGAAGTGAGGGGGCTTTTCCGGGGTTACACCTTCCAGGCGCCCTGTGCCGCCGCCTCCCGCGCGTACTCCGTGAAGTCGCGCGGCGCGTGGCCCAGGACCTCGTGGACGTCGTCCGTCGACAGGAACTCGTTGTGGCCGTCCAGCAGCGACGCGAACACCTCGCCCAGGAAGGCGACCTCCTCGGCCGGCAGGCCGAACGACGTCAGGACCTGCGCGTACTCCTCGGTGGTGACCGCCGTGTACGTCAGCTCGCGGCCCGCCGCCCGCGCGATCTCGGCGACCGCCTCCCGGAACGTCATCAGGCGCGGGCCCGACAGGTCCAGCGCGCGGCCCACGTACTTCTCGCCCTCGGTGACCGTCTTCACGACGACCTCCGCGAGGTCCGCCAGGTCCAGGAACGGTTCGGTCACCTCGTCCGCCGGGAACACCAGGTCGCCGGTGAACCGCAGGCCGTCCGCCATCGGGCCCTCACTGAAGTTCTGGTCGAACCACGAGGCCCGCACGATCGTCCAGTCCGCGCCGGACGAGGTCAGCGCCTCCTCCGCCGGCCGCGCGGAGTGCTCGCCGCGGCCCGAGAGCAGGACGAGACGCCGTACGCCGAGCGCGACCGCCGTTTTGGACAGCGCACCGATCGCCTCGCCCGCGCCGGGGGCGCCGATGTCCGGCGGGTACACCAGGTACGCCGCGTCCGCGCCGCGCAGGGTGTCCGCCCAGGTCGCGGGGTCGGCCCAGGAGAAGCCCTGGGCCCGGGAGGCGGGGCGGACGGTGAGGCCGGCGCCCTGAGCGGCCCGCGCCACGCGGCTGCCCGTACGACCGGTCGCGCCGGTCACCACCAAGGTCGTGTGTGTGTTCGTCATGGGGTCAGTCAAGCGGGGGTGGGGGGCTGGGGGACATCGGTGAGGGGCTCAGGGGCATACGCGTGCGTCTACGCGGAGCGGCAGGGGCTCTCCAAGGGCTTGCCCCACCCTCGGTGTCTCGATCCGGGGTGGAGTCGTCGCCGTCCGGTCCGAGTGAGGCACGCGGGGCACAACGGTTTGGGGCCTCTCCCGCCACACACTCGCCCACACCCCTAAGTCGCCCGGCCCATCAGCTGCCCCGGCGTCTCCCCCGTCAACTCCCGTACGTCGCGCGTGAGGTGCGCCTGATCCGCGTACCCCGCCCGCGCCGCCGTCTCCGCCGGAGGCACCCCGCCCCGCAGCAGCCCCAACGCCCGTTGCAGCCGCAGGATCCGGGCCAGCGTCTTGGGGCCGTACCCGAAGGCCCACAGTGCGCGGCGGTGCAACTGGCGTGCTCCGATGCCGAGTTCGTCGGCCGTTGCCGCGACCGGGCGGCCTGCGTCGAGGGCGGCGACCAGGCGGGAGAGCAACGGGTCGGGAGGCGCGGCGCGTTCGAGGGCCAGGTCCTCCAGGCCCTGTGCCGGGTCCGGTGCCGCCGCGACCCGCGCGGTCAGTCGCCGCACCTCCGACGCCGGCCACAGGTCCGCCAACTCGACGCGCCGGTCGCGGAGTTCGTGCGCGGGGACGCCCAGCAGGGCGGGAGCGGTGCCGGGGAAGAAGCGGACTCCCGCCCAGGCGGCGCCGGGTCCTTCAGGGACGTACGCATGGGTGTCGGGACCCGCGACGAGGAGGTGGCCGTCGGTCCACAGGAGGTCCATGCAGCCGTCGGGCAGGACCGCGCCCGGCGGTCCCGATGGTGTGGTCGTCCACACCACCGCGCCGGTCAGGCGGGACGGGCGTTCCTCGTACACGTCTCCACGCTACGCCCTGGCGCGGTGCTCCTGCGGGCTCACCCCGTGGACCCGTTTGAAGGCGCTGGACAGGGCGAACGCGCTGCCGTACCCGACCTTGCGGGCGACGGCGGCGATCGTGTCGTCGGTGTCGCGCAGCAGGTCGGCGGCGAGCGCGAGGCGCCAGTGGGTGAGGTACGTCATCGGGGGCTCGCCGACGAGTTCCGTGAACCGGCGTGCCAGGCCCGCGCGGGACACGCCCGCCTTGGTGGCGAGGGCGGTGATGGTCCAGGGGTGGGCGGGGTCGTCCTGGAGGAGGCGCAGGGCGTGGCCGACGACCGGGTCGGCGAGGGCCCTGTACCAGGTGGGAGCCTCGGCCTCGGGGCGGGAGAACCAGGTGCGCAGGGCGGAGATGACGATCAGGTCGAGGAGGCGGTCGAGGACGACCTCCTGGCCGGGTTCGTCGCGGACGATCTCGTCCATCAACACCGGCGTCAACGGGTTCGGCCACTCCCGCGCGGTGAGGGAGAGCAGCGGGGGCAGCGCGTCCAGCAGGCGGTTGCTGATCTCGCCCTGCATCAGGTACGTCCCGATCAGGACGACCGTGGCCCCGTCGGGCCGGTTCCCCCAGCTGCGGACCCCGAGGTCCATCGACCCGTTGAGGGACTGCCCGTCGGGGCGGGCGCACTCGCCGCGCGGCAGGATGAGGGCCTGCGGGGGCGTGGCGGGATCGTCGGCGCAGGTGTACGGCTCGGGCCCCCGCACGATCGCGAGGTCCCCGGCGCGCAGCCGCAACCGCTCCCCCTGATCCGACACGACCCACCCGCCCCCGCGCACCGGGAGCATCACGGTCAACGGCGCCCGGTCCTCGACCCGCACACTCCACGGCGCGTCGAAACAGGCGCGGGTGAGCAGGGCACCCCGCGCACGAGGGCCCTCCAGCAGTCCGGCGAGTGGGTCCATACGGCCAGCGTAGAGCGCGCCCGGTCCCCCTCAAAGCGCCCTATGGCAGGGGCGCGAGCGACCCTGAGCAGCGCACCTTCGTCCTCTCAAGCGACCAGCAGAAGGCCGCGAGAGAGGGTGTCCGTGGCTGGTTCGTCAGGCTCCTAGACGAGGCACGGGCGTGTCAGGCGTGTCGAGCCACACGTGCTCGCCGTTCCCGTCCACGGTGAGCCCGAAGCGATCGAATCCGGGACGTCCTTTCCCGTCCCACCAGTTCACCGCCGAGCGCAGTTCATCCCACAACGCGCGCGGTCCGTGCTCGGTGACCTCGAACTCCGTGTGGCCCGGATCGTAGTTCGCTACAGCCCATGACGTGACGCCCGTGTCGTACAACCACAACCGGTAGGAACGGCCTTCGCCCTTCTCGACGCGACAGAACAACGTCGGGTCCTGGACGCCGATCACGAACATGTGAAGCCACTCGCCGACGTCGTCCGGCGAAAGGTGCGTGGTGGTCCGGGTGCCGTCGGTGTCCGTGTCGTAGGCCGACCCTGAGGGAAGGGCCTTGCGCTGCTCGCGGAGCCGCATGAACGCCGACGAACCGATGAAGCGGCCGGACGCGCTACCGTCCCCGGCCACCGTCAGCCGAGCGACAGCTTCCCCGCCGTAGGTCGGCCCCCAGGGCGCAACGATGATTCCGCCCGGCTTTACCTGGTTGATCCACGGTCGAGGTACGCGGCCGATGGACGCCGTGGCGATCAGCCGGTCGTACGGCGCACCCGCCGAGTACCCTTCGGCCCCGTCTCCGATGATGGACACGGGGTCGTGGCCGGCGTCGTTCAGCCGCCTGCGTGCCGCTCGGGCCGTGTCGCCGTCGACCTCGATCGTGAAGACGTTCTCAGACCCGAGTCGATGACACAGCAAGGCTGAATTCCAACCCGTTCCAGTGCCGATCTCCAAAACTCGCTGACCATCTTCGACGTTCAACGCGGCGAGCATGGAGAACACCATGGTCGGCATGGAACTGGAACTGGAAGCGATCTTTCCCCTGCCTGCCCCGTCGTACGTTCCGTCGTCCCACTGAGTGGTAATCGGAGCGTCCGTGTAAACGGCCTTCCACCACGCCTTGGGGGCCTCGCTGCGGATGACCCGGTCATCCTGCCGATTCATTCCGGCGCGACCGGGCCAGATCACATCTGGGACGAACAGATGCCGAGGGGTCGCGTTGAACGCGGGAATCCAGTCACTCGTCAGTGCTCCCTTTTCCAGGAGCGCGGAGGCGAGCCCCTCAAGGCTCGCCTCCTTTTCGGTGTTCGCGCTCACAGATCAGCTACCGTCCGCCGGGCCGCTGCCGTCGTTGGTGTTGCCACCCTCGTCGGAGCCACCCCCGCCGTGCTTGTTGCCGCTGTCGCTGTCGTCCTGCGGGTTACCGCCGTCCGCCATCGTGAGCCACCAAACGCGCATTCGAGTTACCTCCCGAGTCGTTGAGCGAGTGCTGATGAACCCACCACCACGGGCCTTCCTGACCGAAGATCAGAGGCGGTGAGCCGTCCCCCTGCCTGGAGTCGAACCAAGACCTCTGCGCCGGCGGTCTTGCAACCGCCGTGGGGGAAAAGGGAGCGCAGTGCTCTTCCGGTGAGCTACAGGGGGAGTTGTACCCGTCCGGTCGCGGATCGCCGACCGAAACCACGACAGGGCGGGGTCCGTGGGGTCAGAGCTGACCGAGGACGGCCAGGCCGAGAAGGAAGATGGAGGATGCGGTGACGATCCCGATGTACGTGATCCAGCCGTACCGGTAGATGAGGCGCCTCACCGCAACCCCGCCCTTGCGTATGTAGGAAACGGGGCTGATGAGCGTAAGCCGCCACTCGGAATGGCGCTCAATTTGTGCGCTACTGGATTTCAGGTCGGCCATAGCCCGCCGCCGCTACCTGAACAAATCCGCCCAGTCCCTCGACCTTTCGGGAAACTTCACGGAACTCGGCGGAGATGGATGAGAACATCATCTTCCAGTACGGCCACGACGTCCCAGGAAAGCGAGTTGGCGTATGCCTCGCACAACTCTCGGGCGGAACTCAAATCGGTGTTGGGGGCGCCGCAGAGGTAGATGACTACGCGAAACTTTCTCACTTTGGATTCGGTAGCGGTCGGAATGCCGGCCGCGATGTCGGCAAGGTTCTGCCGACGCTCGCGGTCGCCTTCAGTGCGGCGGTGGGGCGCCGCTCGGGGGGCCCGTTCACTCTCGCTGACCATGAATCAATCGTGACGCTACGATCACCCAAAGTGAAGTGACGTTCGTAGGGGCCAACGTAAGTCGCGAGCCGACAACTCCTACGGGGCGTAGGGGTTAGTTGATCAAGGGCACGCCGATCAGGTCCCCGATGCGGCGGACGCGAGCCGTCGAAACCCTCGCGAGACGCTTTCCGATCACGCCCGGTAGGGCTTGGTGCCTGACCCACTCCGGAGCGTCCGTGCCCACCTCGACGAGGGTGTCACCAGCCTTGTCGTACAGGCCGGTTGAGACCTGAGCCAACGCGACGTCGAGCCTGTACCGATTGCGGGCCACCTTCGACATGCTCTTGGGGAGTTTCTGCATGTCGGGTTGGTCGGCGAGCCGAAGAGCAGTCCCGTAGTCCTTGAGCGCCACATGGATTCCAACGGCCTCCGCCTTGGCGGTAGTTGGACCGAAGTTGGTGCCGTACAGCTTCTCGTCCTTGCCGAGACGCGCGGCTGCGGCGTGTGCCTGTGACAGATAGTTGTTGGCCGCGTCCCCGTCTTCCTTGCGCGACGCGGCGACCGCGGCAGAGATCATGTTGCGCCCGTATGCGATGAGTTGGGGGCGAGAGCCGTTACTGAAAGACGGCTCGATCTCCAGAGCGGCACGCTCCGCGATCGTCACGGCTCGGGGGAGCTTGGCGCCCCGTAGATAGACCCACGAAAGCGTGGAGTCCAAGAGTGCGCCGAGAACGGGGTCACCGGCTTCGTGCGCAAGGCGCTTCGCCGAGGTGAGCGCACTCATTGCGAGATCCCGGTACCCGAACCCCGTAGAGCATGAAGCGGCTACCCGATAGGTACTTGCCAGGATGGCGCCAAGCTTCTCGCGTTCGGCGCCTGTTGCGGTGGCGTACCTGACCTGCCCTTCCAACAGGACCTTTGAGGCGTAGAGGCTGACGTTCGCCGTGTTGCTTCCCCAGTAGGCTTCCCAAGCCAAATCGCGGGCGTTGGCCAAGTCCTCGACGCTGCTCGGGTCCTCGATCCCCACCCACTCACCGAGGGCGCTTTCATGGACGGCGTCAGACAGGGTGAGCAAAGCGGCTCGGTCGTCGCGGTCCATGCCGCGGCGGGGGGCCTGCTGGCCGAGGATCACGGAAACGTCAGTGTTCAAGCCGTTCGCAAGCTTCAGGAGCGAGCCCACCGAGAGCTCTCCCCGGTCCTGCTCTGCCTTCTGAACGAGGGCGTAGGACACGCCCGAGACTTCGGCGAGACGCGTTTGCGGCATGTCCCCCCGAAGGTGCTTGATCCGCTTGCCGGTCGTCAGGTCTGCCCAGTTACTCACGTTCACCTCAGCGGTAGCGCGGGTGCGGTCCTCTTCCGATGGTAGGCCCATGGAAGATGCCGGTGGAGGCCAACGATCGATCACGCGGCAGTGAGGCGGTTGGTGCGAGGGTTGCCGCAGGCGCGTGTAAACACTGCGGAACGATAAAGGTCCCCCAACGCCGTGAAGCTGTTGGGGCGGGGCCTCGGCGTTTGCCCGGATCGTCTGGGGCTGGGGTGTTGGGCCCCGGAAGCAGGCGAACACGACACTGTGGATCATGCGCCGGATCGTCACGCCTCAGCGACCTGCACGCGTTCAGCCACCAGCAAAGCTCGACGGAAACCCGCACATCCCAGGTCGCCAACCACCCGGTGCGGGAAGGGAATCCGTTGTGCCGGTCTACGACTGATCGAATGTCCAGGTGAGTACTACCTGTCCCGCTTCCGGGACGCCGCCGGCGCGGCCGTACGTCGCCAGTGCCGCCGTGTTCTCCTCGCCCGTGATCGTCCACACGCCGTAGCAGCCCCGTTCGCGTGACAGGTCCGCGAGCGCCGACACCAGAGCCTGGCCGACGCCACGCCCACGGAACGACTCGTCCACGCCCAGCTCGTACAGGAACATCTCGGTTCCCTTGTCCGGATGGGTCATCTCGACCCCGGTGACCATCCCCGCCGGGACGTCGTCCATGTAGGCGATCAGGAGGTGATGACCTTTGTCCGTGAGGAACCGTTCAGTGGCCTCCCGCCCTGGAGCGGTGTCGAAGAGATGGCCGGCGGCGTCGACCGCCTCGACCTCAGTGACGCGACGGATCTCCATTCGGGGATCCTGACACGTCCAGGCATCGGGGGTCGGCCATATACGGCACTAGCTCAACGGCGCGAACAGGTCGATGCCGTTGCCGTCCGGGTCGTGGACCACCGCGTACCGCTGGCCCCACACCGCGTCCCACGGCTTCAGCTCGCCGTGGTAGCCGGCGGACGTCAACTCCTCGTACACGGCGTCGACTTCACCGGGTCCGTCGCACAGCAGCGCGAGAGAGGCTCGCCCGCCCGGGCCCGGTGTCTCGAAGGCGGGGGAGAAGGAGCGGACCATCTCCTCCGTGTCGAGCATGAGGCGCAGTCCGCCGGGGAGGGCGGCCTCGGTGTGGCCCTCCTGTTCGGCGCCGTCGGGGAAGGTGAGGCCGAGGCGGCGGTAGAAGGCGACGGACGCGGACATGTCGTGGACGAGGAGGCCGATGGCGTCGAAACGGGGAGTCATGGGAGCAGCGTAGGGAGGCCGGGAGGGCCCGGTCTTGAAGAAAACGGACGTCTCCCGGAGCCCGTTTGACGGGCGTCCCCCGGAATCCGTTTGCGTGATGTCCGCCCCCGCCGCGAGGGTGTCCCGATGACCTCCCCGCGCCTCGAACTCCTCCGCTGGCAGACCGATTTGACCTGGTCCCTCTTCACGTACCACCTGGACCTCCTGCAACCGGACGACCACCTCTGGGAACCGGCCGACACGTGCTGGACCCTCCACCCGGACGGCGCGGGCGGCTGGACGCCGGACTGGGCGGAGACCGAGCCCGACCCCGTGCCCGTGCCGACGGTCGCGTGGGTGAGCTGGCATCTGGGGTGGTGGCTGGGCACGACGACGGACCATGTGCTCGGCCGAACTCCCCGTGAACGCAACGACGTTAAGTGGCCGGGCCCGGGGGAACCGGCGATCACCTGGCTGCGCGGGCTGTACGAGGAGTGGACGGCGGCCGTGGCGACCCGCACGGACGCCGACCTGGACCGCCCCTCCGCCTACCCCTGGCCCGAGGACGCGTCCCTCACGCTGGCCCACCAACTCGCCTGGGTGAACGCCGAGTTGATGAAGAACGTCGCGGAGATCGGCCAACTCCGCATGATCCGCGCGGTCAGTCGAAGGTGACGGTCCCGTTGGGTGTGTCCAGGGTGAACGACATGCCCAACGGCCCCTCGGAGACGGGGAGTTCGACGTCGAGCGCGGCGAGGGAGGACCGTACCGCCGACGGGTCGGGAGCCGTCGCCGACAGCGACAGCAGCGGCGTGACCGGCAGCCCCGACGCGGTCGGATGCGGCGAGGCACCCCAGTCGATGAGGAACGGCACGAGCCCGGCGGACCTGTCCGTCAGCCGCCATTCGAGCAGCGCCCCGTCGGGCCGGCGCCGGCTCATCGCCCGCACGTCCCCGGGGTCGTACCCCCGCGCCCGCGCGGCCGTCACCGCGAGGTCGATGTCCGGCGGGGCGATCGCCCAGGTCAGTGAGTAGGGCCGCTCCGGCTGAGCCACCGCGAACGGCCGGGCCCCACGCTGCTCGGGGTCGGGCCCGATGATCTCCAGATACGCGCCGCCCCCGAGCCCGACGAGGTGATTACGCGTACCGAGCCCGACATGCACCCCGCCCAACACGGGCACGACCCCGGTCCGCCGGGCGAAGTCGTCGAGTGTCGCGGCCAGTTCGAGCGTCGCGAGCACGAGATGGTCGAGCCGTGCGGGAATCGTGTTCATCCTGTACGAGCCTACGCGCAACCTGTTCACAACAGGAACAGGTGGGGCAGAACGACCCTGGCCCAGCACACTCCGACAACACAGGAACGACACCCACCGGAAGTCCGCCGACACCGCCCACGCCGGGATCGCGTCACAGGCGGGCCCCTGTACCGGCGCCCAGATGAACGGCATCCGAGTTTTCCGGCAACCGGTTACCAAGAAACTTTCGGTCCCCCGGAGACCCGCCCCCGCCCCCGCCCCCGTCGCCCCACCGGCATAGGCTCGACCCCATGGCCCCACGTCTGCTCGTCTACAGCCGCACCACCGGCTACCGCCACGACTCCATCCCGTACGCGGCCGAAGCCCTGCGGGCGATCATGGGGGAGTGGACGGTCGACCACACCGAGGACCCGGCGGCTCTGGACTCGCCGCTGACGCGGTACGCGGCGGTGCTGTTCCTCTCCACCAGTGGTGAGGTGCTCACCCCGAAGGGGCGTGAACTCCTCGCGGAGTACGTCGAGTCGGGCGGCGCGTTCGTGGGGGTGCACGCGGCGGCGACCACTGAGTACGACTGGCCCTACTACGGCGAGCTGCTCGGCGCCCGGTTCGACCGGCACCCCGACTACCAGCCCGGCAAGGCCGTTGTGGAGGACGCCGGTCATCCCGCCACCCGGCACCTGCCGGCTGTCTGGGACTTCACCGACGAGTGGTACGACTTCCGCACCAACCCCCGTGGCGCGGTACGGGTGTTGCTGACCGCCGACGAGTCCTCGTACGAGGGCGGCGGCATGGGCGAGGACCACCCGCTGGCCTGGACCCGCACCCAGGGAGGGGGCCGCGTCTTCTACACGGCCCTGGGCCACGCGGAGGAGGCGTACGACGACCCGGCGTTCCGGGCGCACCTGCGGGGCGGCATCACCTGGGCGGCGCAAGGGGACTGACGGTTCGTCAGATCCGTACCTGCACGCGAGGTGCCGCCGTGCTCGCCCGGACGACCAACCGCGTCGACAGCTCCGTGCGCGTTCCCTCCGGCCGCTCCCCGTCCATCATCCGCACCAGCAGCCGCAGGCCGGTCGCCGCCATCTCGCCGAGCGGCTGGCGGACGGTCGTGAGGCCGGGGCTGGCCCAGCGGGACTCGGGGAGGTCGTCGAAGCCGACGACGCTGATGTCGTCGGGGACCCTCAACCCCTGTTCCGCCAGGGCCTCGTAGACCCCGAGGGCCATGTGGTCGGAGCAGACGAAGACGGCGGTGGGCGGCTCGGGCAGGTCGAGGAGTTCACGCATGCGCTGCCGCGCGGTGGACTCCTCGAAGCAGCCGTAGCGGATGTACTCGGGCCGCTGCGCCACACCGGCCGCCGCGAGCGCCGAACGGTAGCCCGCCACCCGGGCGTTGCTGCACTGCTTGCGGCGGCGCCCGGCGATGACGGCGATCCGTTCGTGCCCGAGCGCGAGGAGGTGTTCCGTCGCGCTCACCCCGCCCTGCCAGTTCGCGGCGCCCACCGACACGACGCCGGGCGGCGGTTCGTGCGCGGGGTCGATCATCACGAACGGGATGCGGTGCTGTTCCAGCCACGCGTACTGGGAGTCCGTCAACTCGGCGAGGTTGAACAGGACTCCGGCCGAGCCGCGCGCCGTGAGCTTGTCCAGCCAGCCGCGCTGCGGGCGGTCGCCCCGGGCGCTGCGGCCGAGGCCCGCCGAGACCACGAGGTCCAACCCCGCCTCGTGCGCGGCCTGTTCGACGCCGTGCAGCACCGCGCCCGACCAGGAGCTGTCGAGGGAGTGGACGACGAGGTCGACGAGCCGGGGCGGCTTCGACGCGTCGAAGCGCGGTCTGCGGACGTACCCCAGCCGGTCGAGCGCCTCGGTGACCCGGCGGCGCGTCTCGGGCGCCACGTCCTCGCGGCCGTTGACGACCTTCGACGCCGTCGGGACCGATACGCCCGCCTCGCGCGCCACGACCGCCAGCGTCGGTCCGGCCGTCACGTTCGGACTCGCCGTGCGGACCATGGGAACCCACCTCTCCGGCCCGCCGTTGGGCCAGCGAAAGCGCGACCAGCGCTGTTTCGGCCGTTTTCGTGCACCCGGCCAACAGAAAGCGCTTGCTATCCTAAAGGCGCCACAGCGTGACGGGAAGACACCGGGAGTCACGGGTTCGGCCGACAAAAATCGCGGACGTGAACTTTCGAAACCCCGAACAACCAGAGGGATTTCTGAGGTGGTTCAGCGGGATTCGTACGGCAGCTCCTCGCACTCCAGACGGAAGTCCCGGAAGTCCGCGGTGAACTCGGCGTCGACGAGATCGCGGGCGTGAATGCCCACGAGAGTGCCCGTGAAGCGCAGTTTCCTGCCGTGATCGTCGGAGAGACGGCTCGCGTCGAGCGGGGGGCCGACCTGGGTGTACGTGTCGTCGCGCAGGTACCAGAACCGGGCCTCCGTGCCCTCCACGGAGACGCCGATCGTGATCGGTCCGCCCAGGTCGACGTCCACCACGGCGACTTCACGCGCCCCCCTCTCGTCCCGGTCGATGAGACTGAGGACGGTACGGCCCTCGCCGCGCCACTGCTGGCCGCGCTGCTTCTCGCCCGGCGGCTCCGACCAGGTGAGGTCGAGGCTCAGGTACGCCTCCGCGTCGTACCGCAGGATCAGGCCGGCGGCCTGCGTGAACGTCGACGGGCTTGCCTCGACGGTGACTTGGGCCACGGCGTGGTGCTCGGTGAGGCGTTGGGCCAGGAGGCTCTGGGACCAGCGGGACTCCGGGCCCTGGCGTCCGCGCAGGCGGATCCAGCCGGGGCGTGAAGTGACGTCTGCCCAGGAGGGGTCGGGGGGTTCGCGGAGGGTGCTCCAGGGCCAGCCCAGGGAGTTGGAGGGCTGGGGGGAGGTTTCCGAAAGGGGGGCGGCCGGAGTTTCGGGAACGGGTGCTTCGGAGGCAGATGTTTCGGAAACGGACGTCCCCGAGACCGGCGTTTCGGAAACCGGAGCCCTGGAGGCCGATGTGCCGGAAACCGGAGTCCCGGAAGCCGACGTGCCGGAAACCGACCTCGCGGAAACCGGGGTTTCGGAAGCTGGGGTTCCGGAAACCGTCGGCGCCACCTTCTCCTCCGGCGCCACCACCTCCACCC
The DNA here is from genome assembly GCF_048159485.1 of Streptomyces sp. 4F14. Classification (NCBI taxonomy): domain Bacteria; kingdom Bacillati; phylum Actinomycetota; class Actinomycetes; order Kitasatosporales; family Streptomycetaceae; genus Streptomyces; species Streptomyces sp. 4F14. The sequence goes on from NZ_JBLRVY010000003.1 coordinate 444,606, forward strand.
CCGGCACCGCTACCTCCACCTCCGGATGCCACCCCCCGCCCTTCAGCCGGGGCCACCCCTCCGCGTCCCACTCCACCGCCTGGACCGCCGTCTCCCGCCCCAGCGTGCAGCGCGGCCCCTCGGGCGTCCTGAGCGGCCGCCCCACCAGATGGCTGAGGAACCACTCGCCCCCCGGCGTCTCCACCAACTCCGCGTGCCCCGCCTTCTGTAGCGGCACCGACGGATCGTCCCGGGACGTCAGCAGCGGACGGTCCGCGACCTCGTACGGCCCGGTCAGGGAACGGCTGCGCGCGGTCAGCACGCCGTGCTCGAAACCGGTGCCGCCCTCGGCGAGGACGAGGTGGTACCAGCCGTCCCGCTTCAGCAACTTCGGCCCCTCGACGAGCCGTTCGTGCTGGAGCAGCAGGTGCGTGCCGCCCAGCGGCTTCAGCGTGACCCGGTCCAGTTCCGTCGCGACGATCCCCGAGAAGCGGTTCCCGGCGGGGCGGTGGTCGTTCTGGAGGTTGAGCAGCCACAGCCGCCCGTCCTCGTGGAAGAGGGCGGGGTCGAAGCCGTGACCGGCGACACGGCGCGGCGCGGCCCAGGGTCCGGAGACGTCGGGCGCGGTCGTGACGTACGTGTCGAGGTCGAAGTACGGCGTGCCGACCGAGCGGACGACCGCGTACACCAGCCAGAACGACTCGCCGTCCCAGCTCAGCGAGGGCGCCCAGATGCCGGCCGAATCCGGCACGCCCGCAAGGGAGTTGCCGGGTACGGCGCCCTCGACGTGGCCGGCGTGCTCCCAGTGCGCGAGGTCGCGGGAGCGGAAGAGAGGGATCGTCGGGAACCACTCGAACGAACTCGTCGCGATGTAGTACCAGTTACCGGCGCGGACCAGGGAGGGGTCGGGGGCGAAGCCCCGGATCACCGGGTTGCGTGCGATCAACTCCCCACCTGAGCCCGTCACTTCAGCGCCCCCAGCGTCACACCCGACCGCCAGTACCGCCGCATCGCGACCATCATGATGGCCATCGGCACGATCGACAGCAGCGCCCCCGTCAGGACGAGGCTCGTCAGGTCGACGCCCGACTCCAGCCGTTTCCCCGACCAGTTGTAGAGGCCGATGTTCAGCGTCCAGTTGTTCTCGCCGCGCAGCACGGTCAGCGGGAGGAAGAAGGAGTTCCAGGTGTTGACGAACGCGAGCAGGAAGACCGTCGCGCCGCCCGTCGTCATCATCCGCAGCACGATGGAGAAGAAGATCCGCAGCTCGCCCGCCCCGTCGAGGCGCGCGGCCTCCAGGAGTTCGTACGGAATCGTCGACTCGGTGTAGACCTTCGCGAGGTACACGCTGAACGGGTTGATCAGGCAGGGGATGAGCATCGCCCAGGGCGTGTCGACCATGCCGATCTCGGAGAACAGCAGGTACAGCGGGAGCGTGAGGAGCGCGATCGGGATGAGGAACGAGCCGACGACCGACGCGAAGACGAGGTTGCGCCCGGGGAAGTCGAAGCGCGCCAGGCCGTACCCCGTCGCGAGCGCGATCAGTGTGCCGCCGAGGGAGCCGACACCCGCGTAGAGAAGGGAGTTGGCGGTCCAGCGCAGGAAGATGCCGTCCTCGTAGGTGAACAGCTGGTGCAGGTTGTCCCAGAGGTGCCAGCCGGAGAACCAGAGGCCGTTGGACTGGTAGAGGCCCGTACGGTCCTTGGTGGCCGCGACGAGCAGCCACCACACCGGGAAGAGGCTGTAGACGCTCGCGAGGACGAGCCCGACGAGCAGGAAGCGCTGTCCGCCGCGCGAACGGGCGCGCGGGTCGGGCTTGTTGAGTCGGCGGACCGCCGTTTTCGGTGTGCGGTCTTCGGTCAGGGTCATCAGTCGGCCTCCCTCGATGTCAGCCGGTAGAAGACGAAGGAGGCGAGGCCCAGGATCAGCGCGAGGAGCACCGAAAGGGCCGCGGCGTAGTGGTAGTTGCCGGCGTTGAACGCCTGGTTGTAGATGATCATGATCGGCGTGAAGCTGTCGTTGACCGTCTGCGGGGTGACGTTGCGGAACAGCGCGGGCTCGTTGAAGATCTGGAGCATCTGGATGATCGACAGCAGCCCGGTCAGCACCAACGCGCCCCGGACGTACGGGACTTTGATGCTGCGCGCGATCCGCAGCTCGGAGGCGCCGTCGAGGCGGGCCGCCTCGAACAGCTCGCGCGGGACCGCCTGGAGCGCCGAGTAGATGATCACCATGTTGTAGCCGATGCCGTGCCAGGTCAGCAGGTTGCCGATGGACGGCCACACCATCGACGGCGCGAAGAAGTTCCAGTGGAACCCGAACGCGTCCCCGATCGCCGTCAGCGGACCGACGTCCGGGCTGTACAGGTTGATCCACACGATCGCCGCCACGACCCCCGGGATCATGTACGGCACGAGCAGCAGGATCCGGAAGCGGCTCGCCGCGCGCGAGGTCACCGCGTCCAGCAGGAGCGCGAGGACCAGGCTGATCAGCAGCATCACCGGGATCTGCACACAGGCGAAGACCACGACCCGCAGGACCGAGCCCATGAACGCCGAGTCGGTGAGGCCCTCGCGGTAGTTGTCGAGGCCGGTGAACTTCTCCGTCGAGCCGCCGAGGCCGAGCCCGGACTGCTGGACCTTGAAGAGCGACTGGTAGACGGCGTAGCCGATGGGGAGCAGATACAGAAAGACGAAGCCGAGCTGGAAGGGCACCGTGAACGCGGCACCCTTCCAGCGCTGGGAGCGGATCATCGGAAATCCTCAGCCCTTCACGGCGATGCCACGGGACTTGAGGTCGTCGACCGTCCACTTCTGCATGTGCGCGAGCAGGTCGGTGACCTTCTGCTCCTTGCTGACGACCTTCGCCCAACCCGCTTGCAGCTCACTGAACATGGCCGTCCAGTTCGGGCCGAACGTCCAGTCCGTGGTGACGGTGTTCAGGCTGTCGCCGACGACCTTCTTCGCCGGGTCGTAGTGCGTGCCGAGGAGCTTCTGGGAGATCGACTCGTCGACGTACGAGCTGGTGTCGGCGAGCGCGGGCATCACGCCGTTGCCGGTCTCGGGGCTCGCCATCGTCTTGACCGCGCCCGGGTCCGTGGACATCCACAGGGCGGCCTCGGCGGCCTGCTTCTGCTGCTTGCAGTCCTTCGTGACGAGGGTGACGCTGCCCGTCAGGTTCGTGCCCGCCGGGGTCTTCGCGGCCTCGCCCGCGAACGTCGGCCAGGGGGACAGGGCCCACTGGCCGAACGACTTGGTGAAGTTCTGCACCATGCCGGCCATCTGCCAGGTCGAGATCTGGCGGGTGACCGTGCCGCCGTTGTCGTAGTTGCGCTGCACGGCCGCGTAATCCGCGAAGGAGAGCGTCGAGTTGAGGTCGTTGTCGATGATGTCCTGGATGACCTTCGCGGCCTTCAGCGTGCCCGCGTCCTGGAAGTCGATCTTCCAGGCGTTGCCGTCGATCGCGTACCAGTGGGCGCCCGCCTGCATCGCGAGCACCTCCAGCGTGGAGGGGTCCTCGCCCGCGTAGTTGGTGATCTTGACGTTGTGCTTCTTCAGCTCCTTGCCGGCCGCGACGAACTCGTCCCACGTCGTCGGCGGCTTGACGCCGTACTTCTGGAAGACGTCCGCCCGGTAGATCGTGAAGTTCGGCGAGGAACTGGTCGGCACGCCGTAGAACTTGCCCTGCACTTGGGCGCTCGCCCACGAACCGGCGTTGAACTTGTCCTTGCTGGACTCGACGTACTGCGAGACGTCGGCCAGCGCGCCCTGGGACACCCACGTCGTCACGTACTCGGCGGTGTTCTGCACCAGGCAGGGGGCGTTGCCCGCCTTCACCGCGTTCGTCAGCTGCTTCTGCATCGTCAGCTGGTCGGTGACCTTCGTGTACTTGAGCTGGACGTCCTTGTGGGACGCGTTGAACGCCTTGACGACCGCCTCCTGGCCGTTCGCCCAGCCCCAGTAGGGCAGGGTGACCGGGCCCGACGCCGAGGAGCCGCCGTCGTCGTCGCCCGAACCGCCGCAGGCGGCGAGCAGACCTGTCAGCGCGATTCCCGCGGCGGCTGCGCGGGCGATCCTTCTGCGGGGGCTGATGGCATTCATCTGTCCGTGATCCTTCGGGAGATGGGCGTCTCGGCGAGGCGAGAGCGGCGGCTCGGTACTGGCCATAGGCGGCGGCCGGACGGCGGGGAGACGCTGCGTCGGACCGGGGCTCAAGCGGAAGTGGTAGTAACCGGTTGCTGTGACGTTAGGCCGACCGGATCGGCATTATCAAGAGGCAGGCGAGAAAATCTTGGGCGAATCGGCCCGAAATCCAGTAACCGCTTACGGGACCTGTCGGGGGCACCTGGGACCTCAGACCGGGCCGTGCGGCAGGTGGGTTACGGCAGCGGCCGGGGCGGCCGTACGGAGTCCCGGACGACGACGTGCGTGCCCAGCACGAGGTGCTCGGCCTCCCCGGGCCCACCCCCTCCCACCAGGCCGGACGCGGCCCTGCGGTCGGCCACCGCGCGCAGCGCGACCCGCCCCATCTCCTCGTACGGCACGTGCACCGTCGTCAGCGAGGGCGTCAGCTGCCCGGCCAGCGGGATGTCGTCGTACCCGGCGACCGACACGTCGTCCGGCACCCTGAGGCCCACCGCACGCAGCGCCTGCATCGCGCCCGCCGCGACCACGTCCGTCCCCGCGAGGACCGCCGTGAACCCCGGGGTCCGCTCCAGCGCCTGCTGGACCGCCGCGTACCCGTGCTCGTAGTCGTACGAACCGCGCCGCACGAGCCCCGGGTCGAACGGCACCCCGTACGCCTCGAAGGCCCGCCGCGCGCCCGCCAACCTGCCCTGGGCGGTGGTGAGTCCGGAGGGGCCCGGCAGGACCAGGACCCTGCGGTGACCGGCCGACAGGACGTGGCTGGCCATGGCGTAGGCGCCCGCCTCGTTGTCGTAGTCCACCGTCGTGGCCGGTACGGCGCCCTCCAGCGGCGGTCTGCCGACCAGGACCAGGTGCGAGCCCGCCGCGTCCAGCGAGCGCGCGAAGCGGCCCATCCTCGTCTGGTACTCGGTGCGGTCGTAGGCCCCGCCGAGCAACACCACGGCCGACACGCCCTGTTGGCGCATCAGGTTGACCAACGCCAGCTCCCGTTCCGGGTCTTCGCCGGTCGTGCCGACCAGGGAGAGCCAGCCGCGCAGCGTCGCCGCGCCTTCGACACCCTTGGCGACGTGGGCGAACGCGGCGCCGGTGATGTTGTTCATCAGGATCGCGACCGTCGGGGTGCCTCCGCCCGCCAGCGAGCGCGCGTGCGCGTTCGTGACGTAGTCCAGATCGCGGACCACCTTCATCACCCGGTCCCGAGTGGGCGCGGCCACCGGGTAGTTGCTCACGCCCAGCACCCGCGAGACGGTCGCGACCGAGACGTCCGCCTCCCGCGCCACGTCCTTGATGGTCACTCTGCGCTTGGGCCGGCCCGCCTTGTCGGCACCCGGCTTGCGGTCACTCACGGCCACGCCTCCTTCGTACGGTGTTCAGGCGTCCCTGGCTCAAGTCCCCCTGATCCGGGGCCTGTTGGCTCAGGCGCTTCGGGCGAGGTCCGCGTGCCGGACCTCGTGGGCGAGCGGGCGGCCGTCCGTGAGGCGCTCGGCCTCCGTGACGACGATCTCGCCGAGCCGGCGCAGCTCGTTGCCGAGGGAGCCCGCGATGTGCGGGGTGAGGATCACGTTCGGCAGCGTGTACAGCGGCGAGCCGGCGGGCAGCGGCTCGGGTTCGGTGACGTCGAGGACCGCGCTGAGCCGACCCGCCACCACCTCGTCGGTGAGCGCCGCGTGGTCGACCAGCGCGCCCCGGGAGGTGTTGATCAGGACCCCGCCGTCGGGGATCAGCGACAGCCGCGCGCGGTCCAGCATGTGGTGCGTCTCGGGGATGTCCGGCGCGTGCAGGCTGACGATGTCGCTGCGGGTCAGCAGCTCCTCCAGGGACATCAGCCGGGCGCCCAGCGCGGCCGCCTCCGACGTGTCGACGTACGGGTCGTGCAGCAGCACCTCGAAGTCGAACGGCCGCAGCAGTTCGAGCAGCCGCCGCCCCACCCGCGAGGCGCCGATCACCCCCACCCGGCGGCCCAGATTCCCGATCGGCGCGGTCTCGGCGGGCGTCGGCTGCGCGTGCGTACGGCGGTAACTCTCGCGCAGGGACCAGAAGTTCTTCCCCGCGAGCAGGATCATCGCGAGGGTGTACTCGGCGACGGGTACGGCGTTCGCGGTGACCGCGCTGGACACGCTCACCCCGCGCTCCCACAGGGCGTCCCCGACCAGGGAGCGCACCGACCCCGCCGCGTGCAGCACGGCACGCAGCTTCGGGGCGGCGGCCAGGGCGTCGGCGTCGAGGTGCGGGCAGCCCCAGCCGGTGATCAGGATCTCCGCGCCGGCGAGCGTCTCGGCCGCCGCCGGGTCGGCGAGGTCCTGGACGACGAGCGCGGGGTCGATGTCGGCGGTCCGGCGCAGCCGCTCCAGCACCGGTTCGGGGAACAGCAGGGGGAGGTGCACCGGATCCATGGCGAACACGGCCCTGGGCAGCGGGGCGCTGGGCATGACTCTCCTGAGGACGAGTACGGGAAACGTTTACTGAAAGCGTCTTCTACCGTAAATCTGTGGCCGAGCCATGGTCAATCAGTCGGAGGGGATCAACGGCGTCGGACGGTTTGTGTGGATGCGGCGGACGTGACCCTGGGGGGCCGGTGTGCCCGGTGCGTCGGTGTGGTGCGTGAAAGGCCAGGTCAGTGGCTTTTCATGGGGCTGGGGAGGGTCTCCGGGAGGGCTTCCGGGGTGGACTGGGTACGTGCACAGGGTTTTCGAAAACGTGCGCAAACCCTTGACGGGCTCTGCTGGGCGACAGAAGCTCGGGCCGTTCGGACGTAGCAACCGGTTGCTACACGTTCCTCGGGCGAGCCGCCGCCATGCCCGATTCCCACCCTTTCGAGAAGGCGAGACCCCATGCGCTCCCACGCCGGTGCCCCTCCCAGCCGCCGCAGGTTCCTCGCGCTGTCGGCCGGCGGGGCCGTGGCGGGCGCGGCGGCGTTGAACGGGTGCGCGCTCCAGGTCTCCGGCTCGGTCGGCGGGGGCGAGTCCGTCACGGTGATGGTGTCGCCGGGTGACATCACCCCCGACCAGGTCCGGCAGGCGAAGAAGAAACTCGGGATCTCCGTCGAGCTGGTCAAGTGGGACATCACCAAGCTGATCGCGATGCTGACCAGCGGAAACCCGCCCGATCTGGTGCGCGGCGTGGGCGCGGTGGACGCCGCGTACTTCGCGGCCCGGGGCGTCGCCGAGAACCTGGACCCGTACTTCGCCCGCTCCACCGTCCTCAGGGCCGCCGACCTCGACCCGGTGAACGACCTGTGGCGCTTCGACGGCCGCACCCAGGGCAAGGGCCCGCGCTACGGCATGGCGAAGGACTTCTCCCAGGACTCCATGTACTGGTACAACACCGCCGTCTTCGACAAGGCGGGCCTCGCCTACCCGTCGGAGACCGAGCCCGTCACCTTCGAGCAGTGGCAGGAGGACGCGCGCCGCCTGGCCCGGCGCAAGCGGGGCCAGACCATCGTCTTCGGCGGCAGCTACGCGGGCCTGACCCGCTCGACGCTGCTGGCGACGATGACGGCCTCGGCGGGCGGCAGCCTCTTCAACGACGACTTCTCCCGCGTCGACTTCACCACACCCGAGGCCCGCAAGGCGCTCGCCTGGTACATCGACTACTGCCGCACCAAGGTCGGCCCGAGCCTGATCCAGCCCGACCCGAACGGCTGGGACGGCCCCACCTACCAGGCGGGACGCATGGCGATGACCAACTCCGGCTACTGGCTGGGCGGGATGATCGGCGCCGATCCGAAACTCGCCGCCGTCTCCCGGCTCGCGCCCGCCCCGGTCTTCGCGGGCGGCCCCCGCATCAGCGCCTGCCAGGGCGGCACCGGACTGTGGATGCCGAAGAAGGCGAAGAACAAGGACGCCGCCTGGCGGGTCTTCGAATGGTTCTTCGGCGAGGAACCCGCCAAGGAGCGCGCAGCCGGCGGCTGGGGCATCCCGACCCTCAAGTCCCTGCGGCCCCTGATGCCCCATCAGGAGGCGTACCAGCAGCGCACGTTGAAGGTCCAGGACGACGAACTGAGGCATTACTCGGTCGTCTCCTTCACCCCGTACACGCGAGCCGACGCCCTCGACGCCCTCTTCAACCAGGCCGCCCCGGCGGCGATGAACGGCGCGATCTCCGTCGACTCCCTCGCCGGAAAACTGAACGACGTCGTCAACGAGCAGCTCAAGCGCGGTAAGGAGCAGGTGGGATGACGGTCGATCAGATGACGGCGACACCGGCACGGACCGAGACGCCGCCCGCCCGGGAGAAGCGCGGCACCACGATGGTCGCCCGCCGCCACCGCGCGTTCTACATGTTCACCTCCCCCTGGATCATCGGCTTCGTGCTGCTGACGGTGATCCCGATGGGGTACGCGCTCTGGCTCAGCTTCACCACCTTCGACGGCATCTCCCCGCACTGGAGGTTCATCGGCCTCGGCAACTACCGCGAGCTGATGGGCGATCCGGTGACGTGGGACGCCCTCGGCCGGTCCGGGCTCTTCGCCGTGACGTCGGTGCCGCTGTCCATCGCGGCCGGGCTCGGGCTCGCCGTACTGCTCAACCGGCCGGTGAAGGCACGGGGGCTGTTCCGGACGCTGATCTATCTGCCGGCGGTCGTGCCGCCGGTCGGCGCGGGCCTCGCCTTCAAGGCGCTGTTCGACCAGAACTCCGGTGCCACCAACGGCGTGCTGACGTTCTTCGGCATCGACGCGGTGGGCTGGCTCGCCGACCCGTACGCGCGGTACGTGCTGCTGATGACCGTGCTGTGGGCCGCCGGGAACATCATGATCATCTCGCTGGCGGGGCTCCAGGACGTCCCCCGCGAACTCCACGAGGCGGCGAAGCTCGACGGGGCGAGCGCCTGGCGGACCTTCCGCAGCATCACCGTCCCGCTGCTGTCGCCCGTCCTGCTCTTCCAGACCGTCACCGGGATGATCGCCTCGGTGCAGACCATCATGCCGTTGCTGCTCGCGCCGCTCGGCGACACCAGCGGGATCACGACCGTGCCGCAGTCCAACTACCTGTACATGATGCACGTGTTCGCGCAGTACTTCGCGCTCGGCCGCTACGGCTACGCCTCCGCGCTGCTGTGGGTGCTCTTCGTCATCATCCTCGCCGTGACGGGACTGCTCTTCCGGTTCACGTCCGGCGCGGTCTTCTACAACGTCGACCCGGAGGCGAAGAAGTGACCACGACCGTCCGCGTCCGCATGGGCCGCCTCGCCCTCTACACCGGACTCGTCGCCCTCACCGGCCTGTTCCTCGGCCCGTTCGGCTGGCTCATCCTCACCGGCCTGAAAACACAGGGGGAGTTGGCGGCCTCGCCCGTCCACTGGCTGCCGGACCACTTCCAGTGGCACAACTTCGCCGACGCCTTCACCCAGATCGACTTCCTCGGGTACGCCCGCAACTCCCTGATCATCGCGCTCATCTACGCCACCCTCGTCACCCTCAGCTCCGCCTGGGTCGGCTTCGGGTTCGCGCGCCTCGACGCGCCGGGCAAGAAGACGCTGTTCGGCATCCTCATCGGCTCGATGATGCTGCCCCAGATGATCACCCTGCTGCCGACGTACCTGATCTTCGCGAAGGTCGGCATGGTCGACACGTACTGGCCGTGGGTGCTGTGGGGGCTGTCCGCAGCGCCCTATCTCGTCTTCCTGTTCCGGCAGTTCTTCGCCGGGCTGCCCCGCGAGCTGGAGGAGGCCGCGATCATCGACGGCGCCGGATACGCGGGCATCTTCTGGCGGATCTTCCTCCCGCAGTCCTGGCCCGTCCTGTCCGCGAGCTTCATCATCGCCTTCACCTGGACGTGGGGCGACTACATCGCCCCCCAACTCCTGCTCTCCACCGACCGCACCACCCTCGCGGTCGCCGTGATGACGACGTACGTCAACGACTCGGGAGCCCCGGTGCCCGAACTCCAGGCCGCCGCCTCGGTGATGTACGTCGTGCCGATCCTGCTGGTGTTCCTCGTCGCCCAACGCGGCTTCGTCGCGGGGATGTCGACGTCGGGACTCAAGTAACTCCTCTTCCTCCGTGTCTTCTTCAGGAGCCGCCATGAACACGCCCCTCTCCCGCCGCACCGCCCTCCAGGCGGCCGGTGCCGCCACCCTCGCCGCCGGGCTCACCGGGGTGACGGCCGGCGCGGCGAACGCCGCCGACTCCGGTCCGAGCCTTGTCACTCACCCCCGCCCCGCGGCCATGCCGACCAACACCAGCTACAAGGTCCGCGTCCGCACCGCCCCCGACGGCGACTGGCAGACCCTCGACATCTGGCGCCCCCAGCTCGGCGAGATCAACGCGGCCACCGGCTCCGGCAAGGTCTACAACTCCTCCCTGGTCTCCTTCGACTTCCACGGCTCCGTCGAGATCGAGGTGACCTACCTCAAGGGCGGCACCACCAAGGCCCGCGTGAGACCCGACTCGTACGGCATCACGCCCGAACTCCTCGGCGACACCCTGCGGTTCACCCTCGACGAACCGCGCAACGTCGTCGTCCAGATCAACGACGACGTCTTCGACACCCTGCACGTCCTCACCGGCTGCCCCGACCCGCGAGCGCCCAAGTCCGGGGACCCGAACGTCCTCTACTTCGGCCCCGGCGTGCACACCACCTCCGACGGCACCCTCAAGGTCGCCGAGGGGCAGACCGTGTACCTCGACGGCGGCGCCGTCCTCACCGCGACCGTCCTCTTCCAGGGCGTGAAGAACGCCCGCCTGACCGGGCGCGGGTTCATCAACTCCACGTCCGGTGGCGGGGCGTTGGTCGAGAACAGCGAGAACATCCGCATCGAGGGCGTCACGATGCTGAACCCGAACGGGTACGCCACCCAGCTCGGCAACAGCAGGAACGTCCACATCAAGGGCCTGCGCTCGTTCAGCTCGAAGGGCTGGGGCGACGGCATCGACGTCTTCTGCAGCGAGAACGTCGTCATCGACGGCGTCTTCATGCGCAACTCCGACGACTGCATCGCCATCTACGCCCACCGCTGGAACTACTACGGCGACACCCGCAACGTCACCGTGAGGAACGCGACCCTCTGGGCGGACGTCGCGCACCCCATCAACGTCGGCACGCACGGCAACACCGACAACCCCGAGGTCATCGAGAACCTGCACTTCCAGAACATCGACATCTGCGACCACCGCGAACCGCAGATGAACTACCAGGGCTGCATCGCCCTCAACCCCGGCGACTCCAACCTGATCCGCAACGTCCGCGCCGAGGACATCCGGATCGAGAACTTCCGCTGGGGCCAGGTCATCTACATGAAGGTCATGTACAACACGAAGTACAACACCTCGGTCGGCCGGGGCATCGAGAACGTCTACATCAAGAACCTCACCTACACCGGCACCAACGCCAAGCCGTCCCTGTTCCTCGGCTACGACGCCGAACACGCCATCAAGAACGTGACGTTCGAGAACCTGGTCATCAACGGGCAGGCCATCGCCGACTCGATGAAGAAGCCCGGCTGGTACTACACCACCGACGTCATGCAGTGGTTCTCCAACGAGCACGTCATCAACCTGAAGTTCATCACCACGGCGGAAGCGCAGGCCGGCAAGTGAGCCCCATCAGCCGCCGCGGACTGCTCGGCTCGTCCGCCGCCCTGTTCCTCGCCGCCGGGACGAGCACCCTGACCGTCCCGGCGGCGAGCGCCACCACCCGTACGCCGACCGGCGGTTCGTCCTTCGCCCACCCCGGCCTCCTGCACACCGCCGACGACCTGGCCCGCATGAAAGCCGCCGTCGCCGCGCAGCAGTCCCCGGTGTACGACGGCTACTTGGCGCTCGCCGCGCACGCCCGCTCGAAGAGCACGTACGCCGTCCAGAACACGGGCCAGATCACCTCCTGGGGCCGCGGCCCCACCAACTTCCAGAACCAGGCCGTCGCCGACTCGGCCGCCGCCTACCAGAACGCCCTGCTGTGGGCGGTCACCGGCAACCGCGCCAACGCCGACAAGGCCCGCGACATCCTCAACGCCTGGTCGGCGTCACTGACGATCGTCACAGGCGCCGACGGACCGCTCGGCGCCGGCCTCCAGGGCTTCAAGTTCGCGAACGCCGCCGAACTCCTGCGCCACACCGGCTACGACGGCTGGGCCGAGGCCGACATCGCGCGCTGCGAACGGTCGTTCCTCGACGTCTGGTACCCGGCGGTCTCCGGCTACATGCTGTACGCCAACGGCAACTGGGACCTGACGGCCATTCAGACCATCCTGGCCATCGGGGTGTTCTGCGACGAACCGACCCTCGTCGAGGACGCCCTGCGCTTCGCGGCGGCCGGTGCGGGCAACGGCAGCGTCGCCCACCGCGTCGTCCAACCCGACGGCCAGGGCCAGGAGTCGGGCCGCGACCAGGGCCACGAACAGCTCGCCGTCGGCCTCATGGGCGACATCGCGCAGGTCGCCTGGAACCAGGGCGTCGACCTGTGGGCCTTCGACGGCAACCGCATCCTCGCCAACGCCGAGTACGCGGCCCGCTACAACCTCGGCGGCGACGTCCCCTTCACCCCCGACCTCGACCGCACCGGCAAGTACATCAAGCAGACGGTCTCCGCGATCGGCCGCGGCACCCTGCCGCCGGTCTACGAGATGTACCTCGCCCACTACCAGGGCGTACGCGGCATCGAGGCGCCGAACGTCCGGGCGGCCGTCTTCCGGGGCGCGAACGGCACCCGCCTCGTCGAGGGCAGCAACGACGACCTGCCGAGCTGGGGCACCTTCACCTACGCCGGTACGACGGCCCCCGCGCCGACGATTCCGACGCCCCCGGCGGGGCTCACGGCGGTGGGGGAGAAGCGCGCGGTCGAGCTGGCCTGGCTGCCGTCGGTCTCGGCAAGCGGCTACACGATCCGGCGTGCCACCCACCCCGCCGGCCCCTACACGGTCCTCGCGACCGGCGTGACCGCACCGGCGTACACCGACACCGCCGTCCGGCCCGGACGGGCGTACCACTACACCGTCAGCGCCTCCAACGACCTCGGCGCGAGCGGGAGTTCGGCGGCCGTCGGCGCCAACGCCGGGCTGCCCGGGGCCTGGACGAGCGGGGACGTCGGGGCGGTCGAGATCCCCGGCTCGACCGCGTACGACGGGGAACGGTTCGTGCTGGAGGCGTCGGGGACCGCCGACACCCACCAGTTCGCCCAACTCCCCCTGCGCGGCGACGGATCGGTGACCGCGCGGATCGTGTGGCCGCTCAGCTCGCAGTACTCCAGGATCGGCGTCACCCTGCGGGACTCCACCGACCCGGGCGCGGCGCGCGCCTCGATGCTGATCCAGGGGCTGCCGCTGTACACCTGGAGCGGGGTGTGGAGCGTCCGCGCCTCGCGGGGTGCCACCGTCTCGGGAACCGGTTCCATGCCCGTGCCGCCCACCTGGCAGGAGGCCATCACCACCAAGGCCGCCTTCCCGATCTCCGACCTCGGCACGCTCCCCGAGTCGGCGACCCCGCTCGAAGCGCCGTACGTCGAGGGCGCGGGCGACGGATACCGGCTGCGCGCGCCCTACTGGGTACGGGTGACGCGCAAGGGCCGCCGCTGCACCGGGTCGATCTCCCCGGACGGCGTCCACTGGACCGAAGTCGGCTCCACGGACGTCGAGTTGGGCCGTACGGTCCGCGCGGGGCTCACCCTCACCTCCTGCCTGGGCGTCGACGAGCCGTACGCCGAGACCGGGACCGGCGCCTTCGACAACGTCAGCGTGACGGACAGCGCCGGAACCGTCTGGCGGACCCCGCGCCCGACCCGGACCGCAACCGACCTCAAGTCCGGCCCCGACGGGCTCACTTGGACCGACCCCGACCTCTCCGCCCGCTACACCGTCCTGCGCGCACCGCGTCCGCACGGCCCCTTCCGCACCGTCGCCACCGGAGTCGGCCCCGTCGGTTTCGGCACCCGCATCCGCTGGACCGACCCGACCGCCGACCCCGGGACGACGTACCACTACGCCGTCGCCAAGACCAACTCCACCGGAGCCGGGCCGTGTTCGGAGTCCGTCGCGGCGAGTGTGGCGGCCACGCCCACGGTCCTGGTGCCAGTACCGCCGAGCCAGGTCCCCGCCCCCTGGTCCGCCGGCGACCTCGGTGACGCCGTCGTCGACCGGTCCGCGTTCGGCACTCTCGGGGTCGTCGCGATCCTCACGCCCGGCAGCAGCACGTACGCGGACGGCACCTTCGCCGTACGCGGCGCGGGCGTCGACCTCAGTGCCAACAACCAAGGGATGACCGGCCAGTTCGTACGGCGGCAGGTCAGCGGGGACTGCACGGTCACCGCGCGGCTGCTGTCCCGGGAGGGCGCCACCGCCGACCGGGTCGGACTGCTGATGGCGAAGTCCCCGAACCCCTTCGACCTCGCCGCCGGGATCGTCGTGACCGGCGGGAGCACCGCGCAGCTCATGCTGCGCCCGACGGTCGCCGGAGCCTCCGCGTTCACCGGCAGCACTGCTGTCCAACTCCCCACCCTGCTGCGGCTGAAGCGCACGGGAACCGCTTTCGCCGCTGCCGTCTCCACCGACGACGGCGCCACCTGGACCACTCTCGCCGAGGGCACGGTCCCGCTGTTCGGTGACGCCCCCTACCACGTGGGCCTGGTGGTCTGCTCGCGCAGCCAACTCGCCCTCGCCACCGCAAGGTTCACCGAGGTGATCGTCGCCTCTGCCTAGACGGGAGCCCCACCCCCATGAGCCGCAGTCCCCAACTCCCCAGCCGCCGCGCCCTGTTGAAATCGGCAGGCGGACTCACAGCCGCCCTCGCGCTCGGCTCGGCGGCCTCCGCGCTGACCCCCACCACCGCGGATGCCGCCCCGGCGACCTTCACCCACCCCGGCATGCTCCACAACGCCGGTGACATCAACCGCGCCAAGGTCCGCGTCGCCGCGGGCACCGACCCCTGGCTGTCCGGCTGGAACAAGCTGACCGCCAACTCCCACTCCGCCTCCACCTGGACCAACCGGGCCACCGCGACCGTCGTGCGCGGCGGCACCGGCGAGAACTACACCCTGCTCTACAACGACATCGCCGCCGCCTACCAGAACGCCCTGCGCTGGAAGGTCGCCGGCACCGAGGCCAACGCCGTCTGCGCCGCGAACATCCTCAACGCCTGGTCGAGGACGCTGACGACGGTCACCGGCAACGCGGACCGCTTCCTCGCCGCCGGCATCTACGGCTGGGAGTTCGCCAACGCCTGCGAACTCATGCGCGGCTACTCGGGGTTCGACCTCGCCGCCGCCCAGGAGATGCTGGCGCGGGTCTTCTACCCGCTCAACAACCAGTTCCTCACCGGCCACAACGACGCCTGCATCACCAACTACTGGGCCAACTGGGACCTCTGCACCATGGGGTCCGTCATGGCCATCGGCATCCTCAACGACGACGCGGCCAAGTACGACCAGGCCGTCACCTACTTCAAGTCCGGCGCGGGCAACGGCTCCATCAAGAACGCCGTCCCGTTCCTGTACACCGACTCCGACGGCTACGCGCTCGGCCAGTGGCAGGAGTCCGGCCGCGACCAGGGCCACAGCCTCATGGGCATGGGCCAGATGGGCGCGATCTGCGAGATGGCCTGGAACCAGGGCGACGACCTGTACTCGTACGACGACCGGCGGTTCTTCAAGGCCGCGCAGTACGTCGCCAAGTACAACCTCGGCCTCGACGTCCCCTTCACGACCTACACCTGGGGTACGGGGCAGAACTGCTCCCAGCAGTCCCAGACGGTCGTCTCCGCGACGGCCCGGGGCCAGGCCCGCCCGGTCTGGGCGCAGCTGCACTTCCACTACAACCGCAGGCTGAACCTCGACGACAAGTACATCGCCCAGATCTACGCCACCGTCGCCCCCGAGGGCGGCGGCGGGGACTACGGGACCACGAGCGGAGGCTTCGACCAGCTCGGCTTCGGCACCCTGATGTACGCCAAATAGGACGGCGTACGCCGAATAGCCCCCTGAACGGCTCGTGCACCGGAATACCGGGCGCCTTCGTGGTGCTCTGGTACTACCGGTGCACGAGTGCGCGAAGGGCTGGTGACAGATGGGGCCAGTGATCAGGACTCCCTACGGGGACGTACGCGGCAGGTATGAGAACGGCATCTCGGTCTTCAGAGGGATCCCGTACGCGGCACCCCCCTTCGGGGCGCTGCGCTTCAGGCCCCCGGAGCCGCCCGAGCCCTGGACCGGCGTCCGCGACGCCGGGGCGTTCGGGCCGACGGCGCCGAAACCCCCGTACTCCGAAGCCTTCGCGCAGTTCCTGTCCGACCCCGACATCCCGGGGGACGACTGCCTCAATCTCAACATCTGGACGCCCGAACCAGGTCCCGGAGCCCGGCTTCCGGTCGTCGTCTGGTTCCATGGCGGCGCGCTGACCAGGGGTTCTTCCGCCGTCCCGGTGTACGACGGGACGCCGTTCGCACGGGACGGCATCGTGTTCGTGTCCCTCAACCACCGGCTCGGCGTCGAGGGCTACGGCCTCTTCCCCGACGCCCCCGCCAACCCCGGACTGCGCGACCAGCTCGCCGCCCTGGAGTGGGTCCGCGACGCGATCGGGGCGTTCGGAGGGGACCCCGACCAGGTCACCCTGATGGGCCAGTCCGCCGGCGCGATCAGCATCGGCGCCCTCATCGCCGTACCCCGCGCACAGGGACTGTTCCGGCGGGCCGTGCTCCAGAGCGGGGCGCCCGAGGAGTCCGACCGGGACAAGGTGCGGCGGATGGTGCGCCGGATGGCGAACCGGCTGAAGGTCCCGGCGACCGCCGAGGCGTTCGCGGCCGTCGACCGGGACCTGCTGCTGCGCACCCAGCACGAGGTCGGACGGCTCTCCAGCCCCGTCCTCGGCGGCCCCGCGTTCGGGATCGTCACCGACGGCGACTTCGTGCCCCGCGACCCCCTCCAGGCCCTGATCGACGGCGACGCCGCCCGGGACGTGGACCTGCTGCTCGGCTGGACCAGCGACGAGTACCGGCTCTGGCTCGTCCCCGGCGGCCTCGTCGAGCGCGTCGACCGGCTCGGACCCGTCGCCCTCGCCGGAGCCATGGCCCGCTGCCACTGTGGCTCCGAGGTACCCCGGGGCTACCGCGCCCTCCACCCCGACGCCGGACCCGCCGAGATCGTCGGCCAGATGGTCACCGACCACATGCTCCGCCGCCCCCTGCACCGCCTCGCCGACTCCCGCCCAGGTATGTCATACCTGTACGAGTTCGCCTGGCCCTCCGGCCGCCCCGCACTCGGCGCCTGCCACTCCCTCGAACTCGGCTTCGTCTTCGACGCGGGCGACTCCCCGGACTCCGTCAAACTCGCCGGGGACGCCCCGCCGAAACTCCTCGCCACCGAGATGCACGAGGCATGGACCCGCTTCGCGAAGACCGGCGACCCGGGCTGGCAGGCGTGGGACGCCACCCACCCGGTACGCGTCTTCGGGGACGGGCCGACCCGTACGGCGCTCGGCCCACGCGACGCCGACCTGGCCCTGTGGGAGGCGCCGACCGTCGTCCCGCACCAGGCCGAGGCCGTCGTCGAACCCCTCCCCGCACGGTCCCTGCGCGGGGCCGAGCTGCGGTCCGTGGTCCGGCGGCTGCGGCGCACGGGGTCGGAGAAGGCCGGGTGAGACCGGGGGGGGGGGAAGCCGGTGAGGCCGAGGGAAGCCGGTGAGACCGGGGAAAGCCGGGTAACCGCTTACCGCGCGTCCCTCGGCGGCTTCACCGAGTTCCGGACGACCACGTGCGTCCCCAGCAGGAGGTGCTCGTCCGAGGCGCCCGGCGTACGGCCCAGCGCGGTCCGCACGGCGACCCGGCCCAGCTCCTCGTACGGCACGTGGACCGTCGTCAGCGCCGGATACAGGTCACGGGCGTACGGGATGTCGTCGTACCCGGCCAGCGACACGTCGTCCGGGACCTTCAGGCCCGCCTCGTGCAGGGCCGTCAGCGCGCCCGCCGCGACCATGTCCGTCGCCGCGACGACCGCCGTGAAGTCCAGGCCGTCCGCGAGGGCCTGGCGCATCAGGCGGTGCCCCGAGTCGCGGGTGAAGTCGCCGTGCAGGACCAGCGCGGGGTCGATCTCGACGCCGCGTGCCCGGTGCGCGCTCGCGTACCCGCGCTCACGGCCCTGCGCCGTCGTGTGGTCCGGGCGGCCACCGAGGAACAGCACCCGGGAGTGGCCCTGCGTGAGGACGTGCGCGACGAGGGCGTGGGCGCCCGACTCGTTGTCGTACTCGATGACCGTGACCGGGGCGCCCGGATCCAGCGGGGGACGGCCGCACAGCACCAGGCGCGAACCCGCCGAGGCCAGCGAGTCGGCCATCCTGCGGGTGCGCTCGCGGTACTCCGGGGTGTCCGCCGTGCCGCCCACGAGGATGACCGCCGCCGCCCGCTGCGCCCGCATCATCTCCACGAACTCGGTCTCCTGGCGTACGTCGCCCTCCGTGCCGCACACCAGGCACAGGTGGCCGTGGCGCGCGGCCTCGCGCTCCACGCCGTACGCCATCAGCGCGAACGACGGGCCCGTGATGTCCTCCAGGACGAACGCGAGCGTGGGCGTGCCGACCCCGGCGACCGCCTTCGCGCGCGCGTCCGCGACGTAGTCCAGCTCCCGCACCGCGCGCATCACCCGGGCCCGGGTCTCCGCGCTCACCGGGTAGACGCCGCCCAGCACCCGGGACACGGTCGCCGCCGATACCCCGGCGCGGGCCGCGACGTCCCGGATCGTGCTGCGCTCCCCGCTCTTCCTGGTCATGTTCCGCCCCTCTTCGCCCCGTGGTAACCGCTTGTCGCAAGGGGCTGGGCCGCGCCCCCGTACCACCGCGGAAACAGTCTCGGTAAACGGTTCCCAGCGGGGAGGCTAGCAGCGTGGGCGGGACCCCGGTCCCCGTGCCTACCGGCCCGCCGCCGAGAGCGTCTTCGCGATCGACGCGATGGCCTCCGGGCCGACCCGGCAGCAGCCGCCGACCATCCGGGCGCCCGCGGTCCGCCAGCCCTCGACCTCGTCCGGCGCGAAGGACGAACTCCCCGTCCAGGCACGGGCGTTCGCGTCCCAGCCCTCGCCGCTGTTCGGGTACACGACGACCGGCTTGCCCGTCACCCGCGCCGCGGTCTCCACCGCCCGCGTCGCGTCCTCGGGGACGCAGCAGTTCACGCCGACCGCGACGATCTCGTCCACGTCCGCCGCGAGCGCGAACGCCTCCTCCAGGGGCTGGCCGGCCCGGGTGCGGTCGCCCTCGACGCTGTACGACAGCCAGGCGGGGACACCGAGGCCGCGCACCACGTCGATCAGGGCCCTCGCCTCGTCGGCGTCGGGGACCGTCTCCAGGGCGAGGACGTCGGGGGCAGCCGCGGCCAGCGTCTCGATGCGGGGGCGGTGGAAGGCGGCGAGTTCGGGGACGGTGAGGCCGTAGCGGCCGCGGTACTCGGAGCCGTCGGCGAGCATCGCGCCGTAGGGGCCCACGGAGGCGGCTACGTAGAGGGGGCGGGGGGTGGGGGTGCTTACGGTGACGGCGCCGGCCTGTGCCCTGCGTGCCGCCTCCCGCGCCAACTCCACGCTCAGCGTGAGGAGTTCGCTCGCCCTCTCCCGGCTGATGCCCCGCTTCGCGAAGCCCTCGTACGTCGCCTGGTAACTCGACGTGATCGCGATGTCCGCGCCCGCGAGGTAGTACGCGAGGTGTGCCTCCGTGATCGCCTCCGGGACCTCCGCGAGGAGCCGGGCCGACCACAGCTCGTCGCTCAGGTCGTGCCCGGCGGACTCCAGTTGGTTGGACATGCCGCCGTCGAGGACGAGGGAACCGGCGGCGAGTGCCTCGGTGAGGAGCGGGGCGGGCGTTTCGCTGGTCATGCCCCGACGCTAGTCGACACGGAGCGGGACGGCCGAATGTGTCCAGTTCGTGAACGAACTGCCCACGATGTGGGATACGGGGATACGATCACGCCCCCTCGTCCCGAAACCGCCCCTGGAAACACGATGACCTCCGCCGATACGCCTGTCTCGGACGCCCCCGCGTCCGGCGCCCCCAAAGCCTCTCCCCGCCGCGCCTTCGGTCTCACCGCCGCGACCGCCCTCGTCATGGGCAACATCATCGGCGGCGGCATCTTCGCCCTCCCCTCCGCCGTCGCCCCCTTCGGCACGCTCAGCCTCCTCGCCTTCGTCGTCCTCTCGGTCGCCGCCGTCCTGCTCGCCCTGCTCTTCGGCACGCTGGCGAAGCGCAGCCCCGTCACGGGCGGCCTGTACGTCTATCCGCGTGACGCGTTCGGCCCGTTCGCCGGGTTCCTGTCGGCGTGGTCGTACTGGACGATGTGCTGGGTCTCCATCGCCGCGCTGGCCGTCGCCGTCGTCGGATACGTCGACGTCCTGATCCCCCTGCACGGCAACCACGCGCTGGAGGGGCTCGTCGCGCTGCTCGCGCTGTGGCTCCCGGCCGCCGCGAACTTCGCGGGGACGCGCTGGGTCGGCACGGTCCAGATCGTGTCCACGGTCCTGAAGTTCGTCCCGCTGCTCCTCGTCGCGACGATCGGCCTCTTCTTCGTCGACACGGACAACTTCGGCCCGTTCAACGCGACCGGCGACAGCGTGCCGGGCGCGCTCGCCGCCTCCGCCGCGCTGCTCCTCTACAGCTTCCTCGGCGTCGAGTCGGCCGCCGTCAGCGCGGGCGAGGTCGAGAACCCCGAGCGCAACGTGGGCCGTGCGAGCGTTCTGGGCACCCTGGCCTCGGCGTTGGTGTACATCCTCGGCACGATCGCCGTCTTCGGCCTCGTCCCGCACGATCGACTCGTCGAGTCCGGCGCCCCGTTCGCCGACGCGGTGAACGCCATCACCGGCGGCACCTGGGGCGGCACCGCCATCGCCCTCGTCGCCGTCGCCTCCATCGTCGGCTGCCTCAACGGCTGGATCCTCCTCGCGGCCCAGATGCCGTACGCCGCCGCGCGGGACGGCCTCTTCCCGAAGCCGTTCGCGAAGGTCGGCAAGGGCGGCGTACCCGGCTTCGGCGTGTGGGCGGTCGCCGTGCTGGGCACCGCGCTCATCGGCCTCAACTACACGGCGGGTCCCGACACGACGTTCCGTGTCCTCGTCCTGATCACGACGTTCACCGGCTGCGTGCCGTACCTCCTGTCCGCCGCCGCCCAGTTGTACTGGCTGGCACGCGGCACCCGCGAGCGCGTACGGCCCGCCGGGCTCGTCCGCGACCTGCTCGTCGCCGGGCTGTCGTTCGGGTTCTCGTTCTGGCTGATCGCCGGGGCGGGGTACGCGGCGGTGTACCAGGGCGCGTTGTTCCTGTTCGCGGGGATCCCGGTGTACGTGTGGCTGAAGGGACGTCAGGAAGGGCCCGAGGAACGGGAGTCGGCCGGCCTGACCTCGTGACCGCCAGCGCCGTCACCCTCGAAGGGGCCCGCGAGATCCTCGGCATCTGGCGTTGCCGCGTCGGCCTCGAACCGCTCGTCCACGACCCTGGCCACGGCGTCACCGCCGGGGTGTGGCGGGCGAGCCGGGGGAGCGGCCGGCCGCGGTGAAGGGGTCGGCCCGCACGGGACTCGCCGCGGAACCCGCCGGGAACCCTGCGGGGAGCCTTGCCGGAAGCCGGCCGGGAACCCCGTAAGCCCGCCGGGAACTCCGGCGAGGGCCGCCGGGCCGCATGGGAACTACCGGCGGTGCGAGGCCCACGCGTACGAGTCCGGCGCGACGCAGGTCCGGGCGGCGTACGGCGTCCGCGCGCCGAGATCGCTCGTGTCTCTCGAACAGCCGGACGGCGATGGCGCGTTGGGGCCGGAGGCCGTGCCGGGCGACCCTGCGACGTCCTGGCCGCTGGACCGGCACCATCGCGCACGCGCGGCGGCTGGGGCGGGCGCAGGGGGCGGGGGCCGGCGGTCGAGGGGCTGTGACTCAGCAGACGGTTCCTGCGCCACTGCCTCGGCGGCGCGGCGCCGGATGCGTGCCACTTCGGCGGCGCGGCGCCGGTCTCGACCCCGCGACGCCGACCACCCACCTCCTGGACGACGACGAAGCGTGGCGCCACCCCCACGACCGCGACTGGTTCCTCCTGTTCATCCCGGCGGAATATGACGAAGCGTCAGTCGAACTTCCGCGGCCACACCGTCCCCGGCGTCAGCAACGCGCCCAGCGTCCCGAGCAGCAGCACGTACGGCCACCACCCGAACTCCCCGTTGTCGGCGGCGCTCGGCGGATCCTCGGGGGCGGGCTGTCGCTGGGCGGCCGCCGGGGCCGGGGTGACGAGGGAGATCTCGGCGGCGGCGGACGCCGGTACCGGCCCGCTCGCGACGAGCAGGAGGGCGAGAGCCGTGAGGAAGAGGGTGCGCACGCCTGAGGAGACGGGACCGGGCACCCGCGATAACAGTTTTTGAAACATGTTTGAGAAAACGCTTTCCCTCAAGTCACGTCAGACCCGTTGACCTCGCCGTAACACGCCCTTACCTTTTCGGCGTTCGGAATGTCACATTCTGTTCGCAGGGTCGAACGTCGCCCGCGAGGGGCGCCCCCCCCCATGAACCCCTGAAGGAGAGTGCGTGAGATGAGACGTGTGTACGCGATCCTGATCGCCCTCTGTACGGCCCTGGCCGGCGCCCTGGCCGTGGCCGGCCCTGCCCAGGCCGCACCCCAGACGCTCCCCAACGGCGTCCAGTTCACCGACACTTCGGGCAACGTCGTGCACGCCCACGGCGGCGGCGTCCTCAAGGTCGGCTCCTACTACTACTGGTTCGGCGAGGACCGCAACACCGACAACACCTTCCGCTCGGTGAGCGCCTACCGCTCAACTGACCTCAAGACGTGGGAGTTCCGCAACCGCGTCCTCACCCAGTCCAGCGCCACGGAGCTGGGCACGGCGTACATCGAGCGCCCGAAGGTCATCTACAACGCCTCCACCGGCAAGTTCGTGATGTGGATGCACAAGGAGAACGGCGTCGACTACGGCGAGGCCCGCGCGGCGGTCGCCGTCTCCGACACGGTCGACGGCAACTACAGCTACCAGGGCAGCTTCCGGCCCCTCGGCCAGTACATGTCCCGTGACATCACGACGTTCGTCGACACGGACGGCACCGGCTACATGATCTCGGCGGCGAACGAGAACTACGACCTCCAGATCTACCGGCTGACGGCCGACTACACCGGCATCGCGAGCCTCGTCGCGAACCCCTGGGCGGGCGGCCACCGCGAAGCACCCGCGCTGTTCAAGCGCAACGGCGTCTACTTCATGCTGACTTCGGGCGCCACCGGCTGGAGCCCCAACCAGCAGCAGTACGCCACCGCCACGAACCTGGCCGGCCCCTGGTCCGCGATGACGAACGTCGGCGACTCGACGGCGTACGGCTCGCAGACCGCGTACGTCCTGCCGGTCCAGGGGACTTCGGGCACCTCGTACCTCTACATGGGCGACCGCTGGGGCAACTCCTTCGGCGCCAAGGTCAACGACTCCCGTTACGTGTGGCTGCCGTTGACGTTCCCGAGCAACACCTCGATGTCGATGTCGTGGTCCCCGGAGATCACCGTGGACACGGCCGCCGGAACGGTCTCCGGGGTCAGCGCCACCTACAACACCCTGGTCGCCCGCCACAGTTCGAAGTGCGCGGACGTCGCCAACCAGTCCCTCCTGACCGGCGTCGCGATCAGCCAGTACACCTGCAACAGCGGCGGCAACCAGAAGTGGTGGTTCAAGGACCTCGGCACCGGCTACTACCAACTGATCGGCCGCCAGAGCTCGTTGTGCCTCCAGGAGAACGCGAGCAGCGTCACCCAGGAGAACTGCGGCAGTGCGACGACCCAGCAGTGGAGCGTCACCGCCTCCGGCAGCTACTGGCTCGTGAAGTCCCGGGCGAGCGGCGAGTGCCTCGACGTGAACGGGGGCTCCACCGCCAACTCGGCCGCGATCATCACGTACACGTGCAACGGCGCGACCAACCAGCAGTGGACGCGCGGTAGTTGATACCGCGGAGGGTCCGGAGCCGCCGGCTCCGGACCCTCTCTTCTCACGTCAGCAGATCGATCGCGTCGATCGCCGTCCCCGCGCTCAGGAACCCGGTCGACCCCGACCCGCTCACCACGTTGATCTTCAACTGGTTGTACTGGCTCGTGTCGGTGAGCCACGCGCTCGCCGGAACGCTGTACGTGAACGTGTAGTTGTTCCCCCGGTACGACCCGTTGGTCAGCGACCGCGTGCTCGGCTGCGTGGGCGGCGAGGGGATCGTCGACGTCCAGGAGTCGTTGACGACGACCTGCGGACGCCCGTTCGCGTACGCGGTCGTCACCCCGATCCGCAGCGTGTGCGCGGCGGCGGCCTGCGCGGCCGTCAGCTTGAAGTACACGATCAGCCCGGAGTTGACGTCCTTCCACAAGTAGCAGGGGAAGGCGGACGTCTCGCTGCCGCTGCCGATCACGACGTTCCCGGTCCAGGCCGCGGCGCGTACGTCGGAGGGGTGCGCGTACGTCATCAGGTCGGCGTTCTTGAACCCGCCCGGCGTGCCGTTCCAGTCGCCGATCCGCCAGATCGTGCCCGCGTTGGAGGGGTCGTTGGAGGACGGGATCGCGATGGAGTTGAGGGTGGTCGTCCCGCCCGCGCTGACACTCACCGACGTGGTGTAGACGGCGAGTTCACCCTTGAACACCGTCAACGTGTACGTCCCCGGCAGGACTTGCCCGATCGAGAAGAAACCGTCCGAGGAGCGGGCCGAACCCCAGTACTGGGCCGCCGAGTTGGCGAGGCCCACGGTGTACGGGTACGCCGTGTTGCGCCCGGTGATGCCGACGCCCGCGACCTTGCCCCGGCCGCCGGAGGCGACGTACCCGGAGATGCCGAGCGAGTCCGCCCAGGACGTCGTCAGGGTGCCCGCGTACAGCGAGGAGGAGGGGGCGCCGCCGTCGGTGAGGGCGATGACGTACGGGCCCTGGAGGCCGAAGCGCTCGTTCTCCGTCTGGTTCTGGGCGTAGTGCAGGATCTCGTACAGGCCGCCGCCGTCCGCGCTCTGGTGGCGCAGCAGGGAGCGGTAGAAGGGGCCGCCGGACGCCTTCTCGTGGTTGGAGCGGACGATCCACAGGCCGACGCCGTTCGCGCTCCAGCCGACGTAGTTGTAGTCGATGACGCGCAGCTTCGAGTAGTGCTTCGAGCGGGTCTGGCCGTCGGACTTCTGGAACACGTCCGACGCCTCGATGGTCGTCGGCGCGTAAGTGTAGGAATCCGGCTCGTCGTTGAGGAACAGACCGGCCTTGACGCGCAGGATGAAGCGGGTCGAGGCGACCGAGGTGTCCGCGCGGTTGGTCCACAGGTAGATGTTGTTCTCGCCGCTGCGGGCCGCGTAGTAGTGCCGGAGCGTGCCGTGGGCCACCGAGACCAGGATCGTCGAGCCGGACTGCGCGATCGTCACCGTCGAGGAGCCGAGGCCCGACTCGATGTGCGAGTTCTTGCCGCCGTAGCCCTGGTACTCGGTGCCTTTGTAGACCAGCGAGGACAGGTCGCCGTTGGACTTCGAGACCTTGAAGACCAGGCTGGCGCCGGTGTCCACCACGTAGTTGGAGCCGTCGTCGCTCCAGCCGAAGGCCGCCGCCGAGGCGCCTGTGGCGAGTGGCCCGGCGAGCGCGGCGGTTCCGGCGGCGGCCGCGGCACCGACGACGAAGGCGCGGCGGCCAACTCCGGTCGCGGCGGCGGCTCTTGGGTTTTCGGACACGGTGTTTTCGGACATCTGGAGAGCCTCCTGTGGGGTGGGGGATCGAGCTGTGGGGGGTGGGTGCGGGTGCCGGATCCGTGATCGGCTCGACCGGCCTCCGGCTTCAGCAGAGTGACAGTTGAATCGATTTCGCGAAAGGGCTTTCGCTTGCTGGAGGTTGGCAATCATGTGAAATGGGTCCAGAGTCTAGAAAGCGCTTGCCGAAGGGGGTACGGTCCTGCCGCCAGGCCCTGTCGTACCCACGAGGAGCACCGAGTGAGACGTTTCAACATCGCCGTGCTGGCCGCGCTGACCCTGGGCACCGCCCTGTCCGCAGCCCCCGCACAGGCCCACCCCGGCGGTCCGCGCCTCGGCCTCGCCAACTGCACCGCCACCGCCTGCCACTTCGACGTCCCGCCGGGCACGTACGACGTGCAGGTCCTCCTCGGCGGCGACACGGCGTCCGCCACGAGCATCACCGGCGAGACCCGCCGCTCCCTCCTCCCGGAGACGGCCGTACCCGCCGGAGAGCGCACCGCCCGCAGCTTCACCGTCAACGTCCGTACGCCGGAAGGCGAACCGACCGGCCCCGACGGCACCCCCGGCCTCGACCTCGCCCTCGGCGGCAGCGCACCCGCCCTCGCCGGCATCCAGGTCACCCCCGCGCGGCACGCCCGCCAGATCTTCCTCGTCGGCGACTCCACGGTCTGCGACCAGCCCGGCGACCCGTACTCCGGCTGGGGCCAGCAGCTCCCGCAGTACCTCCGCAAGGGCGTCTCCGTCGCCAACTACGCGGATTCCGGGGAGAGTACGGTCACCTATCTCTCCAACCCCCAACTCTGGGCCACCGTCCAGCCGTTGATCCGCCCCGGTGACCTCGTCCTCGTCCAGCTCGCGCACAACGACAAGACGACCGACGAGGCGACCTACCGGGCCAACCTGGAGGCCCTCGTCGCCGGGATCCGCGAGAAGCAGGGCCGGCCCGTCCTCGTCACCCCCATCGTCCGGCGCTGGTTCAACGCGGACGGCACGCTCAACAACGGAACCGCCCTCCTCGTCAACGGACTTGGCGTCGACCACCCGGCGGTGATCCGCTCCGTCGCGGCGGCCCGGAACGTCCCGCTGATCGACCTCACCGCGAAGACCAAGGCGCTCGTCGAGTCGCTCGGGCCCGAGGGGTCCAAGGCGATCTACCTGTACAACGAGAAGCGCGACAACACGCACACATCCGTGCATGGAGCGACCGTGTACGCGGAACTCGTACGGGACGAACTCACCGCGCAGCACCTCATACCGCGGGGCTCGGTGAGGGAAGGGTGAGAGAAGCGTGACTGGGGTGGCGTTCCCCGGGGAATGAGCCCGTACAAGCCCCTGGGGCGTCCCGACCGGAACCGGGGCGCCCCAGGTTCATGAAGATCTGAAAGTCGCTGCCTGAGAAGGGCGTTCGTCCATGCACCTCCCCCCTCCCGACCCCACCCTCAGCCCGGTGACCGGCTACACCCGCGCCCACTGGGAGCGGGCCGCCGACACCCTCCTTGCCGCGACCGAGCCGTACGCCACCCCCGACCGCGCCCTCTACCACTTCCCCGGCGACCGCCAGAGCTGGTCCGGCCGCCTCTCCGACGGACTCGAAGGGTACGCCCGCACCCTGCTGCTGGCCGCGTTCCGCCGCGACGAGACGGCACTTGAGCGTTACGCGGACGGCCTCGCGGCCGGTACGGCGGGCGTCTGGCCGAAGATCGAACACCGAGGCCAGCCCCTGGTAGAGGCCGCGTCCATCGCCCTCGCCCTGCGCCTGACCCGCCCCCTCCTGTGGGACCGCCTCGACGACGCCGTCCGGCAGCGTGCCGCCGCCTGGCTCACCGACGCCCTCACCGCCGAACCCTGGCCCTGCAACTGGGAGTTGTTCCCCGTCACCGTCGGCGGCTTCCTGGAGTCCATCGGCCACGAACCCGAAGCCTCCCGTCACGCCGTCGAGCAGGGCCTCGAACGCGTCGAGCAGTGGTACATC
Source organism: Streptomyces sp. 4F14 (assembly GCF_048159485.1). Lineage (NCBI taxonomy): Bacteria > Bacillati > Actinomycetota > Actinomycetes > Kitasatosporales > Streptomycetaceae > Streptomyces > Streptomyces sp. 4F14. The sequence goes on from NZ_JBLRVY010000003.1 coordinate 472,327, forward strand.
GCCGACGGCTGGTACACCGACGGCGACGGCCGCAAGTTCGACTACTACAACGGCTGGGCCATGCACCTCTACCCGGTCCTGCACGCCTGGCTCGCGGACGACCCCAAGCTTCTCGACCTCTACGGCGGCCGCCTGGAACGCCATCTCGCCGACTACGCCCGCCTGTTCGGCGCCGACGGAGCCCCCCTGCACCAGGGCCGCTCCCTCACCTACCGCTTCGCGACGACGGCCCCCCTCTGGCTCGGCGCGCTCACCGGCCGTACCCCCCTGGCACCCGGCGAGACCCGCCGCCTGGCCTCGGGCGCCCTCAAGTACTTCCTGGACCGCGACGCGGTCTCGCCCGACGGCCTCCTCACCCTCGGCTGGCACGGCCCCGACTCCGACGTCCTGCAAGGCTATTCGGGCCCCGCGTCCCCCTACTGGGCCAGCAAGGGCTTCCTCGGCCTCCTCCTCCCCCCGGACCACGAGGTCTGGACCGCCACGGAATCCCCGTCGCCCGCAGAACGCGAGGACGCCCTCACGCCCCTCCCCGCCCCCAACTGGCTCCTCCAGTCCACCCGTTCCGACGGCATCGTCCGCCTCCACAACCACGGCAGCGAAGACGCCCGCTACGACCCCTACTACACCCGCCTCGCCTACTCGACGATCACGACCCCCGCGCCCGCGCCCTCTCCCTTGCCGGACAACAGCATCCTCATCGACGACGACCCCACCCGCACCGACATCACCCCCCTCGGCACGGGCCCCGACTGGATCGCCTCCCACCACACGACCTCGACGTCCGCCCACGTCACGAGCATCACCCTCGCCCAAGGCGCCGTCGAAGTACGGGCGTTCCTGGTCTCGAACACCCCCGAAGGAACCCCCGTCCACATCACAGGCTGGTCCGCCCCCGAGGGCACCCGCTCCGAACTCGTCCAGATGAAGGGCGACACCACCGGGCCGGGACCGACCCTGTTCGTCGCCCTGGCGAGGCTCACCGGGGAGGCTGAGCCTGGAGAGTTGGGAGACGCGGTCACCGTGGAGACCGCGGGGGAAGGGGAGTTGACGGTCAGGTGGGCCACGGGGGGCTCGGTGAACGTCCGGATCGGCACCGGAACGGTCGAGGTCGAACGCCGCCCGTAGTTGACCGACTCCGCTGCGGCACCGGCGGATTGAACCTAAGGTCGGTGCCATGAGCGACCACTGGGAGGGGCGGACCCTGCGGCACATCGTGGGGGAGGGGGTGTGGGCGGCGCTCCTGGAGGACGCGCACGAACGCCTCCACCCCGCCCGCGACGCCCTGCTGCGGCAGGGGGAGGAAGGCTCGCACGTACTCGTGCTGCTCGACGGGCTGACCAAGGTCGTCAGGATCGAACGCGACGGCGCGAAGGACCTGTTGGCGTTCCGTGGGCCCGGGGAACTGCTGGGCGAGATGGCCGTGCGGGGCGGGGGAGGGCGGCTCGCGAGCGTGGAGACGTTAGGACCCTGCCGGGTCGCCGTCGTCCACGCGGCACGCTTCGGCCGGTTCGTCGAGGAACACCGGCTCGCCGCGCACCTCGAACGGCACGCCATCACCCGGATCCGGGAGACCGCCGAACAGCGTCACGGCGGTGAGGCGCCGACGCGGGTGGCGGGGGCGCTCGTACGGATCGCCGACGTCTCGCGGTGGCCCGGTCCGTTCCCCGGGATGGACGTCGAACTTCCCCTGAGCGTCATGGACTTGGCGCAGTACCTGCGGATGTCCCGCAACACCGTCGGGCGGCTGATCGCGCAGGAGCCGGCCTTCCGGGCCGTGCGCGTGCGAGGGCGGGGCGGGATAGAGATCGGGGACCTGCCCGCCCTGCGCGCGTACGCCGCCCGGGAGACGCCCTCGCATCGCCCCGGCGTCTCCATGTGACTCGCGTCACTCGTTTGCTGCACTCGGGCAGCAGGTCGGGAGAGCGTTCTCCCGGATTCTCGAAGTGCCCGGCCGACAGGCCCACTTCAGGAATCCGAGGAGCAGACCATGTCCGACCTGCCCGCCCCCACCGCGTTCCCGTACAGCCGCAGCCGCGCCCTGCCGCCCTACCGGGGCATCGTCGCCGTGGACGCGAAGGACTTCACCGGCCACCCCGCCGTCGAACACGGCACCATCAGCCGCAACATCCCCCAGCTCCTCAGGATGTCCCTGGAGCGGGCCGGGCTCGACGAGCTGTGGAACGACCGGCGCTTCCCCAACTCCACCGGCGACGGGTACGTGTTCGGCTTCGACCCGACGGCCATGCCGTTCGTGATCCACCCCTGGCTCCACCAACTCCAGGACATCCTCACCGAGTTCAACGTCCACTCGCACGGCGTCGCCGGCCTCCGGCTGCGCGTCAGCCTCCACGTCGGCCCGCTGCCCGACTCCGGCGAGGAGTTCGACGGCAACGGCACGCCCCGCAACGACACCCACCGGCTGCTCGACTCCACGCCGGTGAAGGCGATCCTGGCCGCCTCCAGCGAGAGCACCACCCAGGTCGCCGCGATCGTCTCCGACCGCTGCTTCGAGGACGCGGTGGCCAGTGGCTACACCGGCCGCCACCCCGACCACTTCATCCCGGTCCCCGCCACCGTGCCCGGGAAGCGCTTCGAACAACGCGCCTGGCTGTACATCCCGGCCCCGTCCGGGAACCTCTACGACCGCCGCATCCTCGGCGACCAGGTGATGGACGACCAGGAGAAGGCCGTACCCGAGGAGCGCGCGAAGGGGCGGGGCCCCGCGACCGTCGTCAATCGCGCGGACCGGAGCAACGTCAACACCGGTACCGTGCACGGCGGTCAGCACGTCAGCAACGTCGACGGGGACCAGCACGTCAGCCACGTCGCCGGTGACCAGGTCGGCGGACACAAGGTCGGCACCGTGCACGGCAACCTCGGCGACACCGTGCAGGGCGACAAGAACACGTGGCCGCGATGAGCACCGGCACCGAGGAGACGGCCGGGCAGCCCGACGAGTACGACGACCTGGACGACCCGCCCGGCGACGCCCGCTCCGTCATCTACGCGAGGGTCGCCAACGTCAACACCGGGTCCGTGTACGGCGGTCAGCAGCTGCACAGCGGTGGCGCGACGCCGGAAGCCCGCCGGGTCGAGGCCCTGGAGGGCCCCATCTCCGCCCTGGAGATCCTGGAGGCCGAACGCGGATTCGCCGAACCCCCGTGGTTCCCGGCCGCGTTGAGCCAACTCGACCAGGGCGTCCTCTTCCTGGCCGGCGCACCCCGCACGGGCCGTCGGACGGCGGCGCTCAACCTGTTGCGCCGGCACACCGGGGGCGACCTGAACTTCAGGGCCGTGGACGGCAGTACGGACCTCGACCTGTGGCGGCCCCAGCACAAGGGCACCCGCGGCTACCTGGTCGACGGACTGGTCCCCACCCAGCCCCTCAGGCCCGCCGTCCTGGGCAACCTGCGCAACCGCCTGCACGACGAGCGGGCCCGCATGGTCGTCATCCTCCCCGACGACCCCGAACTCCTGCGCCGCGTCGAACGCGACCTCCACCTGACCCCCGTCCGCTGCGAACCGCCCGCGCCCCGGGCCGTCTTCGACGCCCGCATCGAGGAAGAGATCCCGGACGCCCGCCAACGGGCGGCGTTCCTGGACGCCTTGGAACCCGGCCTCCTCGACGAGCTGCTCGCGCCCGAACTGGTCCCCGCCGAAGTCGCCGAACTCGTCTCCCTGCTGACCGACACGGACCGGGAGGACGACGACGTCCGCAGCCGTCTCAGCTTCCTCGCCGAGGACGAGACCCCCGAACTGATCGACCAGGTGCGCGACGACCCCGACGGCCTCGCCTTCCTCCTGGCCGCCTGCGTCTTCGAGGGCCTCGACCACCGCATCGTCAGGGAGGAGGCGGACCGGCTCCTGGAAGTGGCCGACGGACAGCTCGCCGCACTCCTCCCACCGGCCGAAGGCTCCACCGAAGTCCCCCGCGACAACCCGCGGTTCGTCTTCCGCCGTCCCCTGGGCGACCTGCTGCGCACCGTCCGGGCCCAGTGCGCGCCGAAGGAGATCCACGCGGCGAGCGGCTTCACCTACGCCGTGGAGCCGGTGCGCTTCACCCGGCACCGGAAGGCCGAGACCGTGCTGCGGCACGTGTGGCGGGAGTACGGGCAGCTGTCCACCGTCCTCACCGCCTGGCTGGAAGGCATCAAAGAGGCCGAACTCGCCGACCCCGCCGGGCGCGTGATGGGTCTCGCGGCGGGCTGGGGCGGCGGTCGGCGAGCCCTGCGGCACATCGCGACCCTCGCCGCCTCCGACCGTGCCACCAGCAGGCGGATCGCCGCCCACGCGCTGGGGATGGCCGCCGACGACCCTGTCCTCGCGACCGAGGTCAAGTACCGCCTCGACAGCTGGAGCGTGTCCGGCGGTTGGGAGCGGCGCACCACCGTCGCGCACGCCTGCGGCACTCTCTTCGGGCAGGCCCGGCCGGACCTCGCGATGACCCTGCTGCGACGGCTGCCCCGGCCGCCGAGGGACGGCGAGGGAGAGGACCGGGTGAACAGTGCGGTCCGCTCGTCCCTGATCGAACTCTTCACGGAGGACACCCGTCCGGCGGTCTTCCGGTGCGTCCTCGACTGGGCCTCGTCCGGAATCTCCTGGGAGGAGGAGTTCGCGTTCGGTGTCCTGCCCTCCCTCCTGCGGCGAGCCGACTGGTTCCAGGAGGAAATCCTGGACGAAGAAGGGGAGTTCGCCGCACCTGTCGAGGACCTCGTGCGGGGCGCCCTCGACCGGGACAGCTCGTTCGACCCGACCTCGCGTGCCCTGCTGGGCTGGTGCCGCGAAGGAACCTGGGACGAGCGCCGAGCCCGGGCCGTGACCGTCCTGTTCGGCCGCCTCGCCCACGACATGCGCCACGGCACCCTGCGCCTCTTCGTCGAGGTCGACCGCTTCCCCGCCCCCGACCTGCCCGGCCGGGACATCGCACGCCGCGCCCTCGCCTCCTGGCGCCGGGGCGCCGGTCCGACACCCCCGGAAGGAACCCCGCGATGACCGACACCCCCGTCTACACCGTCGCCCCCCGCTCCCCCCGGCGCGAACTCCTCGCCCAGCGCTGGTCCGGACGCCGGGACCGGGCCCTCGTCCTCAGGACGCCCGACGACAGGTACCGCGTCCTGGGAGCCCCACGGAAGCAACTGACCCCGGTCGACGACCTCGCCCGCCTCGCCGAGGACCCGGTGCCGTCCCTGCTCGCCCGCTACGACACCGCCTTCCACGTCCGCCTCGACGAACAACTCGCCACCCGGCGCGTCACCTTGCCCACGATGTACGGCGCCGAGTCGGTGGACGCCAGAGTCCTGTGGTGGGTCCACGACCCGGCACGCGCCGTGCGCTCCGGCACGAAGGAGGGCTGGAGCGCCGTACGGGCCGACCTGGACCGGCGCCTGCGCGCGCTGACGGGCTCCGGCGAGTCCGAGGTGAGCGCCGGCGGGCTGATGCATCAACTGGCCGCCATTCCCTACCGGTTGGACGACATCGGGCTGACGTACCGGCTCGTCGACGTGCACGGCGTCGAGGCCGCCGGAGAACTGCACCTGGCGCCGCCCGGCCAGATCCCCTCCCAGACCTGGTCCGGTCTGCCGCGCGAGGAGTACGACTTCTGCCTCCGCGTACTGCGCGACGGACCGGCTTCCCTGGCGGCGCTCTGGCTGGCCCGTCGGCCGGACGAGGTCGGCCGGGTGCTGGAGTGGTCGGTGAGCAACCAGAAACTCCTGCGGCCGGAGGGGAGTTGGCAGGAGGAGCTGGCCGGACTCCTCGGCACACTCACCCAGCAGGAGCGGCAGGAACTCTCCGAACTGCTGCGGGACCGGCTGCTGGCGGTGGGCCGCCCGGCGCCCGGCCGCGTCAACGGCGAGGCCCGGCAGCCCTCCTGGTGACCGGGCTCCAGCGGGTCAGGGCTTGAGCCGAGCCACCCGAACCCACCCCGTCGCAGGCGAAACCCCGTTCAGCCCCGTCGCATACGACGGCGTCACCGGCGTGTACGCCCACGTCAGCGTCCCGTCCCTCAGTACCGCGATGTCCCCGGTGATGCGAACCGGGACGACCTTGTCGGCGGACTGGGGTTTGCCGGTCCAGTCGATGAGGCGGAAGTGGGTGCCCGTGAAGGTTCCGGTGCAGGTGCCGGAGGCGCAGCGGGGCTGGGAGAGGGACTCCCAGGAGACGAGGAGGCGGTCCTTGCCGTAGGGGGCGATGTGGACGTTCGTGTGTTCCGTGCCGGGGGCCGAGGTGAGGTAAGTCGCCTTCCCCGGGCCGGAGTTGCGGTTCGCCAGGAAGGCGATGGCCACTTGGTGCGTGGTCGTCTTCGGGGTGACCGACCAGCCTCGGCCGCTGGAGTCCGCGGGGTTCTTCTTGGCGGTGGCGGCGCCTCGGGAGGCAAAGGCCGTTGCGTAGCGGCCGGTTGAGGAGCGGACCAGGTCACCCGTGCGGCCCGGGAACGTGCCGCCGCAGTAGCCCGCCCAGCACTGCTCGCGCTGGACGACCGGCGCGACGTCGGGGGCGCCGATGCCGGTGGAGACGAAGAGGCCCGAGCGCCAGTCGTCGAAGCAGAGGGAGGTGAAGTCGCCGGTGGTCTCGGCGTGCAGGGCGATGCCCTCGTTGTGGCTGCATCCCCAGCCCCAACCCCCGGTCAGTTTCGCGCCCTTGGGGCTGACGTACGTCAACTTGTCGCCGAAGTGGCCGTCCGCGAAGCCGCCCGCGCCGTGGACGACGAAGTAGGCGCCGTACTTCGTGCCGTTCCAGGTGAGTTGGCCGTCGAGGGTGGGGGAGGTGTCGTTGCTCGCGGTGCCGGTGAGCTTCGTCGACCAGGTCTGGCGGCCGCCGGTGAAACGGACGATCGCCGCCGCCGTCTCCTTCCACTTGTTGGTGTCGGCGACGCGGGTCAGCAGCGCGAACCCGTCGTTGTGCGCGACCAGTCCGCCGACCTCCTTCGCCCCCTTGACGACCGAGTCCGCGCCCGCCCGCAGCCCCGCCGCCGTGAGCGGCGTGACATGGACGCCGTCCGCCGCCGGCCAGGCCACCCGCAGCGTGCCGTCGGGGGCGACCGCCGTCGAGGTCCTCGTCCACTCCCGCGTGTTGTTGTAACCGGCCGACAGATACGGGAACTTGGCGGGGAGCTGGACCAGCGTGCTGGTCGGCGTGAGGCTCGGCGCGGGGGCCGCCCCGGCGGTCGCGTACCAGGCGCCCGCGAGGACCCCGAGCGCCGCGAGCCCTCCGACGAGAGGCTTGCGGGCCGCGCGGACCCGGCGGTGACGTGTGGTGCGTGGTGCGGTTGTCATGTGCTGTGGTCGCCGCGGGCGGGGGAAAGGTTGCCGCGCCCCCACCGCCCCGATCCCCGCCACGCCCCCCGCGCCCCGCGCCTCCGCCTCGATCCCCTGTACAGAAAACGAGTTCGCCTCAACCACCCCCGTGCACAAGGATCACCGTCATGACGTCACTGATCCGGCACACCACGATCGACTGCCACGCCCCCTACGCCCTCGCGACCTTCTGGTCCCAGGTCCTCGGCCAGCCCCTCAACGAGGACGACGAACCCAGCGACCCCGAGGTCCTCCTCGAAGGCGCCGCCCTCCTCTTCATCGCCGTCCCCGAGGGCAAGTCCGCCAAGAACCGCGTCCACTTCGACATCCAGCCCCAGGACCGGACCCGCGACGAGGAGGTGGAACGCCTGCTCGGCCTCGGCGCGAAGCTGGCGGAGGACCACCGCAAGCCGGACGGCACGGGATGGGCGACCCTCCAGGACCCCGAGGGCAACGAGTTCTGCGTCGAACGGAGCGCCGCCGAACGCGCGGGGTAACCATCCCCCTCAACCACCCTGCCCCCGAGGCCAGTTCACCAGCGCCGCATGCAGCGCGTCCACCGCCCGGTCCCACGACTCCCGAACGTCCCGCGACGCCCCGAACCCCCCGGCCGCCTCCAGCACGCAGTACCCGTGGAAGGTGCTGCGCAACAGCCGGACGGCGTCCGTGAGATCGGGCTCGTCGAGACCGTACGCGCGCAGCATCCCGTACGTGATGTCGGCGGTCCGGCGCAGCGCGGGCGCCTCGGCGACGAGGGACTGGTCGATCCGGATCTGCGTGGCCGCGTACCGGCCGGGATGCCGCTGGGCGTACGCGCGATAGGCACCCGCGAACGCGACCAGCGCGTCCTTGCCGGCCCGCCCCGCGACGGCCGCCGAGATGAGGTCGATCAGCTCGGCGCCGGCCAGGAACGCGAGGCGGGTGCGCAGCTCCTGGAGGTTCTTGACGTGCGAGTACAGGCTCGCGTCCTTGACGCCGAACCGCCGGGCCAGCGCGGACAGGGTGACGTTCTCGAACCCCACCTCGTCGGCGAGCTCGGCGGCGGCCTCGACGAGCCGGTCCACCGTGATTCCCGCACGCGCCATGAGGTGCCTCCGTCCGTGTCCTAGGCAGGATCCTAGGACACTTAGGCAGCCATCACCGCGTAACCGATCACCGCGTACGGCCTCACTCAGCCGATCGGCGCGTACAGAACCCCCAGCTTGTCGACCTCGGTGCCCGAGCGCCCCGTGAACCCGACGATCTGCCAGCCGGCCGGCGCCGTGAAGGTCCTGGCCTCCGAGGTCGCCGTACCGGCGGACAGCGAACGCCCCTTGTCGGTGCCGAACGACGCCGAGAAGATCCGTGTACGACCGTCCTTCTGGCCCTGCGTCAGCTTGACGGAGGTGAGGTGCTCGCCGCTCGCGAGCGTGAGGGACGTCGCCGTGCCGCCGGTGCCGCCGTGCGTGAGGGCGGTGCCGTCCGCGAGGCCCAGGGAGACCGAGTCGAGGCGGGAGGCGCCGCGCAGGGTGAGGGTGCGCGGGGCGGGCGACGAGGGCAGGTCGTCCGCGTCGTTGAAGGCCGTGCCGTGCGGACCGCCGAAGAAGTCACTCGCCCGCAAGGAGGAGTTGAGGGTGTAGGAGAAGTCGACCGTGTGCGGGAAGTGGTCGGAGAGGTTGCCGCCCGCCGAGTCCAGGAACTTCGCCCAGTCGTTGTTGTACCGGGTCGCCGAGAGGTCGACCAGGTCGCTGCCCCGGTACAGGACCTTGTCGACGACCTCGCAGGTGTTCGGCGGCGCGCTCGTCGGGCACACCAGCGCCTCCGCGCCCTGCGTGGGCGGCGTACCGCCCTTGACGTGCTGCACCCACGCGTCGGTGAGGCCGTTCACCGAGGTCAGCGTGCGGATGTTGTCGCCGCTGCGGGTGTAGCGCGTGTTCGTGTCGCCCATCACGATCACCGCGTTGCCCGCCGAGTTCGCGGTGATGAAGTCGGAGAGCTGCGTGATGTTGGCCCGCCGCGCGGCGAGCGCGTCCGCGGAGTCGTCCGCGTTGGTGTGGACGTTGTACAGGTCGACGAAGACGCCCTCCGCGAGCCGCACCCGAGCCAGCGAAAAGCCCTTCGGGGTCAGGCAGTTGGTGCCGGTGCACTGGTTCCACCGCACCCGCTCGAAGTCCTCGAAGGGCAGATCGGAGAGCGTGTTGAGGCCGTCCCCGAACGGTACGCCGCCACTGGTCGGCGTGCGGTACGCGTGGTCGTCGTTCGCGTACAGCGCCGCGTGGTAGTTGAAGTCCTCCTGCACGTTCACGATGTCGTACGCGCCCAACCGGGGCGAGATCAACGGCGTGTTGGTGGCCGGCTTGCTCGAACTCAGGGGCTCGGGCAGGCCCGCGACGTTGTACGTCAGGACGTTGAACGTCCCCGAGGGCGCGGCCTGCGCGGGTGCCGCCGAGGCCACGGTCAGCCCGGCGAAGCCGAGCGCGGTCGCGGCGAGGGTGCCGATGATGCGTCTCATGGTGGGGGAGTCTCCGGTCGACGAAAAGAGAGGGGAAAGGGAAGGGCAGTGAAGCGTAAAGAGACGTGAGCAATGCTCAGGTTGGGGGCGACCGGTGTGACGCACAAGGGTGGCGGATGAAACGCCGGGAAACTGTGAGCAAGCGGTTACTGCAACTCGCCGCGTTTCCCCTCTTTACGACGCTTACGCCGCTAGCGGCGCGGCTGCCAGGGTGCCGTCAACTCCCCTACGGCTCCCTGGACATGACCGCTCCCGCCGTTGCACCACCACACCGCACGCCCCGCTGCTTCCCTCGCGTGCATCCCGAGCCGGTGTTCGTCGCACGGCGGCATCACCCACAGCCGGAGCAGGGTGTCGAGGTCGCGGTTGACGAGAGCGAGCGCCGCGTCCCACGTGGGGTGTTCGTCGGGCTGGGCCGGGCGGCCGGAAGAGAGGTCCATGCAGGTCATCGTGCCCGTATGTCCTCCCGCCTCCGCAAGCCGAAATACCCACCCCGGCGCGGGCAACGCCGTAGGGTCGGTGCGATGGACGACACGCGCACCGGCCAACCCCTCTGGAAACAACGCGACTTCAGCGTCTTCTGGCTCGCTCAGACGCTGTCCGTCCTCGGTGACTCCTTCGCGTTGATCGCCCTCCCCCTCCTCGTCCTCGAAGCGACCGGTTCGGTGGCGCGCATGGGGCTGCTGACGGCGCTGGGCGGTGCCGCCCTGGTGCTGTCGGCGGTGTTCGCGGGGGCCGTCGTCGACCGGGTCGACCGCCGGAAGCTGCTGATCGGCTGCGATCTGGTCCGGATGGCGCTGTACGGGCTGATCCCGCTGGTCTGGCTGGCGGGCCCCCAAGTCTGGTTGCTGTACGTCGTGTTGCCGGTCTGCGAGGCTGTCGGGATGCTCTTCGCGGTCGGGTACGTGACCGTCGTACGGGGACTTGTCGGGACCGAGCGGCTCACGGAGGCCAACGGCCGGCTCAACGCGACGGCCGCCGCGGCCGGGGTGCTGGGGCCGCTGGGCGCGGGAGCGGTGGCCGCCTGGACGGGGCCGGCGGCGGCCGTCGGCGTGGACGCGGCCAGCTTCGGGGTCTCGGCCGCGTGCCTGATCGCCGTACGGATCAGGAAGCTGCCCCGCGAAGGTGGTCGACATCCCGGTGTCTGGCGGGACTTGAAGGTCGGCGTGGCCTTTCTGTACGGGCATCCCGTGCTGCGGTCGGTCACCGTCCTGCTGTTCCTGTTCAGCTTCCTCACGCTCGGGCTGATCGACCTGTTGATCTACCACGTCAAGCACGACCTGGGGCGGGACGACGGGACGGTCGGCGTCGTGATGGCGGTCGGCGCGGTCGGGACGGTGGCCGGATCCCTCCTGGTCGCCCGCTTGCGGCGCCGCCTCGGCTTCGGCCCCGTGTGGACCGCGTCGGTCGTGCTGTCCGGCCTCGCGGTCGTCGGGCTCGGCCGGGCCGACTCGGTGCCTCAAGTCGCCCTGATGGCCGCCGCGTTCCTCGCCTCGGTCGCCATCGGCGGGACCTGTTCGATGTCCCTGCGCCAGGAGGTGACCCCCGAACACCTCCTGGGCAGAGTGACATCGGCGTTCTGGACCCTCCAGTACTCCGCCGCCCCGATCGGCGCCGCCGCCCTCACCTGGGCGGCGGAACACCACGGCACGACCCCGGTAGCGGCGATAGCCGGCACCTGCTGCCTCCTGATCGCCGGGGCGGCCCTGTTCACCCCGATCCGGGGGGCGGGGCGCGAGCACGGGCGCACAACCACCGACCTCACGCCCGCCCCGGCAACCGCAACGCCGGCACCACCGCCAGCGCAGGCAGCGCCGCCGCCGCCAGGAACGCCGTCCTGAAGCCCGAGGGGCTCACCCCCACCGCCCCGAGCAGCACGGACAGGAACGCGGTCCCCACGGATGCCGCCAGCTGTTGGTTGATCGCCAGTGCCGTACTCGCCGCCCCCATCCGCGCCTTGGGCAGCTCCCGGCTCGCGACGGTCATCGTCGGCATGATCACCATCCCGACGCCGACGCCCATCAGGACGAGGGTCGAGGTGACCCGCCAGGCGGCCACTCCCTCGACGCCGACCTGAACCCCCGTACAGGCCATGCCGGTTGACGCCAGCAGTGCCCCGCACGCGATCAGCACCCGGGGGGACACCCGGTCCACACGCCGCGCGGCGATCTGCATGGTCCCCCCGATGGCGAGCCCGACGGGCACCCCCAGCAACCCGGTCCCGGTCGCATCCCAACCCCGCACCTGCTGCCAGTACATGGGCCCGAGCAACGCCGACCCGAAGTACCCGCAGGCGAACAGCGCGAGTGTCCCGATCCCGAGCGCGAACGTCCGGTCGCCCAACAGCCGTAGATCCAGCAGGGGGTGACTGGTCGTCAGGGCATGCCGTACGAAGGCCGCGACGAGTACGGCCCCGACGGCCACGAACCCCAGCACCCCCGGCGCCGAGAAGTCCCCGCGCTCACCGCCCCGGGCGAGCCCGTACAGCAGCAGGGCCAGGCCGGGCGGCAGCAACACCAGCCCCCGTACGTCGAGCCGGGGTACGTCACCGCGAGGCGCGTCGGCCCGCAGCAGCCGCGCCGCGAGCACCAGCGCCAGCGCGCCGACCGGCAGATTGACGAGGAAGATCCAGTGCCAGGACGCGGCATCGATCAGCCAGCCGCCCAACACCGGCCCCGACACAGGGCCGATGAGCACGGGCAGCCCGATCAACGCCATGGTCCGCCCGAACCGCTCCCGGTCGGCGAGGGACAGCGCCATCGCCATCCCGACCGGCATCAACAGCCCGCCCCCGAGCCCCTGGACGACCCGGAAGGCGATCAGCGACCCGGCGTCCCAGGCGAACGCCGCGAGCCCGGAACCGAGCGTGAACAGCGAGAGCGCCAGCAGATAGGCACGCTTGGCGCCCACCCGGGCCATCACCCACGCCGCCGTGGGGATCACGGCGGCCAGCGCGAGCGTGTACCCGGTCAGCGTCCACTGGATCGTCCCCAGCGAGGCCCCGAACGCGCCCGACAGACTCGGCAGCGCGACGACGACGATCGTCCCGTCGAGCACGACCATCAGCGAACCGACGAGGATCACACCGAGCGTACGGTTCAACGCGGCGGCGTCGGAGACGGGCGACGGCGATATGCCGACAGCCATGACTCTCCCCCCTTCAGCCCTGGTAGGGGTGTTCGGCCCGCGCCCCGCGCAACGCCCGCCCCCACCAGGACAGTTGCCCCAGCATCCCCTTCGCCGCCCCCTCCGCCACAGCACTGTCCCGAGGCCCCCCGTCCTCCCCGAGCCCGGACCAGTGCGCGTGCAGACTCACCGCGTCCCGCACACTCACCGCGTGCAACTCGGCGAAGACCTGCCGCAGATGCTCCACCGCGCGGATGCCGCCCGAGAGCCCCCCGTACGAGACGAACCCGACCGGCTTGGCCTGCCACTGCGGCCCGTGCCAGTCGACGAAGTTCTTCAGCGAGGCCGGGAAGCTGTGGTTGTACTCGGGCGTGACGACGACGAACGCGTCGGCGGCGGCGAGCCGGGGCCCGACCTCGCCCAGCACGGCGGCGACGGCGTCGCCCACCTCGCCGCCCCAGCCCGGCATCACCATCGGCAGCTCGACGTCCGCGAGGTCGACGACGTCCAGCTCCAGTCCCTCGTACGCGGTGGCGACCTTGAGGAACCAGTCGGTGACCGCACGCCCCTGCCGCCCCTCGCGGACACTGCCGACAATCACGGCCACACGCAACGGAGTTGTGTAAGCAGACATGGATATCCCCCTGTTCGTGCCCCGGCTCGACTGCCGAGGTCGGCTCACATCCGGTAAAGTACAACGTGCGTTGTCTGAAGCACAACGAGCGTTGCATAAAGACACAATCGGCGGTGCACACAACCGCGAAGCACGAGGAGACCGTGTGGGCACGACCAACGAAGCCCGGTGGGAGGCCGCCCTCCAGAACCACTCGCCCCGCAAGGTGCAGAAGTGGGCCGCGATGGCGGGCGCCGCCTGCACCCTCTTCGGCCGCGAGGGCTACACCCGCGCCTCCGTCGACGCGGTCGCGGCAGCCGCCGGCGTCTCGACCCGCACGCTCTACAACCATTTCCCCGGCGGCAAGGCCGAACTGTTCCGCACGGTCGTCACCTGGACGTCGGCCGAGGTGAAGGACGCCCAACTCGCCTGCCTGGCAAGCGTGTTGCCCCCCGGCAGACCCCCGCACCCCGACAACCTGGAACGCGACCTCACCGCCCTCGCGGAGGGCTTCGCCGACCTCCTGACCCGCTACGCCGACCACTTCGCCCTGGTCCGCCACATCCACGCCGAGGCCGACCACGTACCGCCCGAGGTCCTGCGCTCCTGGCAGGAGGCGGGCCCGATCCCGGTCACCGCCGCCCTCACCGAGGCGTTCCAGGCCCTCCACGACGAGAGCCTCCTCGACGCGCACGGCGACCCGGCCCTCGCGGCGGCCCACTTCGTCGCCCTGACCTCCCAGACCCTCACCCTCCGCACCCACTACGGCGTACTGCCCCTCCCCGAGGAGGACGCCCGCCGCCTGCTCGGCGGCGGAGTGGCGGCGTTCCTGCGGGCGTACCGGGCCGGATGAACCACGAGGGGCCGCCGCGAACACCGCGACGGCCCCTCAAACAACCACAGTTCAGCCGTTCACCCCGCTGTAGTGCCGCAGGCTCCACCGCCACAGCACCCGCGTCCCCAGATACGCGAGCAACCCCAGCAACGGCGAAGCGGCAGCCACCCAGTACGGCACGACCGTCCCGTGCCCGTGCCCCGTCAGCACCGCCGCCGGGAAGTACGCGACGAACGCGAGCGGCAACCCGTAAGTCAGCAGCCCTCCAACGGCCTTGGGCAGCACGTTCAGCGGATAGCTCCCGAACGTCCCGAGCAACTCCTCAAGCCAGCGCCCCCAGTAGTCGGCGGCGGGAAAGCGCAAGGACGCGCAGGCGACCAGCGTGAACAGCGCGGCCTCCAGCAGCATCCCCCCGAGCACGGCAGCGATGAGATACCCGACTCGCGCCGCGTCCCAGTCCAGTTGGCTCCGGCTCAGCGCCCCCACCATCAGCCCGACCGCGACCGTCAGGTCCCCGATCGCGTTGGTGGGGAAGTACTCCAGCTGCATCTGCCGGTACACCGGAAGCGGTCGCAGCAGATACGCGTCGATCTTCCCTTCCTGCACGAACCGCCCGATCCCGTGCACCCGCCCGAGGAACAGCACGAACAGCCCGTGCGCCAGCATCCGCATCGCCGGGATCATCAGCACGTCCCGGCTGTCCCAGCCGCCCATCCCGCTGAACCGCGTGAGCAGCACGGTCGCGAACACGATCACCGACACCTGCCAGATCGCCCCGATCGCGATCATCAGCAGGAACTCGGCCCGATACTCCAGCTGCGCACGGAAGTTGAGGCGCGTGATCCGCCACATGATCCGCGTGGCCTTCACTACGGAACCCAAGCGGATCAGCCTCCTTGCGCGACGACGCGACGAGCGGCCCGCGACCACAGGAACCGCGTGAACAGGGCCAGACCGGCCACCCACCCCGCCTGCACGGCGAGTTGGAAGCCGGCGTCGGACAGCGGGATCCGCCCGATGTACAGGGACAGCGGCACGCTCAGCGTCGCCTGGAACGGCAGACAGGAGCTGAGCGTGACGAACCAGTCGGGGAAGAACCACAGCGGCGCGTACACCCCGGACAGCAGGTTCTGCGCGAACACGAGGATCAGCAGCGCGGCCCCGTTGCGCAGCGCCCAGAAGCACCACTGGTCGATGACCAGCATGATGTAGTACAGCACCCACTGCCCGAGCACCAGACTGAGCACGAACACCCCGGCCACGGCAGCCGACTCGGGCGGATCGATCACTCCGGCCGCGAGACAGACCGCGTACCCGAACAACGCCCAGGCGAACCCGTACAGTTGCTCGCCCAGCGCCCGCAGCGCGTAGTACCGGCGCGGCGGCATCGGCCGCATCCACCAGTACACGATCGTCCCGAAATGCACATGCTGCTGGACGGTGTCCCGCCCCGAGTACTGGTCCAACTCCCTGATCCGGGAGCTGAGTACGGCCAGCACGGCGTACGTCACCGCCTGCCCCCGGTCGAGCCCGGCGGTCGTCCCGGTCTGCGCGTACAGCCCGTGCCACAGCGAGGCGACCAGCACGATCTGTACGGTGAGCCGCAGCAGCGCCCCCGTCATCCGGGGTGGCGTGTACAGCTCGCCGAGCGGCGTGACCCGCGCGGCACGCCAGGCAAAAGAGCTCATCGCCCGTCCTCCGTGTGGACGTACGCGGCGCGCATGACGTCTTCGAGGTCGGCCTCGTCGAGGGCGATGTCCGTCACCTCGTACCGTTCGATGACCGCCTTGAGGGCCTGGTGGACGGTCGGCGCGTCCGGGCCCTCGGGGCCGAACACGACCTGCGGGCCCTCCCGGCCGACGACGGCTATCCCGCGCAGCGGCGTCACCTCGGTGTGCGGGTCGGCGAGCGTAGCCCGCACCTGCCAGGTCGAGCCGAACTTGCGCCGGATGTCCTCCAGCGGCCCGTCCAGGACCAGCCGGCCGTGGTTGATCAGCACGACGCGTTCCGCGAGGCGTTCGACCTCCGTCATGTCGTGCGTCGTCAACAGGACGGTACGGCCCCGCTGTTCGACCTGGTGCCGCAGGAACTCCCGGACCTGCTCCTTCACCACGACGTCCATGCCGATCGTCGGCTCGTCGAGGAACACCACGGCCGGGTCGTGCAGCAGCGCCGCCGCCAGGTCGCAGCGCACCCGCTGGCCGAGGGAGAGGTGGCGCACGCGGGTCGACCAGAACGACGACAGGTCGAGGAGGTCGTCGAACTCCTTGAGCCGCGCCGCGTGTTCGGCCTTGGGCACCTCGTAGATGTCCCGCAGGATCATGAACGACTCGCGCACCGGCAGGTCCCACCAGAGCTGGGTGCGCTGCCCGAACACCGCGCCGATGTTGCGGGCGTTGCGCTCCCGCTCCCGGTAGGGGACGACCCCGGCGACCTTCGCCTCGCCCGAGGTCGGGGTGAGGATGCCGGTGAGCATCTTGATCGTCGTGGACTTGCCCGCGCCGTTCGGGCCCAGCAGGGCGAGGAGTTCACCCTCGGCGACGTCGAAGGAGATGTCGGACACGGCGTGCTTGACGACCCGCTCGGGGTCGACCAGCGAACGCAGCGCGCCCGCGAAGCCCGGCCGTCGGACAGTGGTGTGGAAGGTGCGGGACAGCCCGCGCACCTCGATGCTGCCGCTCACTCGATGAGCCTCCATACAACACAGGGACGGATACGAAGGGGAAAACGAGAAGGCGGGGGGTGGCACGGCCGAGGCCGGTCCGGAGGTACCGGACCGGCCTCGGCGATCAGAAGAAGGAGAACCTAGAAACCCTCGGTGAACACGAACGAGAACTCTGCGGGCGCCGCCTCCAGTTCGTACTGCGGCAGCGGCCGGGGCCCGCACGCCTGCGTCCCCACACCGTGCGCCGCGTGGTCCAGGTGGACCCACACCGTCTCGCCGGGCACCAGGTCGGTGCGGTGGCGGGCGGCGTCCAGCTCCTCGGTGGTCCAGCGGCGGGCCGTGAACCAGAACTCCGGGTCACCCTCGACCTGGAGCCCGCCCAGCGTAGCCCGGCGCACATCGGCCCGCGAACCGTTTTCCTGCGGGTACACGTACGGCGTCTGGAGCGCGTCGACCGTCGACTCCCAGGCCCCGATCCGCGACGCCTCCCGGGTGTCCGGGTACGCCTCCAGCGGCCCGCCGCCGAACCAGCGCACCGCGTCCGTCGTCCTGGGCAGCCCGAACCGGACGCCGAGGCGCGGCAGCGGGACCGACCACCGCCCCTCGGGTGTCACGGACACCGTGAGCTTCAGCCGCTCACCGTCGGACGTCCACCGGTACACGGTCGCGAGCCCGGCCTCGGCGGCGGCCGGCGCGACCCGGGTCCGCACGGTCAGCGCGTCCCCCTCGACCTCCACCGCGTCGATCCGGTGCCGCATCCGGTGCAGCCCCGACTTGCGCCACAGCTCGCTGTAGTTGATGCCGGAGTGCCACTCGGTGCCGTTGTCGTTGTCGGTCGTCGCCCGCCACACGTCGAGCTTCAGCCCGCCCGTCACCGGCACCGCCCCGATCGACAGCAGCGCACCCGTACGGGAGTCGAAGACACCCGGGCCGAGCGTGATCCCGTCCGGCCCGACGACCGGCGCGACCTGGGCGCCCAGTACCGGCAACGCCCTCTCGGTGACCGGCACTTGACCCCACGCGACCTCATGGCCCCGCGCACCCCACAGCGTGTCGGCGCCGAGCACGGCCCGCACCGTCCACCCCGTCTCCGCGCCCTCGGGCACGTCCACCGAGGGCACCGGCGGCAGCTTCACGTCCGCCGACGCGCCGGCCGCGAGCGCGGGCACCTCCAGCGGACCGGAGGCCACCTCCTCGCCGTCCACCTGGAACGCCCAGGAGAACGCGAACGCCGAAAGGTCCGCGAAATCCTGCTTGTTGGTCACGGTGACCGTGCCCGAGCCCGTGCCGCCCACGAACGACACCGGCTCGATGACCTTCTTGAACTCCAGGAGCCCGGGGGAGGGCGTGCGGTCCGGGAAGATCAGGCCGTCGCAGACGAAGTTCCCGTCGTGCAGCTCCTCGCCGAAGTCACCGCCGTACGCGTACCCGAACTCCTCGTGGACGATGCCGTGGTCGATCCACTCCCAGATGAACCCGCCCTGGAGGCGGTCGTACGTCTCGAACAGCCGCTGGTAGTCGACGAGTCCACCGGGGCCGTTGCCCATCGCGTGCGCGTACTCGCACTGGATGAAGGGGAGTTCACGCCGTTTCCCCGTGCCCCCGTCGAGCCGCTTGCCGATCTCCTCGGTCTCGCCGTGGAAGGCGTACATCCGCGAGTAGACGTCGGTGTCGCGGGAGGACCAGTCGCCCTCGTAGTGCACGAGCCGCGAGGGGTCCCGGCCGTGGATCCACTCGGACATCGCGGTCAGGCCGCGCCCGGTGCCCGCCTCGTTGCCCAGGGACCAGAAGACGATCGAGGGGTGGTTCTTGTCGCGCTCGACCATGCGCTCGGCGCGGTCGAGGAGGGCCGGGGTCCAGCGGTCGTCGTCGACCGGGTTGTCCCGCCACTGCTGCTCGCCGAAGCCGTGCGTCTCCAGGTCGCATTCGTCGATGACCCAGAGGCCGTACTCGTCGCACAGGTCCAGGAACGCGGGGTGCGGCGGGTAGTGGGACGTACGCACCGCGTTGATGTTGTGCCGCTTCATCAGCAGCACGTCCTCGCGCATGGTCTCCAGGTCGAGCGCGCGGCCCGTCTCGGGGTGCCACTCGTGGCGGTTGACGCCCTTGAAGAGGATCGGCGTCCCGTTGACCTTGATCAGGCCGTCTTCGAGTACGACGGTCCTGAACCCGATCCTGAGCGGGACGCGTTCGCCGGCGGTGGCGAGGACGGCGTCGTACAGGCGAGGCGTCTCGGCGGTCCACGGGTCGACGGACAGCGTCACCTGCGAACCGGTCTCGATGTCCAGGTCCAGCTCCGGGACGGTCACCCGGCCGGGGACGTCCGAGTCGACGCGCAGGGTGCCGGTGCCCGTGACGTGGTCGTAGGAAGAGGTGACCGAGAAGTCCTGGACGGCGCCCTCGGGGCGGTGCAGGAGGGTGACGTCACGGAAGATGCCCGGCAGCCACCACTGGTCCTGGTCCTCCAGATAGGAGCCCGCCGACCACTGGTGGACGCGGACCGCGACAACGTTGCCTTCGGGCCGCAGCAGGCCGCCCACCGCGAACTCGTGGGCCAGGCGCGAGCCCTTGAACTCGCCGAGTTCCGTGCCGTTCAGCCAGACCCGGGCGCAGGACTCCACGCCGTCGAAGCGCAGGACCGCGTCCCCGCCGGCCGGCCAGTCGCCGGGCAGGTCGAAGACGCGCAGGTGGTCACCGGTCGGGTTCTCCGTCGGCACGTGCGGCGGGTCCACCGGGAACGGGTAGAGGACGTTCGTGTAGATCGGGGCGCCATGGCCCTGGAGCACCCAGTGCCCGGGGACCGAGACCTCCGCCCACCCCCCGGCGTCGTACCCGGGTGCCGCGAACGTGTCGTCCTCGGCGCCGGCCGTCGCCGACAGCCGCAGGCGCCAGGGTCCGTTCAACGACAGCGTGGCCGCGTCCGAGGCCGCGTACCAGGCGCGTGGCGGGAGCGTCCCGCGGCCCGGTGCGACGTCCTCGACGTAGTCGACGTCCGTGGAGGTGGTGCGGAAAGACATCGGTCTCCTAGCTCAGCCCTTGATACCCGTCTGCGCGATCCCCTGCACCAGCCAGCGCTGCAGGAAGAGGAAGACGAACACCAGCGGGAGGATCGACACGGCGGTGGCCATGAAGATCAGGTGGTAGTTCACGGTCTGGTTGGTCATGTATGAGGACAGCGCGACCTGCACCGTCCACGAACTGGGATCCTGCCCGATGACCAGGGGCCAGAGGAAGGAGTTCCAGCCGTTGATGAACGTGATGGTCGCCATGGCCGCGAAGAAGTTCAGCGAGTTCGGCACCACGACACGCCAGTACGCGCCCCAGTAGCCGAGCCCGTCCACCCGCGCCGCCTCCTCCAGCTCCTTGGGGAATCCCAGGAAGTACTGCCGGAACAGGAAACACGTGAAACCACTGAACAGCCCCGGAACGATGAGACCTCGGTAAGAGTCCACCCAGCCGAGGGACGACACCAGGACGAAACTGGGCACGAAGGTGACGGCTGTGGGAACCATCAGCGTCGCGAGGACGACGTAGAACACCTTGTTCGCGTGCTTGTACGGGATCCGCGCGAGGCCGTACCCGGCGAGCGAGCACACCAGCAGGATGCCGGACGTCGACAGGACCGCGACGACCGTCGAGTTCCACAGGGAGCGCGCGAAATCGACCGTCGGGTCGTCGAACAGCTCGCTGAAGTTGCTCCACTGGATGCTGGTCGGGAACCACTTCCAGTTCTCGCCGGTGATCTCCGGGTCCGTCATCAGCGCGTTGCGGACGATCAGATAGAAGGGGATCAGGAAGAGGAAGGCGGCCACGGCGGTCGCTATGTACAGTCCCGTGTTGCCGAGGACAGAGCCGCGCTTACGGTTGCTCACTTCGACTCCTCCCCCCTTCCGAAGCCCATGATCTTGCCCTGGATCAGCGTGACGACGCAGATCAGGACGGTGAGGACGACCGCGCCCGCGCTGCCGACGCCGTAGTTCTGGTTCTCGCCCAGCGCCATCTTGTAGAGCTCCACCAGCGGCGGCTGGCCCCAGGTGGCCTTGGAGAGCAGGTTGAAGAACTCGTCGAACGCCTGGTACGCCGCGATCAGCAGCAGCAGGATGACGGCGGTCGAGGTGGCCCGCAGCTGCGGCAGCGTGATGTACCGGAACGTCTGCCACCCCGGCTTCGCGCCGTCGAGCGCGGCGGCCTCGTACAGCTCCTTGGGGATGTTCTGGAGCGCCGCGATGAACAGGATCATGTAGAAGCCCGACTGGAGCCACAGGCGTACGGTGACGATGACCAGCCAGTACCACGGCGGGTCGGGGCTGGCGAGCCAGGCGATGTTGTCGACGCCGAACCAGCCGATGACCGTGTTGGCGAGGCCGAAGCGCACGCCGTTGAAGAGGGACATCTTCCAGATCAGCGAGGCGGCGACGTAGCTGACGGCGGTCGGCAGGAAGAACGCCGACCGGAAGAACGCCCGCGCGATCCTGATCCGGTTCACCAGCAGCGCGAGCCCCAGCGAGACCGCCCAGGTGAGCGGCACGATGAACGCGGCGAAGACGGTGAACGTGACCAGCGAGTTGCGGAAGTCGACGTCCGTGAGGATCTGCTTGTAGTTGTCGAAGCCGACGAACTCGCTCGGCGTGACGGTGAAGCGCGCCTCGAAGAAGCTGAGCCAGATGCTCCAGCCGATCGGCACGAAGACGAAGACGATCAGGCCGATGAGGAAGGGCCCGGTGAAGAGCCAGAAGTTCGCGGTGGGGGAGGCGGCGAACCCCCGCCTCGGCCGCCGGCCCGAGGGGGCCGGGGACGAGGCGGAGGAGGCTGTCTTCCGCGCGGTGGTGGTCGACATGTCGTGGTCTCTCCGCGGCCTATCCGAAGAGCTTCTTGAGCTCGGCGTCGACCTTCTTCTCGGCCGCGTCGAGCTGGGCCTTCGGGTCGTCGCCCTTACGGATGGAGTTCGCGACGACGTCGTTGATCGAGGAGATCATCGCCTGCGTCCAGCCGATGTTGTCGAAGTGCCCGAACTGGTTGAAGAGCTTGACGCCCTCGGCGGGCAGCCCCGACTTCAGCTTGGTGGCGCTCTCGGCGAGCGAGGTGCGCGGCGGGATGTGGAAGCCGTAGGAGGTCGCGAAGTCCTCCTGGTACTGCTTCTGGTCGATCCACAGCCACTTCACGTACTCCTTGGCCGCCTCGACGTTCTTGCCCTTGGCGTTGACGAACATCGACCAGCCGCCGTTGATCACCGACTCCTTGCCGGCCGTGCCGATCTTCGGGAACGGGAAGATGCCGATGTCGTCGCCGAGCGCCTTCTGCATGACCGGCATCGCCCACATGCCGCACCACTGCATCGCCGTGAGGCCCTGCGTGAACGCCGACGGGTCCCACCAGTCGGCCGGGGCGCCGAGCAGCAGGTTGCCGCTGGTGAACAGCCCGCGCATCTGCTTGAGGCCGGCCGCGACCGCGTCCGTGTTGAACGCGGGCTTGTTGTCGGCGGTCAGCGTGTCCGCGCCCGCCGACCAGATCAGCGGCGACTGCACCGGGGTGATGTCGTTGCCCAGGTAGGCGCCCTTGACCTTGCTCGTGGTGAGCGCCTTCGCGGCCTCTATCAGCTCGTCGAGCGTCTTCGGGACCTCGATCTTCGCCTTCTCGAACATGGAGGGGCGGTAGTAGAAGAACTGCGGGTCGTCGATCATGCGGACGCCGTAGATCTTGCCGTCGACCGTGTGCGAGGTGATGTCGGCCTGGTTGAAGTCGCTCTTGACCGGCGCGATGATGTCGGTCAGGTCGGCCACCTGACCGCTCTTGACGAGCTGGATCTGCGGGTGGAACTCGAAGACGTCGGGCGCGTTGTCGGTGAGGAGCGCGGCGAACAGCTTCTGCTCGAAGTTGGAGCCGGTGATCCACTGCGTGGAGACGTTGGCGTCCTTGTACGCCTTCGCGTACTTCTTCACGGCCTGTTCGACCCCGGCCTCGCCGTAGGCGTGGAAGTACTGCACGAGGTCCTTGCCCGAACCGGAGCCCCCGCTGCGGCCCGTGTTGCCGCCGCACGCGGCCAGCCCGCCGGCGGCGGCGAGACCCATCGCGGCCCGCAGCACGGACCGACGATTGAAGTTGCTGTTGCTCGATGCCGACATGCCTGACGTCCTTGTCTTGAGTGCGGCTGCGACGCGACGCCTCGGGCGCTGTGGCTCGAATGCGTCGCGGAGCGGGACGTTAACCTTCGGCTAAGGCTTCGGCAAGGGGTTGAACAAAGTCTGTTCGAAGCGTTGTGACTGTTCGACCGGACGAACAAGGCGGTGGAGCAAGGGGGTTGGGAACCGCCGGGCGAGACACCCGGCGGCCCTCCCGGCCGGGGTGACTAGCTCTTGGCCCAGGCTTGGTTGGCACCTCCGGTGCAGCTGTAGAGAATCACCTTGCTCCCCGCCCCGGTCGCCTGCCCGCTCACGTCCAGGCACTTGCCCGAACTCTCCGAGACGATCTGCCCGTTGGCGTTCAGCAGCCACCGCTGAGCGCTCTCCCCGGTGAACGCGTCGACCGACGCCGGCCCCGAACTCCCCGCCGTCAGATAGCCGTTCGGCCCCTTCAGCGCGCCCTTCGCGTCGTACGACCACCTCGTCCCGTCCGCCGCGCAGTCGGCGAGCGCCGCGCCCGAGGCGTCGGCCGTCAGGCACTTCCCGGACTGCCTGCCGACCAGCGTCCCCGTGACCGCCGTCGGCGCCGACCGGCGCTTCTGGTCCAGGACGAACGTCGTCACCGAACGCGGCGCGAGCGTCGCCGACACGGTCCCGTCCTGCACCGACGGGCGCGCGGCCTTCGCCCAGTTCTCGTCGGCGGACGTCCGCACCGCCTCCCGCGCCCGCACCGGCGTCCTGCTGTGGAACCGCACGTCCACGGCGGTCTCGGCCGCGTTGTGGTTGTTCACCACGACGACCCACTGGCCGCCCCGGTCGTAGGCGGTGGCCTCGACACCCGACGGCATCCCCGTCACGTTGTGCGCGACGGAACCCGGCTTCACGAACTTGCTGTACTGGCCGAGGACGTAGTACCGCTTCGTGAAGTACAGCGTCTGGTTGCCGTTCGTCGCGTAGTTGGGGTCGTAGTAGATCAGCCCGTCGTTCCAGCCGTCACCGTTCTTCGCGTACGGATCCGAACCGATCATCTCCGACAGCGCCACCCACCACTGGAACGCCGAGTCGTGTGCGACGGCGAAGTCCTTGTAGATGATCCGGGACAGGTTGAGCCCGCCCTCGATCGTCGGGTCGTACTCCTTCGCCCAGCCGGTGCCGCCCTGCCCGAAGCAGCAGATCTCCGTCGACCAGGACTCCTTGCCGACCGACTTCGACGTCTCGTACACCTTCGCCCGCTGGTCGTCGCCCGGGTTGTTGTACGTGTGATGCGCCAGCTTGGACACGTACTGGGCGGTGCCGGGCTGCGAGATCCACTGCGGGACCTCGGAGTTGAAGCCGGTCGTGCTGCTCGACTCGTCCGCGATGATCCCCGTGCGCTGCCCCCGGGCCCGCTGCTCGGCGCCCAGCGCCCGCACGATGTCGTCCCGTTGGGAGACCGGGACCAGCATGCCTTCCTGGCCGCAGGAGTCGAAGCTGTTCGTCGGCTCGTTGAACGGGCTGATGTGGTCGAAGCGTTGGCCGAGCCGCGCGAAGTGGTCGGTCACGTCGGCGACGTACTTCGCGAAGTCGGCGGTGTTCTCCTCCTTCAAGTACCCGCCGCAGCTCTGGGAGTTGGTCTTCCAGGCGGCGGGCGCGCTGTTCACGAACGCGATCAGGTCCTCCACGCCGTACTTCGCCGCGTACCTCAGGAACGTCCGGCCGCCCTTGTCCCGGCTCCAGTCGTACGTGCCGTCGGGCTTCAGGAAGTCCTGGGGAGCGCGGGACGGCGTGGTGACCGCCGTGCCCCCGCCGCCGATGTTGTAGCGGTAGCTGCTCAGGTCCAAGCCCTGTTTGGAGAACAGGAGCTGGGCGACCCGGGCCTGTACGCGAGGGTCGAAGTGCTGGAGGTCGTTCACCCACCAGGCCCCGGACGCACCGATGTTGTCGATGGTCTGGGCCGCGTACGGAGAGACCTCGGCGACGGGTGTCGCGGCGCCCGCCGGGGGCGCGGTGAGCAAGGTGGAGCCAACTGCCAGTGCTACCAAGGCGGTTGTGATCAGTGATCTCGACAAGACTGCATCCCTTCGTTCGTCATGAAGGTGGTGCGGTACGGCTCCTTGCTTTGGTGGTGCGCTTGCCGCCGCTCTGCCCGACGGACTGCAACGCGCCCTCCAGGGCGAGCGTCGCCGCGCCGAGGCAGGCGGAGTCGGTGGGGATCGACGACAGGACGATCCGGGTCGCGGCCATGGGCCGCTTCAGGGCGTGCCGGGCGACCGCCTCGCGGACCTCCTGGACCAGCGGCTCGCCGAGGCGCGCGGCGACCCAGCTGCCGAGGACGATCAGCTCCGGGTTGAGGACGTTCACCAGGTCCGCGATGGCCGCGCCGAGGTAGCGGGCCAGATCCCGGACCACCTTGACGGCCAGCGGATCGCCCTCGGCGAGCCCGGCGGCCAGCGCGTCCAGCGTCGCCGACTGGTCACCGGGGTGCAGCAGCGGGCTGCGCGGGCTCAACTCCCTGATGTTCTGCATGATCCCGGGCGCCCCGACGTACGTCTCGACGCAGCCGTGGTTGCCGCAGTGACAGAGCCGGCCGTCGAGGACCAGCGTGGAGTGCCCCCACTCCCCGGCGCTGGAGCTGACACCCCGGTGCACCGCCCCGCCCAGGATCAGCCCGGCGCCCACGCCCGTCCCGAGGATCACCACGACCGCGTCGCCGTGCCCGCGCGCCGCCCCGAACCACAGCTCGGCGACCGCGCAGGCGCGCAGCGGGTTCTCCAGGTAGAGGGGGTACGCGATGTGTTCGGAGAGCAGGTCGAGCAACGGAACGTCGTGCCAGTCCCAGTTGGGCGCGTACTCGGAGATGCCGGTCGCCCGGTCCACCTGGCCCGGCATGCTCACCCCGACGCCCAGCACCCGCGCCGCGTCCACCCCGGCCTGGGCGACGACCGAGCCGGTGGCCGCCGCGATGTGCGCGACGACCTGCTCCGGGCGGCTCTGCCCCGGGCGCATCCGCTCCTGCGCCCGCGCCAGGACGTTCAGGCCGAGGTCGTACAGCTCGACATGGACGTACGTCTCCGCGATGTCCACGCCGATCAGGGCGCCGCCGCCGGTGTTCACGGCGACCAGGCCGCGCGGACGGCCGCCCGCCGAGTCCTCGAAACCGACCTCCGTGATCATCCGGAGGTCGAGCAGCTCCCCGACGAGGGTCGCGACCGTGGCGAGGCTCAGGCCGGTCTCGGCGGCCAGCTCCTGCCGGGAGGTGGGCGAGCGGGCGATGATCTGGCGCAGCACCTCGTAGCGGTTCGCGGTGCGGATGTCGCGTGATGTGCGCTTCACCGGAGTTGCCCCCATCCCTTCCACCCGCGCGGGAGCAGCGTCGCTCCGGCGCCGCGCCAGGTTATGGGGGCCTCCCCCCATTCGACAAGGGTTCGGAAAGGGGGTTGATAAAGTCGGCCGGCGGTCAGTCGCCGAGCACCTCGCGAACGAACGCGTTCGTGAACTTCCCGGCCGGGTCCAGGTCGCCGCGCAGGGCGCGGAAGTCGTCGAGGCGCGGGTAGCGCTCGCGCAGGGCCGCCGGGGCGGTGGTGAAGACCTTCCCCCAGTGCGGGCGGGCACCGAAGGCGTCGAGAGCGCTCTCGACCGCGCGGACGGCGGGCAGCACCGCGGCCATGTCCGCGGTGTCCTCGATCCACGTGAAGTGCAGGGCCACCGAGTCGCGGCCGTACGCCGGGCTGAGCCACTGCTCGTCCGCCGCGATCGTGCGGACCTCGCAGACCTGGAGGACCGGGGAGACCGCGTCCCGGACGTTCCCGACTGCACCGAGCGCGGCCGTCGCGTGCTCGCGCGGGAGCAGGTACTCCGACTGGAGTTCGTCGCCGCTGCTCGGGGTGAACTCCGCCTTGAAATGCGGGAGTCGCTCGTGCCAGGGCCCGGCGACGCCGAACTGTTCCGTGCAGTTCTCCGCCGGCATCCCCGGCACCGGGTGCAGCTTCTCGGCGGCGGGCGCGGCCCACGGGAACCCCGTGTACGGCTCGTCGATCCGCCGCTTCACCCACACCTGCCGGAACCCCGGCTCCCGCCAGTCCGTGAACAGGCTCACGCTGTACGCGGCGCCCGCCACGGTCTCGAAGTCCAGCCCCTCCAGGGGGAGTTCGGTGAACGTGTACTGCTCCACGCCGTACGCCGGTTCCAGGTCCAGGGTCAGCGCGACGACGACACCGAGGGCGCCCAGCGAGGTGACGGCGCCGGGGAATCGCTCGTCGCCTCGGCCGATCGTGACCAACGAGCCGTCGGCGGTGAGGAGTTCGACCTCGCGGACGGGAGCGGCGAGGGAACCGTTCCTCATCCCCGACCCGTGCGTCCCCGTCGCGACCGACCCGGCGACCGAAATGTGCGGCAGTGAAGCCATGTTGGGCAGCGCGAGCCCCGACTCGTCGACGTACCGGGCGAGTTCGGCGTACCGCACCCCGCCCCCCACCCGGACGGTACGCCGCGCGGTGTCGACGTCGATCACACGCGGCAGCGCGTCCAGCGAGACCAGCACGCCCTCGGCCCCGGGCTCGGCGATCCGGTTGAACGAATGCCCGCTCCCCAGCACCCGCACCCGGTCACTCCCCGCGACCACCTTCCGCAGCCCCTCGGGAGTGTCCGGCCGCACCACGTCCTTCGCCACGAAGCTGATGTTGCCCGCCCAGTTGGTCACGCTCGCGGTCATAAGGCCGTCCTTCCGGCTTCCGAGGGGATGCGGGGGAAACCTACCCCGTCGGGGTGAAGGCCGGTGCGAGGGGGCGGACGGCGGGGAATGTGCGCGGTCGCCGGAATGCCGGCGCCGCGTATTGCCGCCGGGCGGAAAGGGGTGCGCGGAATTGCGTCGGGGAGTGCGCGGAGCGCCGTAGGGAAAACAGGTGGATGGCCGCTGAAATCGTCTGCCGGGAAATCTTGACGCCCCCGTAAAGGGACCCCGCCCCCACGTCACCCCTCGCGGGGGCATACCGTGAGGAGTCGTACGTGTGTAGCGGGAGGAGTGACGGGATGGGCAGCCGTACCGCGCTGGTCGAGGATCTGATGGAGCGGTTTCCGGAGGTGCCCCGGGAAGCGGTCTTCAAGGAGGACCTGCTGCGCGGGGGAGTGGCCTTCGACGCCTCCGCGCTGAGTGACAACGAGGGCGGGGAGGTGAAGCCGAAGTCGTACTTCATCTTCTCGTTCGATCATGGGACTCTGCCCGAGCTGGGGGAGGCCGCGCTGCGCCGGCCGCCGGAGGAGATCATCCTGACCGGCGGGCCCTACGACCTGCGGCGGACGGTCGTGTCCGTGCGGGTCAACCCGGCGTCGCCGTACCGGGTCGCGGCCGACGACTCGGGGATGCTCGGGCTGTACCTGGACGGGAAGCGGATCGCGGACGTCGGGGTGCCGCCGATGCCGGAGTACTACCGGCACAAGCTCTCCAACGGGAAGTCGGTGATGGAGGTCGCCCCGACGATCCAGTGGGGTTATCTGATCTACCTGACGGTCTTCCGGGTCTGCCAGTACTTCGGCGCCAAGGAGGAGTGCCAGTACTGCGACATCAACCACAACTGGCGCCAGCACAAGGCGGCCGGCCGCCCGTACACGGGGGTCAAGGACGTCGAGGAGGTCCTTGAGGCGCTGGAGATCATCGACCGCTACGACACCGCGAAGGCGTCCACCGCCTACACGCTGACCGGCGGCGCGATCACCAAGACCGTCTCGGGCCGCGACGAGGCCGACTTCTACGGCCACTACGCCAAGGCCATCGAGGAGCGCTTCCCGGGCCGCTGGATCGGCAAGGTCGTGGCGCAGGCGCTGCCGAAGGACGACGTCCAGCGGTTCAAGGACTACGGCGTGCAGATCTACCACCCCAACTACGAGGTGTGGGACGAGTACCTGTTCAAGATGTACTGCCCCGGGAAGGAGCGGTACGTCGGCCGCGACGAGTGGCACCGCCGCATCCTGGACTCGGCGGAGATCTTCGGCGCCCGCAACGTGATCCCCAACTTCGTGGCCGGCGTGGAGATGGCGGAGCCGTTCGGCTTCAAGACGGTCGACGAGGCGATCGACTCCACCACCGAGGGCCTGCGCTTCTTCATGTCGAAGGGCATCACCCCCCGGTTCACGACCTGGTGCCCGGAGCCGACGACCCCGCTCGGCAAGGCCAACCCGGCGGGCGCCCCGCTGGAGTACCACATCCGCCTCCTCCAGGCGTACCGGCAGACCATGGAGGACTTCGGCCTCTCCTCCCCGCCCGGCTACGGCGACCCCGGCCCCGGCCGCGCGGTCTTCTCGGTCAGCTCCTTCATGGACAGCCTGCCCGCGAAGGACGAGGCGGCGGTGTAGCCGAGGCGGCTGTGTAACGGATAGGGCACGGACTGAGCGCGAAGGCGGCCGGTCCCGTATGAAGGTCCGAAGTCGGGCCTCTCGTGCGGGACCGGCCGTCTTTCACGTCAGGGCGCTTTGTCGACCTTCGGCACGAACTGGCAACCCGCGGTAAGCGCTTTTGAATACCGCGCTTGTCAGTTGTGCGGATGACGTGAAAAGCTTCGGCCCTGCCGCGAGGTTCCCCCCAACTCCTTAACCGCTATGGTGAGTTGACCTCGCATTCGAATGCAGGAGACCCATGCCCGACCTGCCGACCCCGAAGGACGCCGCGGAAGCCGCGCTGTTCTCCGAGTGCTGGGACGCCGTCCTTTCGTACGCCGACCTGTGCACGGCCGGCTCGACCGCCGCCCATCAGCTGGCCCGTGAGGCGTTCGCCCTCGGCATCCGCGAGGCCCGGGCCGCCGAGGACGGCACCCGCAGCATCGGCCGCCGCTCCGCGCGGCTGCCCCGAATACCCCTGCTGCTGACGGCCGTCCGCACCAGCGCGGCCGGCTGGGAGGCCGGCGGCCACGGGCACCGCCTCGACCCCGACCTGCGCCTGTGGCTCAACTCGGACAAGGCCGCCCGCTACACCGGCCCGCCCCTCAGCCGCCCCATCGCCCTGCGCGGCCTGCGTGACATGCAGGAACCCGACGCCGCGCTGCTGTGGCTCGCCGAGGTGGAGGCGCTCCCGCTGCGCGCCGTCGCCCGCCGCCTCGGCCTCGACCCGCAGGACGCCGCCGAGCAGCTCGGCGAGGTACGCGGCCTGTTCCGGGACCGCTGCCACCGCAACCACCTCGACACGCCGCTCGACGCGGAGTGCCGCTCCTACGTCCGCCTCCTCGACGCGGTCACCCGCTCACCGGCCGCCGACACGCCCGAGGACCTCTCCCGCCACCTCGCGACCTGCGTGGAGTGCGCGGAGGCCGCCGCGTGTCTGCGCCTGCACGGCGGGGGCCTGCCCGCCGCGCTCGCGGGCGGCGTCATCGGCTGGGGCGGCCTCGCCTACCTGGAGCGCCGCCGCCGCGCCGCCGAGGTACGGCTCGGCGCCGGGCGGCCCGACCTGAACGACCCGGAGAGCGAGGCGGCCAGGTCCGCCGCGTCCAAGGCGAAGGCACTGCGCGGCGGGCTGCTCGTGGCCGCCGTACTGGTGTCGGTGCTTGCGCTCGGCGTGTCGCTGATGCCGTTCGGCGGGAACGACACCCGCGACGAGACGGCCTCGCGGGGGACGCCGACCGACTCCACGCCGGTCGTCGGGGGCGTGCCCTCCTTCGAGACGCCCACGCCGAAGTCGGACAGCCCCTCGCCGTCCGACGGGGGCGGGCGCACCGACCCGGAGCCGCAGGGCACCTCGTCGGCGGCGGCGAGCGAGTCGCCGAGCACGCCCGGGGGGTCCTCCGGCGGGGGCGGCGGCGGCTCCTCCGAGGGCAGGGCGCTCTGCGCGGTCACCTACGACCTCGTCAACCAGTGGCCCGACGGCTTCCAGGCGACCGTGACCGTCACGACCGTCGAGAAGCTCACCGACTGGCACGTCTCCTGGTCCTTCAAGGACGGCCAGCACGTCGACCAGATGTGGGACGCGTCCCTCGCGCAGATGGGCTCGCGGGTCATCGCCACCGCCGCCGACTACAACAAGTCGGTCGCCGAGGGCGGCACGCTCTCCTTCGGGTTCCTCGCGTCCTGGGAGGGCAAGAACACGGCGCCCTACGGGTTCACGCTGAACGGGCACCCCTGCGAATAGGGGAGCCGGCCAGGGAACTTCACGAACGCCCCGGACCTGTGAAGGTCCGGGGCGTTCGTGTGTGCCGGACCGTGCCACGGGCAAGTTCAGTTACTCGCCGGTATGTGTGACGATACGTTCCGTAGATGTTGATAACTCAAGCACGGAGGGGCAGGACATGACCACCCCTGTCTCCGCGCGCATCCTCGTCGTCGACGCCGAGGACAGCGTCCGGGGCATGCTCACCATGGCGCTGGAGTTCGCCGGATTCCGGGTGAGCACCGCCTCGACCGGCCGCCAGGCCCTTGAACTCATCGCCCGCGGACTGCCCGACCTCGTCCTCCTCGACGTCCGCCTCCCCGACATCGACGGCTTCCAGGTCTGCCGCATCCTGCGCGCCCGCGGCGTCACCGTCCCCGTCCTCTTCCTCGCCGGACGCGGCGGCGTCGACGACCTCGTCCGCGGCCTCGACCTCGGCGGCGACGATTTCGTCACGAAACCCTTCGAACTCCGCGAAGTCGCCGCACGCGTACGGGCGTTGCTGCGCCGCAGCGGCATCCGTACGGCGGTCCCGGCGGTCGGCCACCTCAGCGCCGGCGAGGTCGAGATGGACCTCGACGCACACCAGGTCCGGGTCTCCGGGCGCCCGTTGGACCTCACCGGCACCGAATTCGCCCTCCTGCGCTACCTGTTGGAGAACCCCGGACGCGTGCTGACCCGGGAGCAGCTCCAGGAACGGGTGTGGCAGCGGCGCACGGAGTCGGGGAGTGTGGAGACGTACGTCTACTACCTGCGGCGGAAGCTGGGGGATCCCGGGCACACGCTGATCAGGACGGTGCGGGGGGTGGGGTACCGGCTCTGCGTGGACTGACCTCACCGGTACAGCCCCTCCACCTCCCCCGCGAAGTCCCCCAGCACCCGGTCCCTCCGCAGCGTCTCCATCGGCGTCAGATGCCCCGACGTCTGCGTGAAGTCCCCCGGCAGCACCGCGAACCGCCGGATCCCCGCGCCCGTCGCCGTGTTCGCCTCGTCCACCGCCTCCTGGAGGACGGCCCGCAACTCGGCGTCGTCCAGCAGCAGTTCGTACGGCGTGTCGGTGCGCTTCGCGGTCCGGCGCCAGTGGGTCAGACCGGGCGGGTCGAGGGTCAGCAGGGCGACGACGTACGGGCGGCCCTCGCCCACCAGGACGGCCCGGGAGATCAACGGGTGGGCCCGCAAACGGTTCTCGACGGCCAGCGGAGCAACTCGCTGTCCGTTGATGGTCGTCAGCGTGTCGGAACGCCGCCCGGTGACGACGAGATACCCCTCCTCGTCGAGCCGCCCGAGGTCACCGGTCGGCAGCCAGCCGCCCGGCGCGGCGGGCAGCAGCTTGGTCGCGCCGGGGTCCCAGCGGCCGTGCAGGACATGGCCGCCGGACAGCAGGATCTCCCCGTCGGCGGCGATCCTGACCGCCGTGCCCGGCAGCGGATGGCCGGCCGTGCCCAGCCGGGGCCGCAGCGGCGGCGCGAGAGCCGCGATGCCCGTCGCCTCCGTCAGCCCGTACGTCTCGTACACGGGGACGCCCGCACCCGTGTAGAACGCCGCCAACTGCCGCCGCAGCGCCGACCCGCCGCACACCACGTGCCCCACCCGGCCGCCCAGCGAGGACCGCAGCCGCCGGTACACACTCTGGTCGTACACCGCGCGCGCCGCCCGCAGCGTCCGCCCCGGACCCTCACCCCGGCCGAGCCGATGGCGCTGCTCCGCCTCGCCGAAACGGGCCGCGATCCGCGCCGAGCGGTCGAACGCCGTCAGCTTCCCCGACTCCTGCGCCCTGGCCCGCAGATGGTGGAACACCCCCTCCAGCGCCGCGGGCGTCGCGAACACCGCCGACGGCCTGAACTCCTCGCACAGCGGCAGCAGTTCCTCCGGTACGGCGCTCGGCGCGTGCCCCGTCCGCACCCGCGCCCGCACGCAGGCCAGCGCCGCGACCCGGCCGAACGCGTGCGCCGGCGGCGCGCACAGCAGCACCGAAGTGTCCCTGCCCGCCGCCGACTTGAACGCCGGGAAGAGCAACTCCACGACGTTGTCGACCTGGGCGAAGAAATTGCCGTGCGTCAGCGCGCACGCCGTGGGGCGGCCCGTCGTGCCGGACGTGTACACGAGCGACGCGGGCGTGCCCGGGCCGAGCATCCCGCGCCGCACCCCGACCTCCGCGTCCGGCACGTCCTCGCCCAGCTCCGCGAGCCGCTCCAGATGCCCCCGGTCGATCACCCACACATGCCTCAGCCCCACCGACTCCGGTGCCACCGCGGTCACTTGGGACACGCTCTCCGTCACCAGCGCCGCCGCGCCCGAGTGCCGCAGCACCCACTGGATACGGCGCGGCGAGAACGACGGATGCACCGGCACGGTCACCAGGCCCGCCGCCCACGCCGCGAAGTCCGCCAAGGTCCACTCGTACGAGGGACGCGCCAGCACCGCGATCCGGTCACCCGGCGAAAGTCCTTCCGCGATCAGGCCCTTGGCGAGCGCCGTCACCTCCCGCGCGAACGCCTCCGCCGTCACGTCCGCCCACCGCCCGTCCCCCGTACGCCTGCTGAACACCACGTCCCGCGGCGCCCGCGTCGCGTTGTCGAACGGCAGGTCCGCGAGCGAGCCGTAGCCGACCGCGGGCACCAGCGCGGGCACCGACACCTCCCTGACCTCCCCGTCGTCGGACCGGACCAGCTCCGGTTCCACGACCGGCGGTTCGATCCCGTCGATCAGCGTGGACGCGAGCGGATAGAGCGAGGACACGGGCGGCTCCGGGGGGAAGAGCGGTGGGGGGGTGAACGGGCGGGAACGACACGCCCGGGGCGGGGAGGGGATCGTACGATCGCCGTGTGGGGAACTCGTGCGGTTACCCGGAGTATTGGAAGGTGACGGGCCGGTACGACAGGTCGCCGACGGGAATCTCCGAACGGATTCTGATCCGCTTCTGATCCGGCTCTGAGAAACCGGCCACGGGTGAGGAAAACCGGTGGTGAACGCATTCCCCGGTTCTCTACGCTGTGCGGGTTCCGTACAGGACGTCGACGAAAGATCGGGAGGTGTGAGTCATGGCTGCTTTCCAGGCGGGCGTGCCCCGCGGCAACCAGGTGTTCTTGCTCCACTTCCGCGGTCGTCGGCTTACTGTCTAGCGCTCAACGAG
The DNA here is from genome assembly GCF_048159485.1 of Streptomyces sp. 4F14. NCBI lineage: Bacteria > Bacillati > Actinomycetota > Actinomycetes > Kitasatosporales > Streptomycetaceae > Streptomyces > Streptomyces sp. 4F14. The sequence continues at coordinate 506,711 of NZ_JBLRVY010000003.1, forward strand.
CGTTGCCGGGGCCGCCCTTGTGAAGGGTTTCCCTTGAGTTTCTCCGTTTCTGCTGTTCCTGCTGTTCCCTCGCATCCGCTGGCCCCCTACGGGTGGGACCAGGAGTGGGAGGACGTCTTTACGCCCCACCGGTCAACGGGCGCTGTCCTCGGGCGAGTCGTGCGTGTCGACCGGGGCATGTGCGATGTCGTCACCGCCGAGGGCGTCGTGCGCGCCGACACCGAGTTCGTCGTGCCGCGCGATCCGATGAAGGTCGTCTGCACCGGCGACTGGGCCGTCGTCGACCCCGCGGGGCAAGACCCGCGCTACGTACGGACGTTGCTGCCCCGGCGTACCGCGTTCGTGCGGTCCACCTCCTCCAAGCGGTCCGAGGGGCAGGTCCTCGCCGCCAACGTCGACCACGCCGTCATCGCCGTCTCCCTCGCCGTCGAGCTCGATCTCGGGCGCGTGGAACGGTACTTGGCGCTCGCCTGGGAATCCGGCGCGCAGCCCGTCGTCGTCCTCAGCAAGGCCGACCTCGTGCCCGACCCCGTCGTCCTCGCGCACCTCGTGAGGGACGTCGAGAGCACCGCGCCCGGCGTGCCGGTCCTCACGGTCAGCGCGCTCGCGGGAGACGGGGTCGAACAGCTCACCTCGCTGGTCGGGTACGGCACCTGCGTCCTCCTCGGTGCCTCCGGTGCCGGGAAGTCCACCCTCGCCAACACCCTCGCCGGCGCCGACATCATGGACGTCCGGGCCGCCCGCGACGTCGACGGCAAGGGGCGGCACACCACCACCACCCGCAACCTCCTCCCCCTGCCCACCGGGGGCGTCCTCATCGACACACCCGGGCTGCGCGGCGTCGGCCTCTGGGACGCGGGCAACGGCGTGGGCCAGGTCTTCTCGGAGATCGAGGACCTCGCCCGCGACTGCCGCTTCCAGGACTGCGCGCACGACGCCGAACCCGGCTGCGCGGTCCTCGCCGCCCTCTCCGACGGCACCCTCTCCCCCCGCCGCCTCGACAGCTACCGCAAACTCGTCCGCGAGAACCAGTGGATCACCGCCAAGTCCGACGCCCGCCTCCGCGCGGAAATCCGCCGCGAGTGGAAGGCGAAGGGCGCCGAGGGCCGCGCCAAGAGGGTGGCCAAGCGGGGGTGGGACGGCTGAGGGGCGATAGCTGAGCCCGGTCGGGCTGGCCGGAGGGGGGCGGCCGGCTTGACGGGAGCGGCACGGGGCCTCGTGCGACGCCGTTGTTCTCTTCCTCCGTGGAACCCCATGTCGGATTTCCGCCAGCCTCGGGGTCCCGTACCGCTCACACTGGACTGTGCGAGGGCCCGGAGTGGGTCGTTCCGGTGGAGAAGAGGAAGTGTGATGAGTACGTACATCAGGGTCCCCAGCCCCCTTGGGGAGCTGCTCCTCACCGCCGATCCCGACGGCTCGCTCACGTCGCTCTCCGTGCCGGGGCAGAAGGGCGGGCGTACGCCTCAGGTCGGGTGGCGTGAGGATGCCGGGCCCTTCCGGGTGGCCCGGGAGCAGCTCGGTGCCTATTTCGCGGGGGAGCTGAAGGAGTTCGATCTGCCGTTGCGGGCGGAGGGGACGGAGTTCCGGGAGCGGGTGTGGAGGGCGCTGGAGGGGGTTCCGTACGGGACGACCGTGACGTACGGGGAGATCGCGGCCGGCATCGGGGCGTCCCGGGCGGCGGTGCGGGCTGTGGGCGGGGCGATCGGGGCGAATCCGCTGCTGATCCTGCGGCCGTGCCATCGGGTGATCGGGGCGGACGGGTCGCTGACCGGGTATGCGGGGGGACTGGAGCGGAAGGTCAGCCTGCTCACGTTGGAGGGCACCTTGTGAGAGGCGTGTGCCGGTGAGGGTCTCCAGCCATGCGGCTCACCCCCACACCACCGCCCCCACCCACGCCCCCACGATCAGCAGACACGTGAACAGTTCCGTCAGTACGCTCCACCCGCCCGCCCGCATCACCGTCCGCGACGCCGCCCTCGCCTCCCCGTGCCGCCCGAGCCGCAGCCGTTCGCTGAGGTAGACCCCGCCGACGAAACCCGGTACCGCCCCGAGGACGGGCACCAGTACGAACCCGAGAAGGGCGCCCAGCCCGGCGTACACGGCCGTTCTCGGCGTCGCGCCCGACCCCCGCAGGCGGCGTGCCGGCAGGGCCCAGCGGACCACCTGGGCCAGGAACAGCGCGACCGTCGCCCCGACCAGCACGGACCACGCGACCGGCTGCGGATCCTTCAGCGCCCACCACAGGACCCCGGCCCACACCAGCCACGACCCCGGTACGCCGGGTACCAGCACTCCGCACAGGCCGAGCAGGATGACCAGACCGACCAGCAGGAGTTCCCACACTCCCATCTGCCCAGGGTGCAGGAGGCGGGGGCGGGCCGCAGGTCAAGGAGCGCGCCCGCCGCGCCTCACAGGGCCCTTCGTTCACAGCGGATCACCAGGTAGACCCCGCACACTCGGAGCGCCGGCCGCGGTACGTGGTTGCGGTACGGCCCCGTGACGTCGCCGGGTGGTTCTCCCGTGGGGGGTGGGACCGCCCGGCGACCCGCGTTCCGAACACACGTCCGGGGCGGTTCGCGACACGCCGTGCGTTCCGCTGCTCACGGCTCGCATTTTCCCGTTGCCCCGTTTTCTTCCGGCCCGTGCGGTGGACAATTAGGGGCATGAGCCAGCAGGGGGGAAGTCCCACGGGCCACCAGGACGACTGGTGGGGGCAGTTGTACGACGACGCCGCCGCCGACACGGGCCCCACGACCACACCGGATTCCCTGGACGACCGCTTCGCGTCGGCGTCCGGCACGGTGAACCCGACGCCGTGGTGGGAGCCCCCGCACCCGAGGCCACCGGGGGACGCCGAACACAGCCCCACCGACGCCCCGAAAAATCAGTGGGAACCGACGGGCCAGTGGGAGCCGGCGGGACTCTGGGAACCGGCGGGCCAGTGGGAACCGAGCCTGCGGGATCAGCCGGGGCAGCCGGGACTGAGGGCACCGGAGACGCCGGAGCACCCGGAGAAGCCGCAGGAACCGAGGCTGCCGGGGCTGAGGGGACCGGGGACGCCGGAACGCCCGGAGGAGGCATGGGAACCGGGGGCGCCTGAACGCCCGGAGGAAGCATGGGAACCGAGGCTGCCGGACCAACTGGGGCTGCGGGGACCGGGGACGCCGGAGCGCGCGGAAAGGCTTTCGGAGCCGGAAGCGCCGGAGAGCCAGCGGGGACTACGGGCGTCGGAGCGACCGGGAGAGCAAGGCGCGGCGGAGAACCCGGGGGCATCGTGGCAAGTGGGGGAGCCCGGGGCACCGGAGAGCCCAGGCTTGCCGCGGGAACCGAGGGCGTCGGGGGAGTCTGGGGCGTCGGGGCGGCCGGGAGAGCAAGGCGCGGCGGAGAAACCGAGGGCATCGGAGGGGCCGGAGACGCCGCGGGGACTGAGGACGTCGGCGGAGTCGCAGCAGCCGGGAGGCCAAGGGACGCCGGAGGCACCGGAGGACCTGGGTGCCACGGTTCAGCTCATTCCTCCCCGGCGCAGCTCACCGCAGCAGCGGTCACCCCAGTCACCTTCTCCTCGGTCCGCCTCACCTGAGCCGCCTTCTCCTCAGCCTGCCGCGTCTCAGCCCCCTTCTCCTCGGTCCGCCTCACCTGAGCCGCCTTCTCCTCAGCCCGCCGCGTCTCAGCCCCCTTCTCCTCGGTCCGCCTCACCTGAGCCGCCTTCTCCTCAGCCCGCCGCGTCTCAGCCCCC